>NZ_KV797530.1:0-806 GCF_001809405.1 Corynebacterium sp. HMSC055A01 | reverse complement strand
CAAGCGTTTGACTACTTCGGTGGGGTCTGCCAGGTTGTTGTCCCAGATAACGCGTCGACGGCGTCGAATGCGATCAGCACTGCCGATAGGAATCGGAAGGTCAACGACACCTACCAGCAGTTCTTGGAGCACTACAACACAGCAGCACTTCCCACACGCGCGCGTCGTCCGAAGGATAAAGCAAATGTGGAAGCTGCGGTAAAGATCGTCACACACAAAGTCATCCACGCGGTTAATAGCCACCAGTGTGTTGATTTGGACGAGCTCAACGAAAAGATTGTGGGCGTCGTCGACGCAATCAACGCCTCCGTGCCGTTTCGCAGCCAGCAGTCAAGCCGCAGGGATCTCTTTGAAGAGTACGAACAGCATCTGCTTGCGGATCTGCCGGCAACCCCGTGGCAACACACCGAGTGGAAACGGGCAAAAGTGGCCCCGGATTTCCATGTCACGGTTGCAACAGTGCGCTACTCCGTTCCGCACCAGCTTGTTGGCCGCACTGTCGATGTGCGCATCACCGGCCAGATGTTGACCGTCTTTGACCAAGGGGCAACCGTGGCAACCCACCGGGTTTCACATAAGCGTGGGGCCTATGTCACTGACTACGAGCACATTCCATCTGGGATGGACTCCACCCGTGGACTGTGGACAAGCGACTACTTTTACCGCGAAGCCAGCAAAACCGGCCCGGCAACACGCAAGGTCATCGAAGAACTCATCGCGGCGAAAGCCATCCCGGCCCAGGCATACCAGTCCTGCCGAAACGTGCTGTCAATGGGCAAACATGCCAACAAACCAATCCTGGAAGA
>NZ_KV797529.1:0-228 GCF_001809405.1 Corynebacterium sp. HMSC055A01 | reverse complement strand
GGGTACACCCTAGTTTTACGGGCATCCATGCCAGCAAGTTGCGCGTAAAATAGGGTAGATTCAGGAATTGTTTTACAGATGTACAGCAGGGTCTAGGCCTTAGGTTTACAGAGAGTGGTGGTTGTGGTGTTGTCGCCGGATGGTTTCCATGTTGAAAGTCATATTGACGCAGTGCCTGCGTTGGCGCGGGTGAAAAAACTGCATGGTGGGTTGTCGTCGGGGCAGCAG
>NZ_KV797528.1:0-2673 GCF_001809405.1 Corynebacterium sp. HMSC055A01 | reverse complement strand
GAACGCATCATCCACACCCTGCGTAAAGGATTACCACAAGGCCTAGAAGAGCTCGCCCAACTAGGACGCACCCTATGGCGTCGACGCAAAGATGTGCTCGCCTACTTTGATATCGGTGCATCCAACGGCCCCGTCGAGGCAATCAACGGCAGACTCGAACACCTACGCGGCATCGCCCTAGGTTTCAAAAACCTCAACCACTACATCTTGCGGTGCCTGATCCACTCCGGACAACTACAGGACAAAATCAACGCACTCTAAAACCGGAAGGGCCGATTTTCTTTAATTCCCGTCGCAGATTCAGGCAGCGACTCTTTTCGCATGGACCGAAGATAGAAACTGATTAGCTCATCAAGCTGATCGATCTGCCGATCAGGGTCATAGAGGACTTTTCGCCACCCCGACGAAATGTAACAAGGATTCCAAAGTTTCCCGTAACCCCAATTACCCAATTCAAACGGGACGAGTTTTCGATCTCGTTCGACGATCTGCAGATCGTACTGCGCGCAAATACCTACTGCCACGCCGCCACCGCCTGCATAATGCGCCCATTGGTTTAAGGAGTCGCCCTCGACGCTCGCAGAAAGCAAATAAAACTGACTGGTTTGGGACTCGAAGAAACCAGACGAATCTCTAAAGGCCTCAAGGATATATTTGAGGTTCGCCTGTTCCTCAACACGCTTTTCTTCCGCAAGCCTTTCAGAAAGGCGTCCAATTAAAAGCTCTACACCATATTTAAGCTCCATAGGATCGTTAAGAAATTCAGCATTCGTGGCCCATAATCCTTCGGATTCAACAATCCCCTTGAAGCCCTGCACATCCGTGTAGTGCCAAACAATACCCTCAAGAACGGCTTCTGTGGTGGGGATCTTTAAAAGCAAATCCAACCCCTTCTAAAGAACTAGAACAAGTAACTTCGAAAATCTTTATCTCATTTTACAATGGATCGGTTTACAGGCTGACCGCGCTACTCTTTGGCTTACAAAATGCAGAAGGACCGAATCACGGCAAAGTGCCTCCATACCGGTATCAAAAATCCACATGACAGGCCAGAATGAGTCGGCGCACTTTTAGATTCGAATGCAATCGCTGGAGCGAGAGCGGGCAGTGAAACTCTTCCCTATCAGCTTTGCGCATTCTCTTTTGCAAGTCTCGGTCTTCCGCTCTTGCGCCCGCTCATAAACGAATTGACTAACCAAGGTTTTAGGCTTGCCATGTTTTAGGCTTGCCAATTTCAGGTTTGCCCGGGCGTGCGATAGCGGCAATAGCTTGCAACCAATTCGCACTAGCTTCACCCTGAATCACTTTGACAGAATTCTGATTCACGTGTTTGAACGAAGTCAACAAGGAGCGCAAAATGAACATCCCCACCGACTTCGGCGAGCGCGTCCGTGCGCAGCGCCAGCTGCGCGGGCTCAGCCAAAGAGAGCTCGCCGCCATGACCAATGAGATTCTGTCCCAGCCCACCCTGGCCCGCCTAGAGAAAGGCACTTCCACGCCAACTCTCCACCACATCATGGCCCTCGCGTGGGCGCTAGGTATCGACGCCGCTGAGCTTGTGGACGCCACCCCGCTCTCCCAGCGCGTGCGCGTTGCGGCCCGCGGCCACCAGGCCAAAACCGAGGAAGCAACACAAACTCTTCTGCCTTATCTCCAGCTACGAGTGAACCTGGATAGCGCACATGCCTAATTCAACGAGCCCCTCGAAACACGGTGTTGAACTGGCTGCTGATTTTCGCGCGAAGCACGATCTCGGCTTAGGGCCAGTCGACGACATCAACAATCTCATGAAGCTCGTTGATGCTGACTTCATCGTGCTCGACTTAATGGACAGTCTCGATGCGCTGACTCTTCGCGATCCTGCTTCAGGTGCCTTAACTGTAGGGATTAGCACGAGCAACAATCCTTTCCGACAGCGTTTCACCGTCGCCCACGAAATCGGTCATATCGTGGCCGGGGACATCACGGAGGATGGTGCTTCCTTGCAATGTGACAAGGCTCGGCCTTCCGAAACACGCGCAAACACCTTTGCGCGCTGCGTACTCTGCCCTGAAGAAGCGCTACAAGCGTTGCCTCCATACGCAGATGCAGAGGAGCTATTGTCTACAGTTGTCCAACGGTTCCAAGTCTCTCCACGCGTAGCAGCTATCCAGCTGCACCAAGCAGGACTTATTTCGAAAGATGCGAAGGAAGAGCTAGGGCATCACACCGCCAAGGGACTCGCCTCCCGCTTCGGATGGAAAGCCTCGTATGACCACGCACGCAAGATTGCTACTCTGCCACGGGCTTCCGAAAGGCTCGTTGCCGATGCCTACAAGGCCTACTCCCAAGGACTCATCACCCTGTCAACCGTAGCGTTCGCCGAGCAGGTAAGCCCCGAGGAAGTAGCGGACTCAATGCAAACCGCTCCAAGTTCTGTCAGCCAGAAACTCACAGATCAGCGCGATATAGAGGCAGACCTGGATGACTTCTTCGTCAACGAGTAGGTTCGCCATGACTAGAAGGTTCATCGTTGCGGACACCAGCGTGTTACTAAACTTCATCTGCGCCGGTGAGCAGGACCTGCTTCTCAAGTTCGTAGACGATGAGCAGCTTCACGTGCCTGCGGCGGTCAGAGACGAAGTAGAGAGAAAACTGAAAGCTCTGAAGCGTCCTGGGTTTAGTTCCTACCTC
>NZ_KV797527.1:0-460 GCF_001809405.1 Corynebacterium sp. HMSC055A01 | reverse complement strand
GTAGCGGTTGAGGAGGTTTTCTAAAAATCCCATGGCCCCAAGCCTAGAGTCCCATACCGACATGGAAGCCTAAACGCTATCGAACATAACGGCAGCACTGTTTTCTGTGTAGCGCCCCTGGGGCACTTAGTTACCTTTTCTGATTCTTTGCCGCTCTTTTCTTTTCCAAGACAGTCTAGAAGACACAAGGATACGTGGAGGGTCATAGGACTGCGGTTGTGGTGGGGTGTTTTGGTGGCAACCAAATCGCTTGCGATTTGGGCGGCAGCCCAACGAGCCGAAGGTGAGGCGGGAGCCTTTCGGTCTTAAGCTTCTGGTGGTGTTGGTTGGTGGATCCCCTGTGGGGATATAGAACTACAGGGATATAGTTATAAGCCACCTGGGAAAATAGGTAAACGTGCAGGTAAAACCCTGTGGATAACTAGTCGAATATTGGTAAATATGCGCACCTGTATTGGTA
>NZ_KV797526.1:0-234 GCF_001809405.1 Corynebacterium sp. HMSC055A01 | reverse complement strand
GCGTCAGAGTCATCACGTGCTGAAGCGCTGTCACGGTACCAAGCCCGCAACGTGTGGTGAGATACTCCAAGCAGCTCACCGACCTCCGTGTAGGCGCGTTGCAGTGAGCAGGACTCCAGGCGGACCATTTCGATGATCTGATGGACCGCCTTCTCCTTGAACTCGACGGAATACTTTCTAGGCATAGTTCAATCCTTCCTTAGCTGAGGTAGGAACTAAACCCAGGACGCTTCA
>NZ_KV797525.1:0-4015 GCF_001809405.1 Corynebacterium sp. HMSC055A01 | reverse complement strand
CTTTCCAGCCTGCGCGAAGCTCTGCAAGGCTTTCTGGTTCACGCTTTGCATCACGGGTTTCCAAGATAGCTTGCTGCCACAAACGACCCACCTCAACCGAGTTAGGGGTTGCACCACGCGCGGCAACAAACTCTTCCACGAGTCGCTTATAGACCGGCTGTGCGCCGCGTCGACGCTTGGAAAAAGACTCCATCAGCGACTGCGAAATACCGTCAATCTCCCACGTAGGTTCCTTGTTGACCCCATGGTCGCAGGCGGTGAAAGTGTAGCCCATCTCGTTAGAAAGCAGGGTGTTCAAGATGGAATCATAGCGGTGCGAAATCGACTGATGATACTTCATCAAGGTGTACCCATCGATGGACAACCAGCGCCCATCTTCGGTCTGAACCTTGTTGGATACCAGCACGTGCGAGTGCAGATCCGGGTCTCCTGCGCGCGTATCGTAGTGCTTAAACTCCGACGCGACGAAGCCTTTCGTCTTGACTTGCTCACGCCCTTGCTTGCCAACTCGGGTAAACAAAGCGTTGTCTTCTGCCCACGCCATAGCTTCCTTTACGGCCTGGTGATGAAGCGCCTCAATACGCTGCGCGGTCTTCTCATCAGACAATGCCCACGCCACCGACACGGACTTAGCAGGCGAAAAAGTCAGGTCAAAACCCGACACAGACTGACGCACATTGTCCTTTAAACCATTGACCCAGTTGACGACTTCCCGGCCCGATTGCGGCTCGACTCCGTGTTCTTCAATGAAGAATTCTCGGCCAATATCCTGGACTAACTCGGCGCGTTCTTGCTTGCTCATCAACGTGCCCGTTGTCTGCCTATGGCGGCGCTCCGCGTCACGAAGTGCCACCAAAACCGGCACATCATTAGTGAAATTAGCGAAAGGACGCCCCAACTGTACGTCTTTGATTTTCTGACCTTCGGACATCTTCATATCCGCATCTGGGTGCAGACCTACGCCATACAACGCGGCCATTTGAGACTCGGTAACTTCCCCACCTTCGGTGACCGTTTCGGTGTTCAAACCGGCCAAACCAGAGCCTAACCAACGACCTGGCGGGGTGCCTTTCGCGTCGTAATACTTCGACAAACTTGGCGCATCTGTCGGCCCATCATTGGTAGCCACAGAGCGCAACAGGTACTCATAACCTGTTCCGCTATTGACTACGCGCAGGGTCATCATGCGCCCTAGTCTAGCAGCCAAAACCCGATTAACACTAAGAGTGCATATAGTGTATTGTAAAAAGGGCGCTCGCGCCCACGGCTGCAGGTCTACAGCGCTGTCGAGAGACTGCAGGGATAGTCCACTGCTTGCTTCCGATTACGCCGAACTTCCCGCGTGGTGTTTGTGTCAGGAGCGGGGCGGTGTGTGCGCTGGCATTGTGGGTTTATGGTTACCGCAAGTAGAAGTTTGAAGAAGCGTCAGGAACTGCGTCAGCGTCTCGAAGAAGAACAGCGTAAGCTGCGCGACCGGAAGAAGAGCATCAACTCGTTGCTCAGCCTTATTGAGCAACGAGACAAGTTGAACGAAAAGATTGGTCAAGCCTCGCAGTCCATTATCGACCTAGGGGAACCTAAAGAACTCGTGCGCGAGCTCGTCGGTGTAAGCCAGCGCGATTTCAACGACATGCTCAAGACTGCTAAGGAGTCCTCCCCTAGTGCGGAGGACTCCTCTGGAGACGATGAGTCGCACGCTGGCAATGATGAGGGCCGGGACAACGACGAAGCCGCCAGCGCCACTAAGGACGCTGGCGGCGATGATGCCGATGACAATGGCGACCAGTAGTCAGTAGAGAGAAAGACAGTCTTCGACGTTAGCGGCTGCGGCTACTGTTGCTCGTTCAGGTCGTACTACTCACCGGGGTTGACGGGTGCGGCGTCATACGGGTTGGAGTATGGCGAGTCGTTGGTCTCGTCCGTAGCGCGCTCGTAGTGGTCAGCCATGGAGCAAACCATCACGCCGAGGAAGGTGAGGAAGAACCAGATGATTACCCAGGCGATTACTCCGCCTAACGCTCTGATGATTCCTGTTCCCAATCCTGCGCGTCGTATCTGGGCAATGAGCATCCAGACCAGCATGGCGATGAGTGCAGATGGGGACATGGTTGGTAGCCGATAAATGGCAGTGCGCCCACGGAAGCGTCCTTCCTCTCTGTGGCGCGCGCCGCTCATGATGCTGTTAAAGAGTTTGAGAAGACTCCACCAGTCTTACGTGTGGTAAACATTGTTTACACAGTGTCGATTAAACAATTCTATCGACAGTCCCAAGAGTGGCAGCAATGGTAAACAATGTTTACCATTGCTGCCAAGGAGAGGATACTGCATATGAAACAAGCACCCCACCCTTCCGGACGTGTGGTGTCTGTACGGATGCCAGATGAAATCATTGAACGACTCGACACTCTCTGCGATAGGACAGGACGTAGTCGAGGTTTCTACTTAAAAATGGCTATTACAGCCATGCTTCCCAAACTAGAAGAATTCCATTGGAATCAAGTGGCTGCAGACTTCGAAGAGAAGACAATCAACAACTTGTTTAACCAAATAATGCTCAACGGGCTAAAAGACGAGCCCGAAGAACAACAGTGACTCCACTAATACCTTAGGTTCCGAGCAAGCTTCATCAAAGCAAACGGCCAATAAGGCTTCTTGGCAACAGCCGCCACCATTACTAAATCTCCCAGTAAGTCACACTGATGTGATTTAATAGGCGGAGAAAATAAAAAGACGCGCCCCACACCCGTGGGGTGCGCAGCGCGAGCGGCACACACCCTCGGTTCAAGTCCAGGGCGCGCACATTCCTCAAAACATGAGGAAACCCCCGCATCATAGAGTTGGCGCTCTAGCGGGGGCCCAAAAAAGAAAACGACACCGACCGTGTCGGGTAAGACTTTACCACTTCCCCACGGACAGTGAGCAAAGCACAACACGGGCGGTGTCGATAATCCAAAAGGAGACCACGGCACCATGCAGCCCCCACACACCCCAGACGAGCGCCGCGCCAAGCTCGAAGCAGTCAAAGAACTAGCCCGCAGGCAAGAACACGACGCCGCACAAGAACTCCTCCAAGCCCAAGACGTCGGCTACACCTCCAAACTCTTCGTCCAAGCACTCTTCCCCTACCGCAAAGCAGAAAACAATGAGCGCGTCGTAGAAACTGCACAAGGGATAATCTCGGTCTACTCTCGCAGAGGTCTCCCCTACGGCAAGTATCCGCGCCTCATCATGGCCTACGTCATTACCCGAGCAGTAGAAAACGCTGGACGCCTCAAAGAAGGGAAAATCGACGAGCAGGAAGCGCGCCGCATCCCGCTCGGCCACTCGATGAACCATTTCCTCAAAGCAATCGGCGTTCTAGGCCGCGGAACTGGCGGAGCAACAGGCAACCTGAAAAACATTCGCGAACAAATCCTTCGTATCGCAGGTTCTACCATTACCGTCGAAAGCGATGACGGAGTGCACGCTCAAGGCAGCAACACCCAAATCTTGGACGGCTGGAACCTCTGGTTCGACCCCCGAGACCCCAACCAGGGAAGCTTCATTGAGTCAGAGCTGGCGCTAACCGAAAAGTTCTTCAAGCACATCGCAGAATCCCCCATCCCAATCGACCTCAACGTCCTACGAGAACTCACCAAACCCCGCTCAATGGACATCTACATCTGGCTGACTCTCAAGCAGTATTGGCTGGCGAAAAACAACCGCGACGCCTACACCTTCACGTGGGAAATGATGGCCGCAAACTTCGCCACCAAAAAACTCACCAAAGGTCAAGATTGGGTAAACTTCCGCACCGATGTCAAGAAAGCCATTCACGACATTTTGACTGTTTGGCCTAACGCCGGCATCACCGCCGACGCCAACGGAGTCATGGTCACCAAGACCGCCACCTCTATTCGACAGCGTCCACCAAAGCCCCAACTCGACTAATCCCCAGCAACCGTTAAGCGCCCCACTCGGGCGCTTTCTTTATGCCCAAATCAGACTGCGCATATTTACCAATACAGGTGCGCAT
>NZ_KV797524.1:0-346 GCF_001809405.1 Corynebacterium sp. HMSC055A01 | reverse complement strand
CCACCAGGCGCAAGCCTGGCCGTCGAGTCATGCCAGACTTAGTAGGCCGCAGATTCACCGCTGATAGGCCGAACCACGTCTATGTAGGCGATATCACCTACCTGCCGTGTAAGGGCGGCAAGAACATGTACCTGGCCACGGTCATCGACGTCTACTCGCGCAAGCTCGTCGGCCATGCACTCGCCGATCACATGCGGGTATCGCTGGTTATCGAAGCTTTATCTCATGCAAGGAAAGTCCGTGGAAGTCTTAAAGGGGCAATTTTCCATTCTGATCATGGCAGTGTGTACACCTCACAAGCATTTAGGGACCACTGCACCCAGCTTGGTGTTCGCCAATCCATGGG
>NZ_KV797523.1:0-34246 GCF_001809405.1 Corynebacterium sp. HMSC055A01 | reverse complement strand
TAGGGTGTACCCTAGAAAACCCCTTACTGGGAGAACATTACTCTCTAATGGGTTACTCTTATAGGACTCAAGTGTTCAAAATAGTCGCCGAGAGAGGTAAAGGAATGAAAAGCGGTACGGAAAGCCCTATAGGAAAGTCAAACCCCCGATGCTATCCACCGCTCGATTTTGCTATAGCGACCATCTCTCTCCTTACTTCCTTGGCGGGAGTTCATGAGTGGTGTGATAAGGGGTTTATGCTCGCTACGGCAGTTGCCACGGTGGTGATGATGGTGGCGTTTATTCTCTTCCTTTACCGTGGTTGTTGGATTTGCCGTTACCTAAAGTTGGAAGGATGGAAGGTCACTGATAATCCTGCTGCCTATGAAGCGGACAGGGTCACTTTCTTTGCCTATGCAGTCTTGCTAGTTGTTGCCTGGTGGGCAGATCATGAAGAAGTAGATCTTGGTGCAATTGGCACCTTTATTAAGTTCTTCGTCACTCTAGCTACCTTAACTCCGTTCGTTACTCTGCTGGGGTCTGGCCGGAATAAGCTAACCGCTACTAAAAGCAAGGACGATTCCGAGCCGGAAGAAGTTGTGGCTTGGCCACGCTGTAAGTAAGTAACGCTTGGACTCTTAGGGAAAGCCACCCAGCGCGTGTCCCTATCATGCACGCGCTGGGTGGCTTCCTTTGTGCCAGCGGGGCAACCAAAGGGGCTTACTCGGGGTGCAATAAGTTAAGCCCCCGGTGCCGACACAACTGGCAACCAAAAGCAAACCGGCGAGTGCAAGGGTTACTTATGTGCAAACAAGACTCGGAGGCCTTTTCCTTGCAGTTCTGGATTATTTTCCATTCGCTTCTTTAGGCCGCGGGCGTAGCCGATGCTACCTCCAGCGAAGACTAGGATTGCGATAATCCACAGTTGCATGACGTCACTCCTTTAGCAGTGAGTTCCTACCCAAACCCAAAATGCGGTTTCTCCCATAAGGGCTAAACCTGCAATTACGGGATTGACTGCGGCCAAAGCTAGTACCTTGCTCCAAGCTTCGGCATGTCCCGCGCCAACTAGACCAACGACGTAAGGGCAGACCTGCTCTTTGCTAATACGCTCTTCCATGGAAGCTCGTAGCTTAGCTTGCTGTTCTGGAGTTGCTTCATCAAAACGGGCTTGAAGTGCTTTCGCCCCTTCCTCAACGGTAGTTTTCTTGGTTGAACCGTCGGGATACGTAGTAGTGATCTCTCCCGTGTCATTGTTAATAGTTGCGGTAACGTCGCCGTATCCATTAACCGACAAAGTTTGAGTAGTCAACCCATGAAGGTTGCCGCCAAGAAAAGCGGGAGTTTCATCGGGGCTTTGGCTGACTGTGCGTGTTCCTGTGAATGTTTGCGACGGCTGTGCTTGGACTGCCATTGCCGGTGTTTGGACTGTAGCCATAGATACAGCAATAAAAGCTGCCGCTAGGCCTTTTGCTGCTTTATGCATCTTGTGCTCCTAGGTGAACCTGACTGATGGTTGTATCCCACGTTGTCGACTAGTGGGATACAACCATTCTATCCCCTTATGCCCCGTTTAATTCATAAAATTTGAGAAGAGTGTACGAAGGTATCCTGTTTCGGAAAAGGGGTCAGGTCCATACGAGCACCGCACCTCGCGCGCGGGCGACCGAGCGTGTCAAGTTGTTTGTGTGTGGGGCTGGGTTTATAGGTATTTGTCGAAGCGGTCGGGGTAGGCCACAGCCATTTGGTTGATGGCTTGTTTCCAGCCGGAAACTCGGGCTCCTTCCATAAGCCTGCCGGCTGTCGCTGAGACTCGTTTGCCCTGCTTCGCTCTCTTTGCAGCTCGTTTGTCTTCAATGTTGCAGATCATCAACCACAGCGTCTTTATCGCTGATTCATCGTTAGTGAACTGCACCCTGTTGCGCGTAGCTTTACGCAGCTCATTGTTAAACGATTCGATGGAATTCGTTGTATAGATTACCTTCCTGGCTGCTGGTGGGAACTGCAGAAACGGGACAAACCGCGCCCACGCGTCCTGCCAGACCTTGACTGAGCGTGGGTATTTTTCTCCCAATTCGGAGGCTTCAAATTCTTCTAAAGCAGCACGGGCTGTGGTCTCGTCTGTGGCGGTGTAAATCTTTTTCAACGCCGCTGATACACCCCGGCGATCCCCGTAGGCTACCCACCGGTTCGCTGCGCGAATCAGGTGCACGATACAGGTTTGCACCATAGAATTCGGCCAGGTTGCCTCTACTGCCTCTGGTAGGCCTTTCAGCCCGTCACAGCAGACAATAAAGACGTCTTTCACCCCACGATTAGCCAGGTTAGAGCACACCTGTGCCCAGAATGAGGCGCCTTCTTCCTTGGCAATCCACAGACCCAAAATGTGCTTGATACCGTCAAGGTCCACCCCGATTGCCATGTACGCACTCTTGTTGACGACCCGGCCACCGTCGCGGACTTTAATGCGCAGCGCATCCAGGAAAATAACCGGGTAGAACTCGTCTAACTGGCGGTTTTGCCACACCATAACTTCATCCAAGACGGCGACAGTAACCGCAGAAATCGTCTCATGAGAGATATCAACCCGCATCGCAGTTGCCATATGATGCTGGATATCCCTAATGGTCATCCCACCGGCATACAAGCTAACAATCATCTCACTCAACGTCAGTCAAGCGCCTCGAGCCTTTCGGAACCATAGTCGGCAAGAATGTTCCAGCTCGATCTCTCGGGATATCAACAGTTACCGGCCCGTAGTTAGAATCCACGGTCTTTGGATACGACCCGTTGCGGTAATTATCTGTTCCAGCTGCAGCTTTGCCGCTCCTGTCGCCCGACTCGTAGCCAAGGTGGGCATCCATTTCAGCATTCAAACCTCTGGTAATAGAAGCTTGCAACATGCCCCGAACCAGGTCATTGGCATCCGTTGTTGACGTGCCTAGGTCGTCAATTAGTTTTGCGATTTCAGGGTTAGCAAGAAGCTTCTTTTCAATCGCATCAATCTTGGCCTTATCAGCTTAGGTCTCGTCTCGCCACAGTAGTCATTCTGGTCCATCTCCTTATGCGGGTTAGGTACCCACACACAAACCATCAGACACTCTCGCATGCGGACACACTTTTCTTTACTTAACCCTCAAAAGCTGCATATTAGGTTATGCTAAGTTAATTCACGCTTGCTGCACTTGTGCCACCACTTTGGCCAACGCAGCCCATAAACCCGTTATTTCCGCATCATGAGACAAGGAGCGCGTGTTGTCTAGCAACCCGTTTGATGACGAACAGGGCAGCTTCTTCGCCCTTATCAACGACGAGGGACAGTACTCGTTGTGGCCTACGTTCGCCGCCGTGCCAGACGGATGGACCGTGGCTCTGGGAGACCCTTCCCGTGGCGTAGACGGCGGGGTATCGCGGGACGAGGCGATGGAGTTCATCGACCGCGAGTGGACCACCTTGCAACCGGCAGGAAAGTCTCACGCTTAAGTGAGTGCCGTACTTCCCACTGCTTTGCCTGGTGAGTCCGCTGCGGAGATTGGCCGCCTGCTCCGTCGCACCGCAACTCCAGCAATTAGTGCGGTGCTGTTCACTTTCGCCGGTGCCTTGCTCTCTCTGGTGCCCATTTATCTGCTGGCCAGCGTCATCGATGCGGTAGCCGCCGGTGACGGCAAGTCTGGCGTGCTGAAGGTGATTGTGTGGGCTGCCGTGGCGTGTGTTGGTACTGCCGTTGTCGCTGGCCTTGCGGAGGCGCTGACGGGTGTGACGATTGCCCAGGTAGTTGCGAAGTTGCGTGAGCGCGCCGTCGCCGCGGTGCTGAATCTGCCTTCCACCACGGTGGAGTCCCTGGGCCGGGGAGAGGTGCTGGGCCGAGTTGGTGCGGATGTCGCCGCGCTGGTGAGCAGTGCCCGCAAGTCGGTTCCATCGACCCTCAGCGCGCTGGTGATGGTCGTGGTGGCCAGCGCTGGAATAGCGGGGTTGGATTGGCGCCTCGCGTTGGCGGGGCTGTGCGGGATTCCGTTCTATGCGCTGGGGTTGCGATGGTATCTTCCTCGTTCTGCCCCTTTGTATCGACGCCAACGCGAATTAGAAGCCGGTGTCATCGGTTCCTTGCAAGGTTCTATGGAGGGCATTCGTTCGGTTCGTTCGCATCGGCTGGTGGATAGCCGCCAAGGTCTCACCAGGCGCTACGCGCAGGCTTCGCGGGACGAATCAATCGCTGCGTTTCGTGTGTTTTCCGGGCTGGTGGCGCGGGAGAACTTCGCGGAGTTCATGGGGTTGTCAGCCCTGTCTGTCGTAGGCTGGTTGCTCTTCCGCGAAGATGCGGTGACGGTGGGCGAGATCTCGGCAGCGTTGATTCTGTTCCACCGTCAGTTCGTGCCGATCGGCACGATTCTGTTCACCTTTGATGAACTGCAGCGCAGCGGGGCGGCCTTGGGGCGCATCGTGGGACTCATTCGCTCCGCGGGTGCGGATACGCCACAGCCGATTGATGACTACTCCTCGCATCGGCAGAGTCCAGCTGTAGAGGTCAAGGGCCTGAATTATCGGTACGAGGATGGCCCAGAGATCTTGCATGACTTGGCGTTCCACATCCCTGCGGGGTGCACGGTATGCGTGGTCGGCGGATCGGGAGCTGGCAAGTCCACGGTTGCGGAAATTGTCTCTGGAACCCTCGAGATGGCAGAGCCGGGTGTGATCACCGTTGGGGGGTGCGACGTGGTGGGAATGAGTGCGCAAGAAAGAAGCTCGATCTTTTGCGTTGCCTCCCAGGAAAACTACGTCTTCGCGATGAGTTTGCGCGATAATCTCCTGCTGGCAGCCGAAGGTGCCAGCGACGCAGAAATATGGGATGCGCTGCGCCGAACCGGTGCGGAAGATTGGTGCACATCCTTGTCCCATGGCGACAAGCAGGGCTTAGACACAATGCTGGGCGAAGGGGGCCTGCACGTAGATGCGGTGGCGGCACAGCGTCTGGCGCTGGCCAGGGTGGCATTGTCTCGGGCTGGCGTCGTCATTCTTGACGAATCAACGGCCGAAGATGACGGTGACCTCGAGGAAACACAGCAATCACACGAGGCCTTTTCGATGTCCTTGGAGGACGCTGCCCGCGCGGCGATCCGCGGACGGACGGCGATGGTGATTGCGCACCGGCTCAGCCAAGCAACCTCCGCCGATAGCGTGGTGGTGATGGAGCGCGGGCGCGTGGTGGAAACAGGTACGCACGAGGAGCTGGCAGCAAGAAACGGAACATATGCCGATATGTGGACCGCCTGGAATGAGCAGGGGAGGCAGGCGCGTGTCTGACAACAAGGTGGTGACGCTGCGCGGGCTGGTCAGAAAAAATTCTCGCGCGATGGCTCTGAGTGGCTTGTTGCTGAGCATCTACCACGTGGCAGAAGCCATGATTGCGGTGTTACTGGGATGGTTGGCGCACAGTCTTATCGCTAGCGAGAATGTGTGGCACCTGGTGGGTGGAATCGCAGCCTTAGGCGCTACGCTGGCGACGGTGTCTGTGAGCTGGCAGACAGGGTTCCGGATACTGCAGGCTACGTCGGCTCGGAACGTATGTGAATTGCGGGCAGGCATCACCTCGCAGGTGGTGAGCCATGGTGGGCATTCCGACGATGCGGACAGTCTGCCTCGCCAGGAATTGCCCACGGTGGTGGGTGAAGACGTGGTGCAGGCGGTAGACATCATCGAAGTGGTCCCGGTGGGGATCAGTGCGCTGGTGGGAGCCATTTTCTGCACGATTGTTCTGGCGCTGATTGATCTGCCACTGGGAGTGGTGGTGTTGGTGCTCAGCGCGGTGGTGTTGATAGTCCTGCACCGGCTGTCTCAGATCATTGAACGCCGCGCGGAGCGGCAACAAACTCTGCTCGCGCGAGTGACCGCGCGCATGACCGACATTCTGCAGGGGCTGCCGGTGATCTCGGGAGTGGCTGGCGCGCATCCGGCCTACCGTGGATATGCGCGTAAATCTGAAGAGGCGTGTGCGGATGCTCGGAAGCTCGCGTGGGTCAGCGGAGGTTATGAAGCCGTGGCGATGGGCAGCAATGTGCTGTTGCTGAGTGCGGTGGGCCTGTACGCGGGCTATCGAACCATTTCCGGCGATGTGACGTTGGGGGAGTTGGTCACCGTGGTGGCGCTGTCACAATTTATCGCGGAGCCGATGCGGCAGTGCAGCAGAATGCCGCGCTTCATTGGATTGGCGAGGGCTTCCGTTCGGAGGCTGCAGCGCGTGGCGGAAGCTCAGCGGCTGCGTGAGGGGCAGGGCGTGCCATCTGCTCAGATTGGCACGCCTGCCATTTCCATGCGCGGTGGAGACGGTGAGGCCGAAGGAGACGGCGAGGTCGAGGGATCAGAGCAGGCTTCCGTGGCGTTCGCAGAGGGGCGACTGACGGTGGTGCACTGTTCAGCCGCATGGGCAGATGCTCTGGTGGATGCGTTGGTCGCGGGGGAGTCGATGGAGCTTGGCTCCCTGACTAGGCCACAAACTCAACAACTGTGGATCCGGGGGCGCGATATTTGCGAGATCTCGGTAGACGATGTGCGTTCCGCTGTGCTTGCCGAGCCTCGGAAGCCGGCATTGTTTGGGGACACAGTGGGGCAGGCGGTGCTGCGGAGCTCTGGAGAGGGCAGGGCGGAGGATGCAGTAGACATTCTTAACGCCTTAGGGCTCGATGAACTGGCGCCGGGGGCGGCTCATTCAGCCGGGGTATTGGATCACGAGCTGACCGAAGGTGCGCGCAATCTTTCCGGTGGTCAGCGGCAGCGGCTGGGATTGGCACGAGCGCTACTGGCTGAGCCGGAGATGTTGGTGATGGTTGATCCGGTCTCGTCAGTGGATTCAATGACGGGCATGAAAGTGGCGCGTGCGGTGAGAGATATTCGCCGCGGGCGTACCACGGTGGTCCTGTGTGTGGGGAGGGCCTTCCAGTCGGTAGCCGAGGACGTAGTTGATGTGAAGCCTCTAGCTGGGAGTTTGCGGACGCGGGGTGAGCAATTCCCGCTAGGGGGTTGTTGAGCAATAGAAGATAGGTTAGCCTACCCTTTGCATTGCCTACCCTAAGAAGTTGGTTGGCGCATCCTACAGAGAGGCCATAGTGACCATCATCGATCGTCAAGCTCAGACATCCGCAGAGCGCAGTACCCACGAAAATTCCGTCCGCGACATCGTCGGGATCGGCATCGGCCCCGGAAACCTCGGGCTCGCGGTAGCTATCGAAGAGCAAGCTCCAGAACTCGATGCACTCTTTGTGGAAGCCCGCCCGGAATTCAACTGGCACCCAGGCATGCTCCTCGAAGGATCCAACATGCAGATCAGCTTCCTTAAAGACCTGGTTACGGTGCGCAATCCGCAGAGCCGCTTCAGCTTCATCAACTACTTGCATCACAGCGACCGCTTGATTGATTTCATTAACCGCCAAACCTTCACCCCGGAACGCGTGGAATTCGCCGATTACCTCCGATGGATCGCGGATCACATCACCGTGGACACGCAGTACAACACCACCGTGACGTCCATCGAGACGCTTCCGGAACTGGCCGCAGACGGAGCTCGTTTTGTGGTGCACGTCCGCAGGAAGTTAGGAAGCGGTGAGTCCGAAGGGCAGCGAGCTCAGCAGTCGGAGTCCATTCGCTGCCGCAACGTGGTGGTTGCCCGCGGGCTGGAAGCCAAGATGCCTGCGTGGGCAGAGGACAGCTCCTTGGACACCTCGCGCATCTTCCACAACATCGATTTGCTCCCGCGCACCAAGAAGCTGCTGAACAGTGGGTGGGATATCCGCCGAGCTTTGGTGATCGGCGCGGGCCAGTCCGCAGCCGAGGCCATCCGGTACTTCCACGATTGCCCGCATATCGATACCGTCACGGGCAGCTTGAACAGCTACGGCTTCATCCCCGCCGATGACAGCCCCTTCGCCAATCGGGTGTTCGACCCGGAGGCCGTTGATGACTTCTTCCATGCGCCCGATGCGATCCGCAACGAGCTGTTGATCCGCCACCGGTACACCAATTACGCCTGCGTGGAATCTGAGCTCCTCGATGAGCTCCACGACCGTCAGTATCGGGAAAGCGTCACCGGGCGTCAGCGGCTCGATATTCGCCGGACCACGGAGGTGCTCGGTGCGCGTAATTGTTCCGACGGCAGCGTCGACGTGGACATTCGCCACCGAGTAACCGGAGACGTGGTGACAGAAAACTTTGACGTGGTGGTGTGCGCCACGGGCTTCCGATCTCGCGGTCTTGCGGGGATTCACGCTGATAGTCACGGCAGTGAAGAATTCACCGTCACTAGGGATTACGGCGCCGTGCTCAATGGTGAGCGCGTGCCAGGACTCTTCGTGCAGGGAGCAACTGAGGCCACGCATGGACTCGGTTCCACGTTGCTCTCCAACATCGCGACCCGCTCCGGGGAACTGGTGGAGGCCATCACGGGTCAGCAACGCACGCATCGTGCGCCGGCGGATGAAGATCTCCGCTCCGAGCAACATCGGGATTCTTCGCACCTGATCGCAGGCTGATTTTCCCGAGCCGTGCTCCGCTTGAGGTTGGCTGACACCTAGCCCGACGTCCGCCATCCGCGTCTGATTCCCTGTTTCCCCATCAACCGAAAGGCTCTTTGTGCCCACCCGATCGTCTGCTCACACTCCGTTTTCCTCTGGCGATACGCTTGCTTCTCGAGATGGCGGCGCCGTCATCGGTCATGGCCGCAGTGAACAGGATCGGATCGCCCAGCAGCGCATATGGAATGACACGGATCAGGATCGCGATCGCCCGGACCTGATTAGCCTGCTCCTGCAGCATGCGCAGGAGACCCCGGATGCGCTCGCAGTGGTGGATGACCGGCACAGACTGACCTATGCGCAGCTCGTCGCCCATGCAACTGCTGTAGCGCGAAATTTGCGGGAACACGGTATTGACGCTGGTCAGAGTGTGGGAATCTCCCTGCCGCGCAGCGCGGAGATGGTGGTGGGTATCGTCGCCACGTTGCTCGCCGGTGGCAGTTTTGTCCCGCTAGACCCCTCGTGGCCGCAGGCGCGCCGGGAATCCGTCACCCACGATGCCAGCCTGAGCTTCGTACTCACGCCGGACAACTGCGCGCTCACCGAAGACGCGCTATTCGACCTCGATGCCACCCGCGAGCTGTTCACCCCGCCGTCCACGGACAGCGTTGCGTACGTCATCTTTACCTCTGGCAGCACCGGCCGCCCAAAGGGCGCAATGATCCGCCACGGTGCGATCGTGGAGCGCTTGCTCTGGCAGCGCGATCAGATCCTGTTCTTCGGCCGCGATGATGCCTCCCTGTTCAAGGCACCGCTGGCCTTTGATATCTCCATCAATGAGATCTTCCTGCCGCTGGTTTGCGGGGGCCGCGTGGTGGTGGCCGCGCCGGGCGTGGAGCAAGACCCCCAACGCTTGGCCCGCCTCATCCATCGCGAGGGCGTGACGTTTGCGTATCTGGTTTCGAGTGTTCTCGACGTCATGCTCAAACAGGCCGAAGGCACGAATCTATTAGACAGCTTGCGGCATGTCTGGTGTGGCGGAGAGATGCTCACCCAGGCGCTGTTCCGTCGCTTTCGCCAGCAGCTGGCCATCCCGCTGTACCACGGGTACGGGCCAGCGGAAGCTACCATCGGTGTCTCCCACGTCATCTACCGTGACGACGAGGATCGCCTCAACACGAGCATCGGTGTGGCCAATCCCAACTGTCGGCTCTATGTGCTCGATGAGCACCTGCGGGTGGTTCCAGACCAAGAAATTGGTGAACTCTATGTGGCCGGATTCCTGCTGGCCAAGGGGTATATCAATGCCCCAGGACTCACGGCCAGCCGCTTTGTTGCGGATGTGTTTGCGTCGGACGGAACCCGGATGTACCGCACGGGAGACCTGGTGCGCCGGCACAACGACGGCTCGCTGGAATTCGTGGGGCGGGCCGATAATCAGGTGAAAATCCGTGGCATGCGTCTGGAGTTGGAGGACGTGGAATCTGCGCTGGTGGGACACCCAGATGTGGAGGCGGCGAGCGTGATTGCTCGGGAGGGGCGACTGCTGGGCTACGTGACGGTGACTGCGGGCCTCGTGGGTGCTGCGATCCGTAGTTGGTGTGCCGAGGTACTGCCCGAATACATGGTGCCCGCGATTATCACCGTCATGGATGAGTTGCCGCGGACGGCCAACGGAAAAGTGGATCGGAAGGCACTGCCGGAACCTGATTGGAGCTCGCTCACTGATGCCCCGGCCGATGCTGAACGTGACGGGGAAACCGTTGCTCTGCTCGCGGAGGCAATGGCTGAAGCATTGGGGGTTAGCGCGGTGGGTGCGGAGACGGACTTCTTCGATATCGGTGGCGATAGCCTGCGGGCCATCACCCTGGTCTCGGCTCTGGGACGGCGCGGGGTGGAGGTGAGTGTGGGAGATATTTTCTCTGCGCGCACTCCACAGCAACTGGCTCGGTGCGCCGAAGAGCGCGGAACCTTCGTGCAGGATCCAGACGATGAACCAACCGGTGAGGTGCAGTCGCTGCCGATTCTGCGCTGGTTCGATTCCATTACTGATCACGTGGACGGCTTCATTCAGTCCGTGGAGTTTTCAGTTCCAGAAGATGTGGATGCGCAGCTGGCCGGGCGAATGGTGGCTGACGTGCTGCAGGCGCACCCTGCACTGCGGGCCCGTGTGCAGCGGAATCCCTTGCGGCTGGAACTCCCGGAGGAATCTGCCGAAGAAGCGGTGGCGATCCACCCCACCACGGACATCGCTGCGCTTTCTGAACTGCTGGATCCGGCAGTCGGAGTGGTGGTAGCGGCTGGGCTGGTGCCCGGAAGATTGCGCCTTGTGGTGCATCACCTGGTGGTCGATGGCGTGTCATGGAACATTATCGGCGAGGACCTCGCCGCGGCGTATCGCGGGGAACAGCTCGCGCCGGAGCGGACGTCCCTGCGCCGATGGACGCAGCTGCTGCAACAGGCCGTTGATACTGGCGAATTCGCGGAGGATGCCAATAGTTCCCTGCCCCCATTGCCGAGTGCAGATGAACCTCTGCGGGACCCGCAGGTGCCAGCGCTTGCTGATAGTCCCGAGAAAGCGCCCACAGTCCGTGAGGAGCGCAGCGTGGTACATGAGGCATCAGTGCAGATCACGGACGAATTACTGGGTGCGGTGCCCCACGCTTTCCGCACGGGGGCGAATTCCGTATTGCTTACGGCATTGAGCGTGGCGTTGGCGCGTTGGCGTCGAAACAAACAAACATGGACCCTGGTGGAGATGGAGGGGCACGGCCGCGAAACCCGATTCGTACCCGGGCCACAGGGCAGGGAAGCAGACCTTTCACGCACGGTGGGCTGGTTCACCTGCCTATATCCCATGCTGATCGACCCCACCCGGGCGGCAGTGCAGGAGGCCTCCACAGAGGTCGAGGGCAGCATCGCCCCGCTAGCGCTGGCACTCAACGCAGTGAAAGACCAGCTCGCGGCCATCCCCGGCAACGGCGTTCCTTACCAGGCCCACACCTGGTTGCATCAGTCCGCGAAGACCCCTCCGCAGGCACAGGTGCTGTTCAACTACTTGGGGCGCGTATCCGCAGGAGCACAAGATTTCGCTCCCGCGGGTTCCACCGGCCAACTCGGCGAGCAACGCGACCCGGACCAGCCGTTGGTCCGCGAGCTGGAGTTCAACGCGATCGCCGAAGACACCGGCGAGGGATACGTCCTGCGCACCACGATCTCCTGGGCGCGCGGCAGGATCTCCCCCGAACGGATCGACGAATTGGTCGCGCACTGGGATGTGGCATTGCGCGAGGTGGCAGCGCTTGCCGATCACGGCGTGTTGTCCGTGGGCGACGTTGCCCCCGCACCCGTGAACTCTGCGGACCTGGCACGAATCACTGCGCAGAGCTCCGCGGAGCTGCAGGACGTGCTGCCGCTGACCCCGCTGCAGCACGGCATGTACTTCCACTCGCTATTCGAGGAATCGGCCAGCTCGTATGTGGAGCAACAGGTCTTGCGGGTGGAATGCAGCGAACCGTTTGACCGGGAGCGATTCGCCCGCGCTGCGCGTAATTTGATCCGACGCCACCCCGCACTGAGCACCCGCCCTTGGGAAACTGACGGTGGCGATGTGGTTGCCGTGATTGATCCGGGGATTGCCGAGCATTTGCGGGTGGACTTTCGGGACGTGACGGTGCCTGCCGAGTTGGCTGGGCCTGGATTAGACGGGTGGCTCGTGCAGCGTACGGAAGAGATTGCCGCTGATGACCTCTCGCGGGGAATCTCCTTGCAGCCGCCCGGTGATGCCGCGCCCGAGCCGCTCATGCGATGGACCGTTGTGCTCCCGACCAGTGTCGATGGTGCGGTGTGTGGCCAGGACATCGCCGTGATCCAGACGGTGCATCACCTGATCGCCGACGGATGGTCCGTGCCCATCATGCTGCGGGATCTCCTGGAGATCTACCGGGATGACGATGCCCGAATCCCGCGCTACGACCCGGACGCCGGAATGGCCGGCAGCGTGCGATGGGTGGCGCGCAGAGACGCGGAAGCCGATATGTCCGTCTGGCGCGAGGAAATGCGCGAGGTACGCCCCACGGTGCTGTGCCCTAATCCTTCGAGTTCGCTCGAGCGCCGGGAGTTGCTGGTAGACGATCCGCGGACTGTTGGCTTGTCTGAGCGTGCTCGGGCAGCGGGTGTGGGCCTGCCGGATGTGGTGCACGCGGCGTGGGGGCTGGTCCTTCGCACCTTGGTGGGCTGCGAACCTGGGGCTGACGTGGTGTTTGCCACTTCCGTTTCCGGCCGTGACATTCCCGTTCTTGGCGTGGCCGATGCCGTGGGCATGCAGCTCAACACCATCCCGGTGGTCGCGCCGGGGCAATCTGATCCCACCCTGCCGGTGACCAGCATGCTGCACGCCATGGTCCATCACAACAATCAGGTCCGCGATGTGCAGCACGTCAGCCTGGCTGATATTGCCCGCGACCTGGGAACCAACGCCAGCGAACTGCTGGATACGTTGATGGTGGTGGAGGTGCCGCTATCTCCACAGGACGTGGGCTGCCCCGGCTCGCCACTACAGGTTGCTGACGTGCGCAACAATGGCGCGCCGCACTTTCCCCTGTCCGTCGTGGTCAACCCTTCCGCTGAGCACCCACTGCGCCTGATCTACGATCCGCAGCGAATCACCGAGGTACGTGCCGAAAGGATCGCGCAGATGCTCGCGGTGAGTGTGGATTCTTTGCTGTCTGAATCCGGTGCGGTGGCGACCGTGGGTGAGGTTGCAGAGGCGTTGGGTGCGGTATCTGGTGTGGACACGCTTCCTTCTTTGTGGCGACGCAGCTTCGAGCACTCCCGCGACCGGCCCGCCCTGACCAGCATCGGAGAAGACGGTGCTGCGGAGCATTGGACCTACGAAGAACTAGACGACGCCGCTCAGCGTATACGCGCTGTGCTGGACCGGAAGGTTGCCATCCACACCCCGAGAGTAGCCCTGCTCATGGAGCGCGATGCGTGGCAGGTTGCGGCCATTCTGGCGACCACGATGTCCGCCGGCACCTACGTTCCCGTGGATCCGTTGTCCCCGCAAGCGCGGGTGGAATTGATCCTGGAGGATTGCCAGCCCGATGCCGTGCTGGTGTCTCCCAGCGCGGAAAAAATGGTCTCTGAGCTGGTAGATTGTCCCGTCCTCGTGGTCAGTGAACAGACGATGAGCGGGGAAGCGAAGCCGCCTGCGGGCCGGTCGGCAAGCGTGGCCCGTGCCAATGACATCGCCTACGTGATCTACACCTCCGGCTCCACAGGGCGGCCGAAGGGCGTGGCCGTCACACACGCCAACGTGACCGCGATGCTGGGCAATGCTCGCAGCCACGTGGAGTTTTCGCAGGAGGACGTGTGGTCGATCAGCCACAGCTTCGCCTTTGACTTTTCGGTGTGGGAGATGTGGGCAGCGCTGAGCTCCGGCGGGCGTGCCGTGGTGATGCCGTATGCGCTGATGCGCTCGCCCGAGGATGCCGCAGAGGTGTTGCGTGCCGAAGCCATCACGGTGCTGAGCCAGACCCCAACCGCCTTTGCCGCGTTGGAGCCGCACCTCGGGCAGGACTCTGCGGTGCGCACGGTGATCTTCGGCGGCGAGGCCTTGGAGGCCCGCGCGGAGGCTGCCTACTGCAGTGCTCATCCGAATGTTCGGTTTATCAACATGTATGGCATCACGGAGACGACAGTGCACGTCACAGCACACGAATGCTCCGAGAATGCAGGGGAGGCCCGCAGCCCGATCGGCCGCCCGATGGACGGGTTGCGTACCTATGTTCTGGACGCGCAATTACAGCCGGTGCAGCCTGGAGAGACCGGCATGATGTACGTTGCCGGGCCGCAGGTCACCGCGGGTTATTGGGGGCTTGCTTCTACCACGGCCTCCCGCTTCGTGGCCGATCCTTTCGTTGGCGGCGGCGCGCGGATGTACTGCAGCAATGACATGGCAAAGGTGCTGAACAACGGTCATCTGGATTACGTGGGCCGCGCCGATAGGCAGGTGCAGCTGCGCGGTTATCGCGTGGAGCTGGGGGAGATCGAGAGCGCGCTGGAGAAGGTCAGCGGTGTGCGGGAGGCCACCGTGGTGGTCGTCGATCTGCCCGAAGGCCAGGTGCCGGGTGCGTTGTTGATTACGGATTCTCGTGCCGACGCAAAGGCGATCACCTCCCGAGCTGCCGCAGCGGCCCGAGACGCGCTCCCTGCCTACATGGTTCCGCAGCTATTCGCGGTGAGTACGCAGGTGCCGCAGACCATCAATGGCAAGCGGGATGAGCGCGCGATCCTGGACCTTCTGGGTGAGATTCCTGCTGCTCAGCAGGCTTCGGGCACCTCGGATCTGGTGGAGGCGATCTCGCAGGCAATTGCTGATGCACTTCGCTTGGACCGCGCCGAGGTGGAGCCGGACTCGGACTTCTTCCGCTTAGGTGGAGACAGTATTCTTGCCATCCGCGTTACTCACGCGCTGGCGCGCGCTGATCTCAACGTGACTCCGCGGGACTTCTTCTTGGGCCGCACGCCACGCAAGATTGCCGAGCGGGTCACGCCGCAGGCCACCCAGCAGAAAATCCAGGAAACAAGGCAGAGCCAGGAAGAAGCCCTGCCCAAGGACGGGCACCAGGAGATCTCGGGGGCTTTCCCCATCCCGGCGATGCTGCGCAGGCAGATGGAAAGAGGCATGAGCGACCGCTTTGTGCAGGCGCGCCGCTTGGATCTGGGGCCAGTCGCTGTGGAGGACTTGGAACAGGCCCTGCAGCAGGTAGCGCAGGCACATCCGATGCTTCGTACGCGCGTGGACACCAGTTCTGCGTTCGCGCACTTTGTTGGTGCCGAGGGAGACGGCCCTATGGTTGTGCGGGCTTTGGACGTGGATGCATTGATCGATCACATCGATATTGCTGCTGGTCGTAGCGTGGTGCTCGGGTGTGTGGATGGGTACGTCAAGGCCGTTGCTCATCACGCGGTGATCGATAGCGCCAGTTGGATGATTCTGGAAGACGATCTGCGCGATGCGCTCGCAGGGCGCAGGATTCTCTCCGGGCAGGCGAGCTACAAGGATCTTTGCCTGCAAGAACTGCACGATGCTCACACCGCAGCAGCTCAGGATGCCCTGCACTGGAGTGAACTGGCTACGCTGCCACGGCCCGTCGAGGACTCGAACCAGTGGAGTACGGATCATGTGAGCACGCTCGAAGTGAACATTGACGGACAGACCGCGCAGGTCCTGCAGAGCGTTGCACCCGACGTGATGGGTGTGGACGTTCAGGACCTCGTGGCAGGACTGGTGACCGTCGCGGTGGCTCGAACAATGGGCACGGACGCGCGGAGCTGGGCCGTGGACGTAGAAGGCCACGGACGTCCGGCTGATCATTCCTATGGTCGAACCCTCGGATGGTTTACCACCATCGCGCCGGTGGAAATCCCGTTGGCTGATCCAGCGGATGCAGCACGTGCCGCAGCGGAAATGCGCGCGCTCCACGAGGACGGCACAGCCCCGGACCGCCGCACTTATCAGGCACTGCGATACACACACCCGCAAGGGCAGCGAACCCTGGCCCATGGGGCACAGATCCTGGTCAACTACCTCGGACGGGGAGAGACTGGCGCTGTCCTCCACGCGCCGGGCGATGCCGCCTGCCAGTGGACGGATTACCTGGTGGAGGCCGATGTGTGGTCTAGCGAGCGGGCCGTAAGCATGGAGCTGTCCGTGGTGAATGCGGTGATTTCCGCCGAGCGTTTGCGCAGCGCCATCGGCGAGGTTGCTCGCGAGTTGCAGGAGCACGTCAGCCGCGAGCAATCCTCAGGACGCCGCGCTCCGCTGAGCGTGCTGCAGCGCGGAATCTGGTTCCAGTCACAGGTGGCAGCACCGGGTGCCTACGTTGCACAGACTGCGTTGACGTTTGACCGGAGACTGGATGCCGAGGCCGTGGTGGAAGCCTTCCGGGACACAGTGACCGTGCATCCAGCCATGGGCGCGGAGTTCCACACCGATGCTTCCGGCCAACCCGTGCAGAACTTGCCGTGGAGTGGACAGGGCATTGACCTCCCCGTCGAGACCACCGAAGGGGATCTCGAGGCGATCATGCACGCTGATCGCAGCGCGGGCATCGATCTCGCATCCGTGCCGCTGGCGAAGGCAACCATCGTCACCGGCCGAAGTGACGGACAGCCTGGCGACACGCTGCTTCTTACCTACCACCTGGTTCTGGTCGATGGTTGGTCGCGTGCAGTGATGCTGCAAACCTTCCTCGAGAGGCTGACGTTGAGGTCCGGCCAGGCCCGCACGCAGGGTGCGGGAGAGTTGGTTCCTCGCGGTTGTTCTATTGCTGACGCCCTGCTCGAGTCCGTTGACACTCGCAAAGAGCAGGCAGATAGCGACTATTGGGTACATCGCCTAGAGACGTTGTCTCAGCCCACGCTCGTTGCCCCGCAGGCCGCGGATATCTCTTCAGAGCACGCTGGTAGCGAGTTGCCTCGCCAGGTGTTTGCCGAGGTCAGCGAGCAGCTGACCGGCGCACTGCAGGAAAAGATCCGGGCGCAGGCCGTGACGTTGACCTCCGTGGTCAACGCAGCCGTGGCCGTGGCCTTGGGTGCTGTCACAGGGGATTCGGATGTGGTGTTTGGTCAGTCTGTCAGTGGCCGCGATGCCTTGAGCGACCCCGCCATGTCTGATGTGGTGGGAGTGCTGCTCAACACAGTGCCAGTGCGAGTGACAGCTCGGCCCGGCCAGAGCATAGAAGAACTGGTCCAGGATGTTTATCGCCAGCGCATCGAGGATATGGACCACGATTCCGCGGACCTCGGCGCCATCCAGCGGCAGCTGGGGGTAGGCACGCTGTTCGATTCCATGGTGGTGGTGCAGAACTTCCTCGATCCGCAGGCAGCAGCGGAACTTCGGGAACGCCACGGGGTTGTGGAGGAGCGCGCGGAAGATTCCACGCACTTCCCTCTGACCTGGGTATTCACTCCGGGGCCGAAGCTGGGCATCAAGCTGGAATTCCGCCACGACGTGGTGGACGAGTCCCTCGCACATTCCGTGCTCAAGGCCGCGACCGAAGTCCTGACCGCGTTTGTGGACACACCAGAGGTCCCGCTCGCTCAGCTGGCCCAGTTGGCGCCAGCCCGAGCGGAGGATTCTTCCCCGCAAAGCACGACGGAGCAGATGGCTTCCTGGCAGAAGGCCGAAGGCATTGACCGCACCATTGCAGATGAGCTCAAGGACACCGCCCAGCGCTTCCCAGATCGCATCGCGCTAGCGGATGACGCACAGCAGTGGACGTTCGGTGAGCTGATTGCTCGCTGTTCCGACATTGCGGAAAAGATCAAGAATTGCGGCGTGACCAGCGGCGATACTGTCGCCATTGCGGTGGAGCGCTCCGCGCATTCGGTGGTGGCTCTGCTGGGAGCCCTGTGGGCAGGGGTGCGCTACGCGCCGCTTGATCTGACGCACCCCGATGGGCGGCTCCGGGTCCTCGTGGAGGACAGCCAGCCCGCAGCCGCGCTGGTGGACTCGAGTTCTCGGGAGCGCATGGAGCGGATCGGTGCGCTTCCTTGCGTCGACGTCACCACTGCCGATTCCCACGCCACCACCCACACGCCTGCGGCGGTGCCCGGGGACGATGCCTACCTGATGTACACCTCCGGATCGACCGGCAAGCCCAAGGGCGTGGTGATCAAGCATCGCGGGCTGCACAACATGCTGGACAATCACCGGCGCAAGATCTTCGCCCCAGCTGCTGCCGATGGGCGGACGTTGCGGATCGCGCATGCCATCAGCTTCGCCTTCGATATGTCGTGGGAAGAGCTGTTTTGGCTGGTGGAAGGCCACGAGGTGCGGATCTTCTCCGAGGATTTGCGACGCGATGCTGCGGCCATGGTTGAGGCCATTCGCGCGCATCAGGTGGATGTCATCAACGTCACCCCGACCGTTGCCGAGCAGCTGCTCGCGGAGGGGATGCTGGAATCCGGCGCGCATCGCCCGCGGCTGGTGCTCTTGGGCGGCGAGGCTGTCTCGCACGGCGTGTGGGAGACCTTGCGAAAGGCCGATGACGTGCGCGGATACAACCTCTATGGACCCACCGAGTACACCATCAACGCCCTGGGTGCTGGCACGGATGAGAGCGCCACGCCCGTGATCGGAATGCCGGTGGATCGCACGGCGGCGTTCGTTTTGGACCCGTGGTTGCGCCCCGTTCCTACAGGAGCGCCGGGTGAGCTCTACCTCGCGGGCAGCGGCTTAGCGCAGGAGTATCATGGGCTCGCGGCGCGCACCGCCAGCTCCATGGTCGCCTGCCCGTGGGGCGCCCCGGGTGAGCGGATGTATCGCACGGGAGACATCGTCCGCGTGCGTGCGGATGGCATGTTCGAGTACCTCGGACGCAGCGACGATCAGGTGAAAATTCGTGGTCACCGCGTGGATCCCGGCGACGTCTCGGCCGCCGTGTCCCGCGGCGTTGATCCCCGCATCCTCCACTGCGTGACCGTTCCTGTTCGTATATCCGACGCCACACTCCTGGCCTGTCACCTCGTGGCCCCACAACTGCGCGATGCGGACCAGGGGGAGCGGCAGAGTTTCCTGACTGGCGTGCGTAATGCATTGCGCGAGGAACTGCCCAGCTACATGATCCCGGATCGATGGTCGATCGTGGATGAGTTGCCGGTGACGTCGAATGGAAAGACCGACCTTGCTGCACTGGGTGAGGGAGAAAGGATCACGGAGAAGGGCCGCGAACCGGCGAACGAAACCGAGGAGATCACGGCGGAGCTGTTTGCCGAATCGCTAGATATTGAGCCCGAGGACGTGCCGGTGGATGCTGATTACTTTGACATGGGTGGGCACTCCATGGCGGTCATCAAGCTCTGCGCACTGCTGCGTGGAGAGCTGGGAGTGGAGGTTGGCGTGCGCGAATTCTACGGTCTGCGGACAGTCGAGCGCGTGGCGGAGTTTGTGGAGGCGCGCTCGTAGATTCAGCCCAGCAATTCGGCGAGTGCCGGGATGATCCCGTGGCGCCACATCGCAGGGTCGTGGCCACCGGGCGTGCGGTGATTGGTGGTGGGAAAGCCGCGGCGTGTCAGGGCATCGGCCACTGCATCCACGTGTCGTTGCATGGGCGGCTCTTCTGCACCGCACGTCAGTACGATGCGTGCCAGACCGGAGCCACTGTGAGCCGCAGGATTTTCGAGTGAGGGGCCAGTGAGCTGTGCGGCAATGTCGCCTCCTGCGGGCCCGTCCGAGAGCGTGTCCGCGAGCTCTGCAGAACGGTCAGCGGACCACCAGACGGCAGGGGACTGGGCGATGGCTCCTTTGATTGCAGGCGTGGTTTCGGTGGAAGCCGTAAGAGCTGCGCGCAGGGCGGAGAGACCGCCGAAGCTTTGCCCCACCAGGACTATGTGGCTGCTGTTGATGATCGGCGGAAGCTCGGTGGCCAGTGCGCTGGCGAATGTTTGGGAGGTGTACTCCTCGCTGCGGTCTTTGGCTGCCGGCAGGAAGACGCGGTTGATCTGGGGGATAAGCCCTGCCGTGACTGCCCGGTCCAGTGCGCCCGTGAGGTCATGCAGATGGATCCAGTCATCGCCATCCAAAAACACCACGGTGGTATCCGCACCGCGGTCATCGAGGCGCGCGGTGCAGCGCCTGCCGAATACCTTCCGGTCGATGGACAGGCGTGCGCCGGGCAAGTCCGCGATGACTTCTGGGGAGCGAGGCGGCCAGAGTGTCTGGTCCACAGAATCGCCGCTCAATAGGCTCGCCTGTGGGCCTGCGCCGTGTGCGTTATGTGGATCGGGATATTTCAGCTCGCCGGATTGAAAGCTATAGGTCACTGCTGAGTGCGCCGGGATGCGCACATCGACGGTGGACATCGATTCGGTGAGCTCGACGTTCGAGCGGTAGGGGTCCGGGAAAACGAGGGCTTCCGCATCCGCGGGCACCGAGATTCGGTGAAGGGTGGTCACGTCCGGGGAGTCTGGCATGAAAATTGCGCCACTTTCATCATTGACTACATAGGTAAACCTAAGCTAACATCCCCTGCATGCGAGTTGCTGTTTTCGGCTATCAGTCGTGGGGACACCGGACGTTGTCTGCGGTCATCAATGCTGGTCATGAAGTAGTTTTGGTAGTTACGCACCCTGCCAGCGATCACCCTTATGAGCAAATGTGGGCAGACTCCGTTGAGGAGCTCGCCAGCGAACATGAGCTCCAGGTGTGTGTCACTGAGCGCGTGGGTCAAGACGTCATTGAGGCGTTGCGCGATGCTGCACCAGACATCATCGTGGCCAACAATTGGCGAACCTGGCTTCCTCCCGAGGTTTTCAGCCTGGCCAAGCACGGCGCATTGAATGTCCACGATGGTCTCCTGCCCGAGTACGCCGGATTTTCGCCCATCCTGTGGGCGCTGTTGAACCGGGAAACTCACGTGGGCGTCACTGTGCACGAGATGGATGAAGTGCTGGACGGCGGACCCATCGTTGCCCAGCGCGCGATCCCCGTGGGTCCGCAGGACACCACCACGGATCTCGTGGCCAAGACCATCGACCTCATCGAGCCCCTCGTGGAACGCGCATTGAGTGACGTCGCCCAAGGCACCGCCACTGCGCAACCTCAAGATCCCACCCGCGCTACG
Source organism: Corynebacterium sp. HMSC055A01 (assembly GCF_001809405.1). Taxonomy (NCBI): domain Bacteria; kingdom Bacillati; phylum Actinomycetota; class Actinomycetes; order Mycobacteriales; family Corynebacteriaceae; genus Corynebacterium; species Corynebacterium sp. HMSC055A01. Next base: position 13,134 of record NZ_KV797523.1, on the reverse strand, counting down.
TACTTCCACAAGCGCGGCGAGCAGGAATCTCGCATAGATTTCACCCAACCTGCGGAAGATATCGCCTTGCTGGTCAGGGCGCAGTCCGACCCGTACCCCAATGCTTACTTTGAATTCCGAGGCCAGCGCGTCCGCGTGCTTTCCGCGCACGTCTCGCAGGGCCGCTTCGGCGGAACCCCCGGCCGAGTCACCATCCCTCACGAGGGAGGAATCGCGGTGGTCTGTGGATCGCCCCGTGCCAACGTGCCGGCGCCGGCGATTGTTCTGGATCGTGTTCGTCTCGACGACAACTCGGAACTGACCGCCACCGAATTCTTTGGACATAGGGCTGGATATATCCAACCAAAGGTTTGACCTTTCCCTTTTGTGTACGGGCCACGCCTCGCGCGGAAATCCGTCACCAGTAACAACGGAGAAAAATGACACTCAAGAAGATTCTCGTTAGCACCGCTGCTGTGCTGACCTTGGGCGCGGCACTGACCGCTTGCTCGACTGATGACCAGTCCGGAAATTCCGGGGACTCCCAGGCAGTCAACGCCGAGCAGGGCGCATTCCCCACCACCATCGAGCACCGCTACGGCTCCACCGAAATCAAGGAAGCCCCGCAGCGCGTGGTCTCCTTGGGCTACACGGATCAGGACGCACTGCTGGCGCTGGGAGTTACTCCTGTCTCCGTGAAGTACTGGGACGGAATGACCCCGGATGGTCAGGCTGCGGGCAACTGGTCCAATGACAAGATCGAGGGCGACACTCCTCGGATCGACAAGGACACAGAAGTCAACGCGGAAGCCATCGCCAAGGACAATCCAGACCTCATCGTGGCCGTGTACTCGGACATCGATGAAGACACGTACAAGAAGCTGTCTGAGATCGCCCCTGTCGTCGTACAAAAGGGCGAATACGAAGAACTACAGCAACCATGGGACGTGACCACGGAAGAGATCGGGCAGGCCGTGGGCAAGCCTGAAGAGGCAAAGCGCCAGGTGGAGCAGGTCAAGGAGAAGTTCGCAGAGCTCAAGGGCCGCCACCCAGAATGGGCCGAAAAGGAACTCGGCGTGGCCACTGTCTCCGACGAGAGCCTGGCTGTCTTTGCCGAGGGCGATCCGCGTAGCCGCTTCTTCACCGAGCTGGGATTCAAGATCAACCCGGCCTACGCGGGCATCACCAAGGACAAGTTCTACGGTGAGGTCTCCAAGGAAAACGCAGACCAGATCAACTCTGACGTGCTGGTGTGGGATCAACTGTCTTACTCTCCGAAGCAGAGCAAGGCTTCTGTGACCGAGGATCCGATCGTGGGCAAGCTGCCCGCCGTGAAGGACGGACACAGTGTCTACCTGGAAGGCGACCTGGAAAAGGCCTTCGGATGGCAGACCGTGCTGAGCCTGAACTACCTGCTGGACAAGATCGAGCAGCCGTTGGCAGACGCCACGAAGTAGTCTGAATCAACTGCCGAACCGCCCCGCATGAACGTGCTGGGGCGGTTTTGCTGTTGCTGGCTAGGGGACGGGCACTCATGGGGATAACGGATGCACGCTAGGGGCGAGCTGCCTGTATTCCGGTCAGAAACCGGGGTAAGAATAGACCAGTTGTTTTCTAGAAGGGATTCCCTGTGCACTTAAGCGACCTCATGGACGCCACCACCCTGCTCCAGAACTTTGGCGGCTGGGCGCTCGGCGGCATTGCGCTGATTATCTTTATTGAATCCGGCGTGCTCTTCCCGTTCCTCCCCGGCGATTCCATGCTGGTCACCGCGGCAATCTTGCGCGATCAGCTGGGCTTGAACGTTCCGATTCTGGTGGGCGTGGCCATCGTCGCGGCGTTCTTGGGCGACCAGGTAGGTTTCTGGCTCGGCCACCGCTTTGGCCGCAAGTTGTTTAAGCCCGACGCCAAGATCCTCATAACCGAGCACCTCGAACAAGCCGAGGCTTTCTTCCTGAAGTACGGGCCGTTGGCTCTGGTACTGGGGCGCTTCATCCCGATCGTGCGTACCTACATTCCCGTGGCCGCTGGTACCGCGGAGATGCCGTACAAGAAGTTCGTGGGATGGAACGTCACGGGTGCAGTGCTGTGGATTGTCAGCATGGTCGGCATTGGCGTGCTGCTGGGGGATATCCCGGGCATTGCGGATCGCATCGACATGATCGCCATCGTCATCGTGCTGGTGTCTGTGACTCCGGTGGTGATTTCCGCGATGATCAACTGGCGGAAGTCCAAGAAGACTCCCGCCCAGGAGCTGATGGAGGACTAAGCCCTGATCGTCACTTGGGGACGATCAGCGGACCGCCGGTGACAGGATCCTCGATGACTAGCGCGTTGAGGGCAAACGCCTCGAGCAGTAGCTCTGGGGTAATGACCTCGCTGGGACGCCCGGTGGCGAGGACCTGTCCATCCTTCATCACCACGAGATTATCGCTGTAGCGTACAGCCAAGTTGAGATCGTGCAGCACCATCACCACAGTCCGATCCAGCTCTCGGCGTAGACGCTGCACCAGCTCCAAAATCTCTACCGACGTGGCCAGATCCAGGTAGGTGGTGGGCTCGTCCAGGAACAGGATGTCCGTGTTCTGCGCAAGAACCATGGAGATCCACACACGCTGCCGCTGCCCTCCGGACAGAGAATCCAGGGTGCGCTCCGCCAGCCCCATCGAGCCAGTCATTTCCAGCGCCTTGTGCACCTCGGCTTCGTCCGTGGACGACCACTGACGGATCCACGATTGGTGTGGGTGCCGACCGCGCGAGACGAGATCAGCCACGTTGAGTCCCTCCGGGGCGGTAGGGGTTTGTGGCAGCACGCTGATGGTCCGTGCGAGGTCCTTGCGCCTGATGGATGAGATATCGGCGCCGTCTAACAGCACTTCGCCCTCATTCGCCGGAAGGAGACGAGACATGGCTCGCAACAACGTGGATTTGCCGCAGCCATTGGGGCCGATGATTGTGGTGATCTGCCCGCGAGGAAAGTCCACGTCCAAGCCTTCGATGACCGTCCGGTCGCCGTAGCCCACGGCGAGGCCGCGTGCGCTCATGCTGTGCTTCTGAGTCATGTGTCCTTCTTTGTTCGCGGCACTGCTAACTTCCAGGGTGGGATCTTTTCTCATGCCGTGGTTGACCTATTCCGTTGGACCAGCAAATAAATAAGGAACGCACCGCCGATTGCCGAGGTGAGAATGCCCACCGGCAGCTCTACGGGCAGAAGAGTTTGGGTGCTGATATCTGCCAGCAGGAGTAGCGCAGCGCCGGTCAGCGCAGAGGCCAGAAGCGGTGGTGCAGAGCAGTTGCACAAGCGCAGCGCCACCTGTGGGGCCACGAAGGCGACGAACCCGATGGGGCCAGCGGCCGAGACCGCCACTGCTGCCAAAGCCACGGCAGCGGCGAGCAGAAGCACCTGCACACCCTGGACGTTTTGTCCCAAAGCCCGTGCAGTATCCGAGCCCAGCAAGGTGGCTAAAAGTTGGTGACCAATCCAGGCCAGCAGCGGTGTAAACACCAACACAACAATGGCGATGGGCCACATCTTGGACCAGTCCGCAGTGCTCAGGGAGCCAGTAAGCCAGAACTGCGCGGCCGCGGCATCGCGCAACTCCGTGCGGATCATCAGGAAGTTGATATACGAGGTCAACAGAGCAGAGATGATGATGCCGAACAGCACTAGCCGGAAGGAATCAGTCGATCTCCTCCACGCCAGAGCCCACATCACCGTTGCGGTGACAGCCGCACCAAGCACCGCGGCCAAGGGAATGCCGATGCTGCTGAGCCAGCCGAGGAAACCACCAGCGCCACCACCCAGAGTGATGACGGTGACCGCGGCCGCGGACGCGCCCGTAGTGAAGCCCAAGATATCCGGGCTGGCCAGCGCATTGCGAGTCACGGACTGAGTGAGGGCTCCGGATAATCCCAGCGCACAGCCCACCAGAATGGCCGTCAGCGCACGAGGCATGCGCCAATCCAAAACCACCAGACGCTCAATGCGGGTGCCCTGGCCGGTGAACAGCACCTCCAGCACACGAGCCGGGGACACAGGATAGTCACCCAGGCCGATGGAGACCGCCGCTAGCAAGACGATCGCCACGAGCAGCAATAGAGACACCGTCAACGCGCGAGGGCGCCAGACCACAGAAAATGAGCCCACGCGGAATGGCGGGCGCCCAGGGATAGTGGAAGAGGTAGGGCGGGCAAGGAGGGAACTCATTAAATGGCCACCACCCGGCGTCGATAAATAAGGGCGATGAAGAACGGCGCGCCCACGAACGCGAGGATGATGCCTACTTGCAACTCGCCCGGACGAGCGATCAGACGGCCCACCACGTCTGCGAACAGCATCATCACCGCACCCGTCAGGGCAGAGTAAGGGAGGATCCAGCGGTAATCAGGGCCCGTGATGGCGCGCACGAGGTGCGGGACCACCAGGCCGATGAAGGTGATGGGGCCGGCGGCAGCTGTCGCGGCACCGGCCAGCAGTGCGATCAGAGCCATGCCAATCAGGCGGGCGCGCTGGGTGTTGATGCCCAGTCCGGAGGCGATGTCATCGCCCAGATTCAGGAGGTTTAGCTGCGGTGCCGTGATGAACGCCAGCAGGAGGCCCACCAGGATAAACGGCAGCACGCCGTAGAACACGGTGAGATCCCGGCCCGCGATGGAGCCGACGGTCCAGAAGCGCATGCGATCCAGATTGGCATCGTCAGTGAGGATAAAACCGCTGATGATGGCGCTGAGGACCGCGGACAAAGCCGCGCCGCCGAGGACCAGCGTCATTGGATTGGCCTGTCCTCCTCCTATGGACGCCAAACTAAACACCAACGCAGTAGCAGCGATGGCCCCACCGAACGCCCACATGCTGGTAGCCCACACGGACGTCACACCCAGCAAGGAGAAGCTGGCAACCACGGCCAGGGACGCACCGTAGTTGATGCCGAGAATGCCCGTGTCCGCGAGAGGGTTGCGCGTGTGCCCTTGGATCAATGCACCGGAGGCGCCAAGGGCAGCACCGGCGACTAGGCCCAACAGGGTGCGGGGAATGCGGAGCTCGACGATCACGCGCTGATCCACATTCAGCCCCTCCGCGTGGCCGAACGCCGTGCCGAGATCGCGGAACACGGCGGACACTTCTCCAAAAGGGATCTGCCGTGATCCAAACACGATGCTGGCAACGATGCTGGCGAGCAATAGGAGGAAAAGGACGCCGAGGCCGACGAGGCGACGCGGGATTTTACCTGATGGAGCGCTGGCAGAAGCGTCCGCAGTAGCGTCCGCGCGAGACCCCAGGTGTGATTGAGAAGGGGATTGCGCATGCGGGGTAGAGATAGCCATGCATCCCTCCTTGACGCGTGAAAGTCCATGATCTTAACGGGAGCAATCTTATGTGAACAAGGTAAGCCTAATCAAAGTACTACAAGGAGGGATTGTGGAGCTGTGCAGGTGAGTGTGTGAGCCAGCAGGTGCGGCTAGTGAGGTCGGTCGGCCCTGAATGGCGCCGACCCTACACCTCAGCTCTATGCTTCTGAGCAGGGATTTGGACATGTTTTAGCTGGTTGCTAGGCTAGTCAGGTCTTGCCGTAGGTAGGTACCCCCATGTTCTTTTTTTCGACGCTAACGCGTCAAAATCCCGGGAATGCCACATGACCTGCGGAAAGAGTCTCCCGCTACAAGGGAGAAAAACTGTACATCCACTTTGTTACAGGCCCCTCGCCCGAAGCGGCCGCACGGATAAAGGCAGCGAGCACCCCTAACTACTGAGTTAGGCGGAGCGTGAGTAGCCAGCGATCGTGCGGTACACGCGATTCATCAAGGGTGAGCACGGGAACCGTAACGAAAAAGGCAACAGGTCACTTCACATGACCATGACTGATCCGATTGCGGACATGTTGTCACGAGTGCGCAACGCAAACAATGCGTTCCACGACACCGTGTCTATGCCATCCTCCAAGATCAAGGCCAACATCGCCGAAATCTTGAAGCAGGAAGGCTACATCGCCGACTACTCCGTTAACGACGAGACCGTCGGCAAGACCCTGGAGCTTAACCTGAAGTACGGCCCATCTCGCGAGCGTTCCATCGCTGGCGTGCGTCGTGTTTCCAAGCCGGGTCTGCGCGTTTACGCAAAGTCCACTAATCTGCCAAAGGTTCTCGGTGGCCTGGGCGTGGCTATTATCTCCACGTCCCAGGGTCTGCTGACTGACCGTGAGGCCAACAACAAGGGCGTGGGCGGAGAAGTCCTCGCCTACGTCTGGTAAGAGGAGGTTTAACCATGTCTCGTATTGGCAAGGCACCGGTGACCGTCCCCTCTGGCGTCACCGTCACCATCAACGGCCAGAACGTTGAAGTCAAGGGTCCTAAGGGCACCCTGGCTGAAGAGATTCCGGCACCAATCACCGTGGCTCAGGAAGGCGAAGAACTCGTCGTCTCCCGCCCCGATGACCGCCGCAAGAACCGTTCCCTGCACGGCCTGTCCCGCTCCCTGATCAACAACATGGTCGTGGGCGTTACTACTGGCTACACCATCAAGATGGAAATCTTCGGTGTGGGTTACCGTGTGCAGCTCAAGGGCCAGAACCTGGAGTTCGCACTGGGCTACTCTCACCCAGTCCTGATTGAGGCGCCTGAGGGCATCAAGTTTGCCGTCGACGGAAACACCAAGTTCTCCATCGAAGGCATCAACAAGCAGCAGGTTGGACAGATCGCCGCTAACATCCGCCGTCTGCGGAAGGATGACCCATACAAGGGTAAGGGCATCCGTTACGAAGGCGAGCAGGTCCGTCGCAAGGATGGAAAGACGGGTAAGTAATGAGCAACAACGCAACGAACAAGGAAGGCCAGCGTTTGCCGGTGGGCAAGGACATCTCCACCCGCCGTCGCAACGCTCGCGCACGTCGCCACTTCCGTATCCGCAAGACCCTGTCCGGCACCCCAGAGACTCCACGTCTCGTTGTGCACCGTACCTCTCGTCACATGCACGTTCAGGTCATCGACGACACCGTCGGTCACACCCTGTGCACTGCGTCCACCCTCGAAGCAGAGGTCCGTGGAGTCGAGGGCGACAAGAAGGCACGTGGCGCCAAGGTTGGCGAACTGATCGCACAGCGTGCGAAGGAAGCTGGCATCGAGGCAGTCGTCTTCGACCGCGCTGGCTACCAGTACCACGGCCGCGTCGCCGCTCTGGCTGACGCCGCCCGCGAAGGTGGTCTGAAGTTCTAATGACCACCAACACCATGAACTCCAACGGAAGGAACGCGTGATGTCGGAACGTGACCGTAACGGCGGACGCTCCGCCGATAACAACCGCAACGATCGCAACGAGCGCGGCGGCCGCAACGACCGCGGTGGCCGTAACGATCGTCGCAACAACCAGCAGGACGAGCGCAACCAGTACATCGAGCGCGTCGTCACCATCAACCGTGTGTCCAAGGTCGTCAAGGGTGGTCGTCGCTTCAGCTTCACCGCTCTGGTGATCGTGGGTGACGGCCAGGGCATGGTCGGTGTCGGCTACGGCAAGGCCAAGGAAGTCCCGGCTGCTATCCAGAAGGGTGCCGAGGAAGCTCGCAAGAACTTCTTCCGTGTCCCGATGATCAACGGCACCATCACCCACCCGGTGCAGGGCGAGGCCGCAGCAGGCGTCGTCATGCTGCGTCCGGCTGCACCAGGTACCGGTGTTATCGCCGGTGGCGCAGCCCGCCCGGTGCTGGAGTGCGCTGGCGTCCAGGACATTCTCTGCAAGTCGCTCGGCTCGCCGAACGCCATCAACGTTGTTCACGCAACGGTGGCCGGCCTCAAGGAGCTCGTGCGCCCAGAAGAGGTCGCCGCACGTCGTGGCAAGAGCCTCGAAGAGGTTGCTCCGGCAGCCATGCTGCGCGCTCGTGCTGCAGGACAGGGGGCATAACCCATGGCACTGAAGATCCGTCAGATCAAGGGCACTGTTGGTAGGAAGCAGAACCAGCGTGACACGCTGCGTTCCCTCGGCCTGAAGCGCATCGGTCAGGAGATCATCCGCGAAGACAACGCTGTCACCCGCGGCATACTCTAAATAATCTTTCGGGAACCTTACATTAAACAGTCTTTCCCCATAGGCTGCGATATAGGAGTAGAAAACTCCCGGAAGTTGAAAGGAGACTTTGCAAAATGGACAATCTCGTCAATGAATTCCCTTCCGAAGACAATCCGTTCGTCAACGTGGGAAAGGAAGTTCGCAGTAAATGGGTACCAGTCATGGGTAACCATGATGATGCTGGCGATGGAAGCAATCTGGCTCGTCAAATGGCCTACGCAGGCGAAGCCCTAAAACAAGACCATTCAGGAAACGTATACTGGACTGCCCAAGGGCTCCACGCATCTGATGGAACAATCGTTGCGCGCAATCTGGGGCAAGCTGCCCAACTACTGGTTGAAACCGGTTGGGTATCCGACACCGGGATTCACTGGCAACTGTTCGCCAACACTTCTGAAGAAGAACGAACCAGCACCCTTAAGGCTGCGGCCAAGAAGCTTGGCTTCTGCTAGCTCTATACAATTTTCGGCAGATAACCCAGACGAACCCCTAGAGCTAGCCACCAGCTTCAAAGAGCGGCTGGAAGGCGCTCAATAAAAGGAAACTCCCCAGTGCTTCTCGTCGTTGGAAGCACTGGGGAGAAGCCACCTGCGGGGGTGCGGGAGTCGTGGCTTTTTGTTTTCCTTCCGTCCGACTATGCGCCGGGGGAGGTGCGCTGCGGACACCCAAAACCATACCGCCTTACAACGCGCCCGCAACCGGAATATCCCTCAGCAAGTGGATAGCTTTAAATTTCGAGATGCGCATATATGCATATGTGCATATCAGTACATGCGCATAAAGTGATTTTTAGTTCAGCTCTCTACTTAATGGTTTCCCTCCACATAGCATGATATACACACATGCGCATGTCGCTACCTGGAGAGATCTTCTCTAAATCTATTCTTGCTTTATGACTCGAGTAATTTCCGTGATTCAGTCGAAGGGCGGGACAGGGAAGACCACACTTTCGATAATGCTCGCAGAGGCAATTCGGAAGATGGGTTATACGGTTGCAGTCGCAGACGGCGACCCCCAGCAATCTGCCACCCGATGGGCGAGCAGAGTAAAGGATTTTCCATTTCCCATCGAATCTGTCCGCAGTTCAAATGATTTCCCTGGAGTAGTCAGGAGAGGGAACAATCCGGACTTTCTTATAGTCGACACCCCTCCAGGTGGTTTAGCTTTCATAACCGAAAGCGCCGAGGCTGCCGATTTAGTCCTTCTTCCAACTGGTGTTTCCCCGATGGATATTGATCGAACGCAGGTCACACTTTCTTGGCTAATAGAAATGGGGATACCAACAGCAGTTGTTCTGTCGAATGTCGACAGAAGGGAAAAACTTCTAGATGAAGTCCATGCCGAACTGGAGGGTGATGAAACTGCAGCGCTTGCTGAAACAGTCATCCCAACGAGGGCGGCTACACGTCGCGCTTTCGGAACAAAGCCCAGTAGTACGAAGGTTTGGGATTCTTTGGCTCGAGAAGTAGTCGCAGCATTTGAGGATTAAGGGGTAGGCAATGGCAATTCCAAAGGCTAAAAATAAGGCGCGGGAAGAATCGTCTGGAAATAAGTCGGAGGTCTCGCCTTCAACAAAGATGTTCGCCCAAGCTAACGATAAAGCGACACGCCTTCAGTTGTACGTCCGCGATCGGCAATTGATTAAAGAGCTCAAACTCGCCGCAGTGGAAGAAGAGAAGAGTATCTCCCAACTTTTTGAAGAGTGGGCAACACGATGGCTCGAGGAAAGAAGCTAACTATCTGGTGTATATACCTACATACACATATGCGGATATAGGTATATACACATATGCGCTCTAGTGCTTTTACCTCGCTGTTTCTAGAGCTCTGGGCCTTGTTCTTCTTCAAGGTCGTCAGCAGGTGCTTGTTCGTCAGTGGTATCGCTGTCGCTGGTAACGCTTTGTTGCTCGCCACCTAGGCCGAGGCTGGCGAGGAAGTCGAGGCTTGCTTGTGCGCCCTGGTGCAGATCGCCGGCGTCTTCGTCCTGGGTGTTGTCGGTGTTGTCGGCTTCTGGGGTGGTCTCAGGTGCTGATGGTTCTTCTTCCACCTCGTTGTAGGAGGTGTCTGGCTCGTCATAGTCAGTGGTGTCGTGCTCGTAGGCGGCGGCGATGGTGTCTGCCATCATGTCGCGGATGGTGTCTTGGGCGGATTCGTCTATGCCGAGGCGGCGTAGTTCGTAGGTGCGTTGTGCGGCCAGGAGGTTTACTTCATCGGCGATATAGCCTGCATGGTCGGCAACATCGTTCGGGATTTCTTCTTCGCGCAAGCGGGTAGCGATGTCGGCGCGGTCGGCCCAGTCCATTTTCTCGCGGCGGATAGTATCGAGGCGTTGTTGCAGCCTATCGGTGTGTTCGCTGTCGTACTGTTGGGCTGCGTGGAGGCGCTTGTCCCATTCTTCGTGGTCCTCGGCGCGGTAGCAGATTTCCTCCCACAATCGTGCCTCCGGAAGGTTAGCGCCGGTGTCTTCAATGGCCTGCTGCGCTAGGCTGCGGCGCTGTTGCGCCTGTTCAAGACGCTTGTGCGCATGGTCTATGCGCTGTTGGTAGGTGCCATAGCCTGCCGCGTCGTGGTCATAAGCCCGCTCGGCTACCGGGCGGGTGTAATCATCAGCCAGTAGGCGTTGGTGCTCAATGTCTGCCAGGGCAGCTTCTTCTTCACGCAAGGCGGAACTGTGGTCTGCCATGGCCTGCTCATAGGCGCGAATACGCGCAGCATCAAGACGCACCTGCTGGAAGTTAGCCTTTACCTCGTTAAGGGCTGCGTCTTTGTCTTCGTAGAGGCGAGTAGTAATACTTGCTTCCTGCCAAGTGAGCGATTCCACCTTGGAACGAGCAAAGCGTGCGTGCTCTGCCAGCACAGTTTGGTTGAGCTGGTTAAGGTTTCCTTCCTTTCCAGTAAGGCGAGCAGTTTCCGCGCGATCGTAAGGGTTGTGGGTGCGAAGCCACGTATCGAGTTCTATATCTGCATGCCTGGATACAGGTGGTAGTTGGTTGCGTTTGCCCGTATCAAGCTGGCGAAGCTGTTCATCTAGGCGGTAGCGGATAAGGCGTGCCGGATCGTGGGCGTTGTCAATATCGCGGGTCGCCGCGTCCATGACGGTGCGCGGGTCAATGCCCGCGTCAATGAGTTTTGCCCAGCCGTGGCGGATAGGTTCTGTGCCGTCATCGCTGGTTTCAATCTTTTGAGCAAGGTCACCGGGCAGGGTGTCGATCCAGTCGGGTAGGTAAGCGTCGATGAAGTCGTTGGTGGCCTCATCTTTGCCCATAAGCCATAGGCTCATCATGCGATCGGGTGAGGTCTGCTCGTCTACGACGTCGGCTATGACCTCGCGTGCAGCCTTTGGGCTGTTATCGCGCGAGATTGCCTTATTAAAGACGTCCCTGACACTGGGGGCTTGGCGTATTCCTTGGTAGTGGTAGTGGCCTTCTTCGGCCAGTTCATCTAGCTGGTGTTCGGTAACAGCATAGATGTGGTTGGCGATTTTGCCGCGTGTAAGTGCCACATACAGCCCTGCTCTATCCACGTGGTGGTCGATTACCGCGCGGGTGCAGTCCACGGTGCTGCCCTGGGCGCGGTGGACAGTAGCGGCATAGCCTAGCTGCACATTGTCGTGGACGTAGTCTGCTGGCAGGCACAGGGTCTCACCGGTTGCTGTGTTGCGGGCGGTGATACTGCCGTTGTCGGCAATGGCGGTGACTGTCATAAGGGTGCCGTTGTTGATACGGGTACTCGTAGCAGTCTCATCGTCGTAGAACGTCTGGTTTTTGCGCGCCAGAATCGTATCGCCGACACCGGCTTGTTCACCTCTAGAAAGCTGAGCTTCCACGGTGGTGTCAACCTCACCGTGGGCGATGTAGTGGGCGCGGATTGTCTCGTTGAGTTCTGCCACATCGCGGTTGGTAGCAGCAATGAGAAGGCTGGTTTTACCGCTAGAAATATCAGCCAGGTAGTCTGCTGCGGCTTTACCTAGCATGTCGCTGCGTGCGCCACCATTGACCCAACCACGCTCTGTATAGAAGTCGAAGGTAGAAGAATCTCCGTCACGCAAACGCAAGCTGGTGGCGGATTGTTCACGGTCTCCGCCGAAGCGCACGACTTCGGAGAGTTGATTATCCGTGCGGCCAGAAGCGTTGACCATTGCTCCGAAAAGTCCGCCGTTTTCGACCGCGCCGAGCTGTTTATGGTCACCGATAAAGCGCACGACTGCGCCTGCTTCCTCGGCAATGTCTAACAGCGAGCCGATGTTAGGGGTCGAGGCCATGCCGGCCTCGTCGACGATGATCATATCGCCCGCGTTAATAGAAACCGGAAGGTCTTTAAGACTATGGCCGGGCTTTGTCGGGTGGTTACCACGCCAGGTGTAGGTGAGTTTGTCGATGGTAAAAGCATCAAAACCTAAGTCTTTCGACAACACCTCTGCCGCCTGGGCAGACGGGGCCAGACCAATCACGTTGCGGCCTTCATTGGCCCACACGTTGGCAACCAGACGCATAGATGCAGTCTTGCCAGTACCTGCCGGGCCTACGCCGGTAGCGGCGAGTGTGCCGCAGGTAAGGAGGTAGCGGGCCATGGATTCCTGCCCTGCGTTAAGGCGGAACCCAGCCTCTGCTTCGTGTTCATCCAGTGCTTTATCAATCGCTGCAGATGGTGCGAATGCGGCCACCGGTTCGTTGAGTGCGCCCAGTGCTTTGTCTTCGGTATCGAGGATGTCCTGGGTGGTATAAAGCTCGCTATCAGCGCGGGCATCCCGGGCCTTTCCAGCCGAGTTCTTCAGGGCTTCGGGCAGTTCCAGGACGTCGAAATCATTCAAGGAAATGGCCTTATCGCGAACAATTGCTTCCACCACAGTGGCGTGGATAAGGTCGCGCTCGGAAAGAGAATCGAAGCGATAGCCTTGGAGTTTTCCACCCGCAGCAGTCGCTACATGCGAGGCGCGAAAGTAAGAACGACGTCTGACAACGGTGTCTAAAACCTCGTCGATAAGACCTGAAAGGTGGTCCTCGGAACGAAAGACTGGACGCTCATCACGTCCAGAATCTGCGGCAAGTTGGGCGATGGCAGCGAGTTCCTCTGCCCCAGTATCACGCGCGGAGACTTCC
>NZ_KV797522.1:0-982 GCF_001809405.1 Corynebacterium sp. HMSC055A01 | reverse complement strand
GTGTATGTCAAGCCCAGGTAAGGTTCTTCGCGTTGCATCGAATTAATCCACATGCTCCGCCGCTTGTGCGGGCCCCCGTCAATTCCTTTGAGTTTTAGCCTTGCGGCCGTACTCCCCAGGCGGGGCGCTTAATGCGTTAGCTACGGCACAGAAGACGTGGAAGCCCCCTACACCTAGCGCCCACCGTTTACGGCATGGACTACCAGGGTATCTAATCCTGTTTGCTACCCATGCTTTCGCTCCTCAGCGTCAGTAACTGCCCAGAGACCTGCCTTCGCCATCGGTGTTCCTCCTGATATCTGCGCATTTCACCGCTACACCAGGAATTCCAGTCTCCCCTACAGCACTCAAGTTATGCCCGTATCGCCTGCACGCCCGAAGTTAAGCCCCGGAATTTCACAGACGACGCGACAAACCACCTACGAGCTCTTTACGCCCAGTAATTCCGGACAACGCTCGCACCCTACGTATTACCGCGGCTGCTGGCACGTAGTTAGCCGGTGCTTCTTATACAGGTACCGTCACAAAAAGCTTCGTCCCTGTCGAAAGGAGTTTACAACCCGAAGGCCGTCATCCCCCACGCGGCGTCGCTGCATCAGGCTTCCGCCCATTGTGCAATATTCCCCACTGCTGCCTCCCGTAGGAGTCTGGGCCGTATCTCAGTCCCAATGTGGCCGTACACCCTCTCAGGCCGGCTACCCGTCGACGCCTTGGTAGGCCATTACCCCACCAACAAGCTGATAGGCCGCGAGCTCATCTTGCACCGAAAAAACTTTCCAACCACCACACTAAAGGCAGTTCATATCCGGTATTAGACCCAGTTTCCCAAGCTTATCCCAGAGTGCAAGGCAGATCACCCACGTGTTACTCACCCGTTCGCCACTCGAGTACCCCAGCAAGCTGAGGCCTTTCCGTTCGACTTGCATGTGTTAAGCACGCCGCCAGCGTTCGTCCTGAGCCAGGATCAAACTCTCCACAAAAA
>NZ_KV797521.1:0-157375 GCF_001809405.1 Corynebacterium sp. HMSC055A01 | reverse complement strand
AAGGACATCAACGACAAGAACCAGACGGTTACCTCTGACTCCGACAAGCCTTCCGACACCCCGGATAAGGGCGACGGCAAGGACAATGATGGAGACAAGGGCAGCTCGAAGAAGGACCTGCCGTGGTGGCTGCTGCTCATCCCGGGTCTGGGCCTGATCAAGATCATCTCCGACGGTGGCCATGATGGTGGCAATGGTGGCCACGATGGTGGCAACAACCACGGTGAGTCCCATGACAACACCGGCCGCGATGACCGCGAGGTTACCGTCCTGGATGCAACCCCGCCGGAGGATGCTGCCAACCAGCCGCAGGACTTCGGTCAGCCGGTGCCGTCCAACACGCACCGCGTGGAGATCAAGCACGTACCTTCTGGTGCAACCCAGCTTGACCCAGGCATGCAGGACTTCATCAAGTAGTCCGCACTGCAACACCATCCCGGCCCTCACCGGCTGGGCGTGGTAGGGGCAGACAATGATTAGGACAATCCCCTCCAGGGTGAAAACGCTGGAGGGGATTCGTCGTATGACTCTTAGACTATTGTTTACAGCGAAACCCCATAGCGAAGACTTTTAGAAGCTAGACGCCCATAATTAGAAGACAGGAACAAGGAGCAGAGATTATGGCTGACGAAAGCCAACAGAACGATATTCCGGAATACCCCTCCGATTCCACGGGTGAGACTGCCGGGGAGGCTGCCGCAGCGAAGCACCGTGCCGGTGAGGAGCAGTCAGCGGGCGAGCCGAAGAAGGGCAATAAGAAGCTCCTCATTGGTCTGGTGGCGCTCATTGCGATCATCTTGGTCATCGTGCAATTGGTGATCTATGCGGGCCGCAATGGCGATGATTCTGCGGAAGATAATGCAGGGGATTCGGCGGAGACGTCGCAAAGCTCTGAGTCTGCCGCACCCACGACGAACAGTGATCCCTTCGTGGATGACTCCGGTGAGCAGGATCAGGAGATTGATGCCGCACCGGGTGAGTTCCGTGGCTTTGGTGCCATGTCCCTGGGCATCAACGATGAGTTCGCCGCGGTGGACCCGATTCAGGTCACTGATACCGGCATGCTGATTCCCCCGCGCGATGTGCAGCGCTTGGGCTGGTACTCCGCATCCGCTGTCCCGGGAGTTGCTGGCCCGGTTGGCTCCAGCGTTATTACCGGCCACATCAACTACCAGGGGCAGGGAACAGGTTTCGCCGAGAAGTTCACCACCCTGGAGCAGGGCCAGGAGTTCACCGTCTTCATCGATGGTGAGGAGCGCCGCTTCCGCGTGACTGAGGCACCGTACCGTCTGCAGAAGGGCGCGGGCTTCCCGGACGTGGTCAATGACACGGAGGGAGAGAACCGCCTGGTCCTCATCACCTGCGGTGGCAAGTTTGTTGGTGGCCAGCTGGGCTACGAGGACAACATCATCACCGTAGCCGAGCCGGTGGCACCGGTGGAAGGTGGCGCTGAGGTGCCGGTGGCTTAGGCGGAGGCCTCCTCCAGGCGCGCGATGTGCAGCGTCAGGTAGGAGACTTCATCGGGGGTTAATGCGCTGTCGAGGCGCAGCTCAATCAGGTTGGCTACCATCTGGGCGGTCTCGACGGCATCGGGGTAGCGGGCGGAGATGGCGGTGGCTACCTGGCGGTCGTCGGAGTCGAGCTGCTGGTGCTCCGCCATGCGCACGAAGAGATAGCGCAGGTGGGTAATGAAGCGGGCGACGGAGATGTCCTCGCTGTTGAGCTCCGTATCGTTGTGGGAACCGATGACGGCCAGGATCTGTTGGATGAGGCCCGTCATGCGGTAGGTGCCGGAGAGATCCCCCACCGCGAACCCAGCGTTGACTAGGTGCAGGGTGATGGCCACGGCCTCATCAGGAGCCAGTGGTTTGTGCAGGCCACTGTTGATGGCGTCGAGTAGCTGCTGTGCGAGGGCAAAGTCATCGGCGTAGAGGTGGCGTACCTCAGCTTCCAATGGATAGGACACGGTGTTGCCGCGGCTGACCGCGCCGTGGATGTGATCCGCAATCGCCACGACCAGAGTGAGTTTGCTGCGCAGTGCCTCAGACATGTCGACGGAGTGCATGGCATCGATGACTAACTGCACGTACTCGCCGGGGATGCCGGCGATCATGGCGGCCAGGTGGTCCGGGTCGCGGCCAGAATCCGGTACGAAGACCTTGACCACCTTCGCCGGGTCAACCTCAGTGCCGGGGTGAGCCTGGAAGCCGATTCCGCGTCCGGTGACGATCACGTCCTCCGCGCCGCGGCGTGCGAGCACGACGTTGTTATTGAACACTCGCAACAGTTGCACAAGGCACCTTTCTGGTTGGGGTTAACCGGTTAAGGCTAGCCGGTTGGGGCTAAAACGACTAAAGCCGGCCACGATGGTGGTTCCATCGAGCCAGCTTAGTCAGGGATCGTTAGAGGCGTGCTAAAGGTTCCCTAGTGGGTCCTTTAGCGGGTCGTGGTGATGACCGTATCGCCAGCGGCGGCGTGGTTCAGACCAGCCGGGGTGACGGCGGACAGCGTCTTGGTGTTGGTCACGGCAAGGACGATGGTGGTGTCGTAGCCGGCTTCGGTGACCTTGGCGAAGTCAACGGTGGCAAGCAGCTCGCCCTGCTTGACCGTGTCGCCCTTCTTGACGGCTGGGGCGAAACCTTCGCCCTTCATCTTCACGGTGTTGATGCCGATGTGGACGAGGACCTCCACGCCGTCCTCAGTCTTGATGCCGTAGGCGTGGCCGGACTTCATGGCACTCATCACGGTGCCGCTGACGGGGGCGTAGACCTCGTTGTTTTCGGGGACGATGCCCACGCCGTCGCCCAGGGTGCCGGCGGAGAAGACCGGGTCGTTGATCTCAGCCATGGGGACAACCTTGCCGGCAGCCGGGGAGGCGATGTCGGTGGTGGTGCCAGCGGCGGGCGCAGCGGCCTTGGCCGGAGCATCAGCCTTGGTGGCAGTTGCGGTGGCGGCACCGGCGCCAGCGCCGGCAGCGGCGGTTGCTGCGGGGGCGTCGGCAAGCGCGGCGTTGTCGGCGGCGTTGGCGTTGTCGAGCTCGGCCTTCTCGGCTGCCTCGCGGGCGGCCTTAGCCTCAGCGCGCTCCTCCGGGGTGCGGTAGTCGGTGAAGAGGATGAGGAAGAAGGCCACGAAGAAGGCCACTGCGATGGCGATGGCGTACTTGGCCATCGGGGTGAAGACCGGGATGGTCAGCAGGGAGGTGAAGACGAAGGCGTCGGTAGTAATGCCGTTCGTGCCCAGGGTCAGCAGGGCCACGGTCAGACCACCAGCAAAGCAACCCACCAGCATGCGCGGGTAAATCCTCTTGTAGCGCAGGTGGATACCGTAGAGGGAAGGCTCAGACACGCCGCCGAGCAGGCCAGCCAGGAGGGCAGAGCCGGAGGTCTGGCGCATCACGGTGTCGTGGTCACGGATGGACAGTGCCAGCACGCCAGCGGTAGCGCCGAAGCAGGCGAAGTTCCATGCGCCCATCGGGCCCTGGATGAAGTCATAGCCCAAGGTCTGGATGTTGACCAGCATGAGGGCGTTGAGCGGCCAGTGCAGGCCCAGCGGGACGAGGAACGGGTAGAGCATCGGGATGGCCAGGGCGAAGACGAACGGGGCGTTGTCATTCATCCAGGACAGGCCAGCGCCAATGCCGTTACCGGCCCACACGCCGAACGGGCCAATGATGAAGGCGGTCAGCGGGATGAGGACGAGCAGGGTCAGGAAGGGAACGAAGACCATGTGCACCGCGGACGGGATGATCTTCTGGAAGCCCTTGTAGAAGAGCGCGGCGACGGCCGCCATGATGAGCGGGACGAAGACGTTTCCGCCGTAGTCCTGCAGCTGCATGGTCATGCCGAAGATTTCGATGGAGCACTGCTCAGCGCCGAGGGTGTCGTTGGTGACGCACTGGACGGCGGGGTTCTCCGAAAGATTCAGGAACTCCGGGGTGAAGAGCGCCGCCATGATGGTGGCCGGGACCCACGGGTCGATGCGCAGCTTCTTACCAGCGTTGTAGGCCACCATCACCGGCAGGAAGTAGAACACGGAGCGCCACATGGCGTCCACGAAGAACCAGGAGGCCGGCTTGTCCGGGGAACGGAAGTCCACGACGCCGAAAGCATCCAGGACGGAGGCGAAGGCGATGATGAGGGAAGCGCCCAGCAGCACGCCCAGGATGGGGCGGAAGGAATCCGAGAGGTACTCGAAGAAGGCGTCCATCCACGGCAGCTTGCCCTTGGACTTGGCGCGGGCGGCGGCCTTGACATCGTCATTAGATTGGCCGCCGGACTGGTTGCGGTTCTTCATCTGCGGGAGGGCCTTGATCTCGTCATAGACCGTGGCCACGTCACCGCCGATGACAACCTGGTAGTTGCGGCCGCCCTGGGGCACGGCACCCATAACCTTGGGGATGGCCTCGAGTGCTTCCTTGTCTGCCTTGGAGGCATCAGCCAGCTCAAAGCGCAGGCGGGTGGCGCAGTGCGTGAGAGAGGTGATGTTCTCCGCCCCGCCGATGCCATCCAGGATGGCCTCGGCTGCCGAGCGAATGTCAGTCGACATGAGAATCCTTTCGCGAGTTAAGGGCCTGTGAAAACCACAAAAGACCTAGGCCACAATGGTTCATAGCGAACCATCCCCACGCGGCTAAGAGTGGGGAGCCTAGGTCTTGCCCGAAGTAACAATCCTGGTTAGGAGCCTACTCCGGGGTGCTCACGGGAGACAAGTTACTGTGGGATAGCACACTGTGGTCCCGGCTTAGGTGTCGGTGGCCTGGGAAGTTGATGAGGAAAAGCGTCAAGCGGGCGGCGAGCAGGGATGTGTTCCCGTACTGTGAAAGTGTCGTAGTGTCACTGTGTGTCCCAAATTGTGACCCCGGGTACACACCTTCTATGCAGAGAAAGGTTGGTCATGACCGCCAAGTCCTCACGCAATTCTGCCTTTATCAGCGTCATCGGGCGCGGCTTCGACGGCTTGGACGTTGCTGCTGTGGCTCAGGAACTAGGAGCCACCTTCGCCCAGGTCGATGACTTGGGAACCACGCTCAGCGAGGTTTTGGACAACGCCCCCGCGGGCAACCTGGTCCTTCAGGGCACAGGCGTTATGGACTTTGACGCCAAGGCCGCGGCCGCTCTGGGCCTGCCCTTCGTGCTGGTTTCCGACGCGCCTGACCGCGCCGCGGAGCTGGCGCTTGAGCACGCGCGCTCGGTGGGCGCCACCGTGGTGGGCGCGGTGGGCGACGTCTCCTCCGTTCCCAGTGCGATTTCTTCCCTGGAGGACATCGAGCCCTATATGTGCGCCGAGCTCTTCCAGAAGCAGCTTCTGGATCAGGCCCGCGAAATCGGGGCGCACATCGTGCTGCCGGAGGGGGAGGATGACCGCATCCTTCAGGCCGCCGGTGAGCTCATCAAGGGCAAGGTGGCGAAGCTGACGATTCTGGGTGACGGGGGCGTCGAAAAGCGCGCCCAGGAACTCGGGATCGACCTGAGCGGTGTGGAGATCATCAACCACCTCGAATCCCCGTTGGCGGAGGAATTCGCTGCGGACTTTGCGGAGCTGCGTAAGAAGAAGGGCGTGACGCTGGAGCAGGCGCGCGAGACCATGAAGGACGTGTCCTACTTCGCCACGATGATGGTGCACAAGGGCTTGGCCGATGGCATGGTCTCCGGTGCGGCGCACACCACGGCGCACACCATTAAGCCTTCCTTCCAGATCATCAAGACCAAGCCGGAGGCTTCCGTGGTTTCCTCCATCTTCCTCATGGTGATGCCGGGCCGCCTGTGGGCCTTTGGTGATTGCGCGGTGAACCCGAACCCGACCCCGGAGCAGCTCGGTGAGATCGCCATCGTCTCCGCGCAGACCGCCGCGCAGTTCGGCCTGGACCCGCGCGTGGCGCTGCTGTCCTACTCCACGGGCACCTCGGGCGCTGGCCCGGATGTGGAGAAGGTGACGCAGGCCGTCGAGGTGGCTCGCGGCATCGATTCCTCCGTGGCGGTGGATGGTCCGCTGCAGTTCGACGCTGCCTGTGACCCCGGCGTGGCTGCCAAGAAGGCGCCGGAATCCGACGTTGCGGGTAAGGCCACGGTCTTCGTCTTCCCGGACCTGGAGGCCGGCAACATCGGTTATAAGACGGCGCAGCGCACCGGTGGCGCACTGGCGGTGGGCCCGATTCTGCAGGGCCTGAACAAGCCGGTCAATGACCTCTCGCGTGGTGCGACGGTTCCGGACATCATCAACACGGTGGCTATTACCGCTATCCAGGCAGGAGTGAAATAGATGGCGTACGTACTCGTTCTCAACTCGGGTTCCTCCTCGGTTAAATTCCAGCTGGTGGACCCGGAAAGCTCGGCCACGGATACCCCGCTGGTCTCCGGCTTGGTGGAGCAGGTCGGTGAGCCGCAGGGTGCGGTGACCGTCAAGACGGGCGGTGAGGAATACAAGGAAGAGCTGGAGATTCCTACCCACTCCTTCGGCCTTGACCGCGCCTTCGGCATCATGCACGAGCACGGCGTAGGCCCGACGGATGTCGAGGTCATCGCCGTGGGCCACCGCGTTGTGCACGGCGGGCGCTTGTTCAGCGAGCCGCAGCTCATCGTGGATCAGATCGAGTCCATGATCGAGGACCTCATCCCGCTCGCGCCGCTGCACAACCCGGCCAACCTGGACGGCATCCGCGTGGCGCGCAAGCTGCTGCCGGATATCCCGCACGTGGCGGTCTTCGATACGGCCTTCTTCAACCACATGCCGCCGGCGGCCGCGCTCTATGCCATCAATAACGATGTGGCCTCGCAGTACGATATCCGCCGCTACGGCTTCCACGGAACCTCCCACGAGTTCGTCTCGCAGCAGGTGCCGAAGCTCTTGGACCGCGACCCGGGCCACGTCCACCAGATCACGCTGCACCTGGGCAACGGTGCCTCGGCGGCGGCGATTCGCAACGGCCGCCCGATTGATACCTCGATGGGCCTGACCCCGTTGGCGGGTCTGGCCATGGGCACGCGCTCGGGCGATATTGACCCGGGTATTATCTTCCACCTCTCCCGTGAGGCAGGGATGTCGATCGATGAGATCGATAACCTGTTGAACAAGCGCTCCGGTGTGAAGGGCATTGCGGGTGTCAACGATTTCCGCGTGCTGCGCGAGCGCATCAATAACGAGGACCAGGATGCCTGGCTGGCCTATAACATCTACATCCACCAGCTGCGCCGCTTCATCGGTGCATACATGATTGCGCTGGGCCGCGTGGACGCGATTACGTTTACCGCCGGCGTGGGTGAGAACGATACTGAGGTCCGCCAGGATTCGCTGTACAACCTGGACATGTACGGCATTGACTTCGATAAGGAAGCCAACCTCGTGCGCTCGAAGGAGCCGCGCATGATTTCGACCGCGGATTCCCAGGTCAAGGTCTTCGTGGTGCCGACCAACGAGGAGCTGGCCATCGCGCAGAAGTCCGCGGGCATTGCGGCCATGGCTCGGGAGGCGGGCCTGTACTAGGCCGGGCGTCGGCTATGCCGACGTCTAGAACATCGTGACCGGGCGGACCTTATTGGCCAAGTCCACCAGCGCGTAGCGGTGGCGGGCAAACGGTGCCTGGCGGGCCAGTGCCCGCAGGGTATCCGCCAGGCCATAGCGCAGGCCGCGCTGGGTAAAGGGGAACTCGAAGAGATCGTTGGGGGAGGCCGCGGCGTCGAGGCCTGCCTCGCGCAAGAAGGTCAGCCCGGCGGAGATGACCGCAATCTTGATCTGCAAGAATCGCGGCTCGTTCTGCGGAATCTCCTCCAAGCGGCGGGCAGCACGGCGGATGCGGGACTCGGAGAGATCGTGCACGATGAGCTGCAGGACCGTGGTCAGACGGGCCATGCGGTGGTGGCGCGACGCATTGGGCACCTTATCCAAGGTGGCCACGGCGAGCTCAACCTGGTGCTCGGCGCGCAGCTGGCGGGCCAGGCCGAAGGCGGAGGAGACCGTCGTCGGGTTCGTGGCCCACACGATGCCGTAGAGGCGCAGAGAGTTGAAGCGCAGGTGGGCCGGATCATCGGTGACGTGATCCCAGATGCCGGGCTGATCCTCGAAAGCATCGTTGGGCAGATCCGCCAGCGACGTAGTGAGGTTGGCGCAGGCGCGGGCGACGGAGGCGTCGATAAGCGCGGCTTCTGAAAAACCCAGCTGCTGCAGGATGAGCTCGTTGACCGCGCCGATGGCCAGCTTCGGGGCGGCCTCACCGGGCAGCACGTCGAGGACGTGGGCGAAATGGGCCTGAGCCTCGCGGTACTTATCCAGCAGCAGCTCGGTCACGCCCGAGTACCAGTGGAAGCGCCAGTCCTTGCCCAAGCGCTCCTCGATGGAGGTCAGCCACTCGCGTGCCTGGCCGATGTATCCCAGATCAATCATGGCGCGCACCACGCCGAGGGGAATCTCCGCGGACTCCTCGTACTCCGGAGTCTGCATGGCCTGTCGCAGGGTCTCCAAGGCTTCCTGTGGCTCGGTGTAGGAGGAACCCTGCAGCAGCGGGGCGCCGATATCGGAGCGGACGATGAGCGGGATGGGCAGCGCGGAGACCACCTCGGGGGCGGTGATGCGCACGGTGCGGTCGATGCCGTCGATGAGCTGGTCGGTGCGGAAGACCAAGTGCTTCGTGCCGAAGGTCGTACGCTGCGGGGAGAAGACGGAGTGTTGGGCTGGGTGCTGGATGCCATCGCACAGCGCGATGACCTCACGCAGCACTCCGAAGAGCTGGTTGCGGAGCTCGGACACGGACGCGAAGCGCTGCTCCGGGTCAGGATCGGTAGCGCGCAACAGCAGGCGGTAGAAGGAGAGGTAGCGGCGCAGCAGCGGCTCCTCGGTAGGGGAGGGTAGGCCGGGCTTATAGACGCCATCCTCCACCGGCAGCTTCAACGTCAAGCAGGCCAGTGTGCGGCCGATGGAGTAAATATCGCTGGCCACCGAGGGGCCCTGGGTGGCGATCTCCGGGGCCTGGAAACCCTGTGTGCCATAGATGTGGCCGAAGGCGCCGATGCCGGAGACCGCGCCCAGATCGATGAGCTTGACCTGGTCCTCGGTGACGATGATGTTGGAGGGCTTCAAATCGTTGTAGACCACGCCGCGGGCGTGCAGGTAGTCCAAGGCGGGCAGGATTTCCAGGATGTAGGCAATCGCGGTGTCGACCGGGAAGCGGTCATTGACCTGGTCGTTGCGGCGCTGCTTGAGCGAGGGGCCGCCCACGTATTCCATGACGATGAAGCCGCCGGGGACGCGGGGGTCATCGATGAAGTTGAAAATCTTCACGATATTCGGGTGTGTGATGTCCGCGAGGAACTCGCGCTCCGCCTCCGCAGTCGCTGTCTCTTCGGCGGAGTTGGTGGATTGCATGCCCTTGAGCACCACGATGCGCCCGGAGACGAAGTGGTCATTGGCCAGGTAGATCCACCCCAACCCGCCATGGGCGAGCACGCCGAGGATTTCATACTGGCCGGCCACCATGTCGCCCGGCTTGAGCTGCGGCGGGGCGGCGCGGGGCGCATCCTGCGGATCGATGAGCGCCTCGCTGGGATCTACCGGGACCACGAAGGGCAAGGTAGCCATGCCATCGGCCACCTCGCGGTCGGTGCGCTTGGTGGCGCGGCGCTGGCGGAAGGTATCGAGCGCGCGGCGGCGGGAGGCCCGCGAGGGGTCCTCTGCTTTGCGACGATCACGCAGCTGCCCCAGCTCCTCGATGAGTGCCGCGATGTTATCCGAATCGACGTATTCGCCGTCGTCGGGTTTGCCCGTCGCGGTGCCGTGCGCGCCGGGACGGTCCGCTGGGGAGAGGACGGCGCCGGTGGCGCCGAGGTCCTCCTCTTCCTCGAGGTCATCCGCGAAGGGATCGAAGGGGACTGCCGCGGTGCGGTCTGAGGCTTCCGCGTTGTTGGCGCCGGGCGCTGCTGCGTTCTGGCCGCCGGATTCCGCGGGCGACGCGGTGAGGTGGTGGTCCTCCGAAAAATCGTCCTCCTCATCGGCGAAGGGATCGAAGCGCACGGCCTGGGTGGCGTCGGCAGGAGTTTCGGGCTCCACGGCTCCGGGATCTGCGGCTTCGGGCTGCGCAGTCTCGTGCTCTTCGGGCGTGAGGTGGTCGAGCTCATCCTCGCTGAAGCGGTGCGACATTAGTGCCCCTCCTTCTTCTCACCGGGCTGATTGCTGGTTGGGGAACTCGATTCCGATTCCGTCGCTGGCGGGGTCTCGTCGAGGTACTTCGGCGCCGGGAGCACGGGCTGATCCATGTAATCCCCGAGCCACTCGTTAAAGAGCTGCTGCCAGGTCCCGTCTTTGCGGATACGCTCCAGTGTGGAGTTGACCTGGCGGATGAGCGGGCGCGAGTCATAAGAGCCATCGGGCTTGCGCACGGCCACGCCATAGCTTTGGCTTTCGAGGGGATCGCCGACGATCTCCGTGTAGCGATCCTGCGCCAGCATCCCGGAGAGCAGGGCATCATCCACCACGATGCCGTCCGTTTGCCCCAGCTGCAGCGCCATGAGGCAATCGCCCCAGGCGCGGGTCTCCAAGATATCGGAAGTAGGCGCGTGCTTGCGTATCGCGTCCACCATGGTGGAACCCTTCGTCGCGCACAAGGTCAACCCGGCGGTATCCGCGATGGAGTGAATGCCGGAGTTCTTCAGCACCAGCAAGCGGGCATCCGTTTGCATATAGGGAATGGAGAAGGCGACTTCGCGCTGGCGTGTGGGGCTAATCGTCATGGTGCGGATGACGATGTCTACCGTGCGGTCGTTGAGGGCACGCGCGCGCTCGGAAGCTTCCACGAAGCGGAAGTCCACCTTGTTGGGATCCCCAAAGATATCGCGTGCAATTTCGCGGGCGATGTCGACCTCGAAGCCGCGGACCTCGCCGGTGGCGGTATCGCGGTAGCTGAGCAGGTTATTGGAGCGGTCCACGCCCACGATGAGCCGGCCGCGCTCCAGGATCTCGGGCACGCGCTCCCTCGGCGTCTTATCGTCCGGGCGGTAGGAGCCGTAGGCTTCGGCATCGCTTTGCTTGGACACCTCACCGCTGCCGGCGGGCTCGATGATGGCATCCTCCGGTAGCGGCGGGCCCGGCGTGGAATCGAGGTTCGCGGTAGACGGCAGGATGGGATCCGGCGCGCTGGGCGGCTCCGGCTCGCAAGCGCTGAGTGCCACGGCGCTGCTGAGCACGAGCAGGGCCGCGGTCCAGGCTGGGCGTTTCGTGGTAGGGCGGCGCATCACAGGTACTCCTGCAGACGGGGACGGATTCCCAACCACACGGCGATAATCGCGCCGAAGGTGGCCAGGAGCACGCCGGTAGACACCATGGTCATGGCGTTGAGCCCCTGGACCAGGTAGGTGCGCATGGCGTCGCGGGCCTGGTCGATGAGCGCGGCCAAGGAATTATCCACGGCGTTGAAAGCACTGGCGGCGGTGGGGGCACCGTCCGGATCGATGGCGGTGGCCTGGTACAGCGCGGCATCGTAGTCACCCATGGAGAGATCCTCCATGAAGTTCTCGTGCGTGGTCGTCCAATCTTCCACTGCCTGCTTCGCGTGGGGAATCAGGGTGGGATCGGAGGAGGGGAAGTCGTCGTCGACAAGCGCCTGCTCATAGTCCCGCAGGGCCTGGTTGACGGAGTACACCGTGGAATTAAAGTGCACGGACATGTCCTGCTGAGAGGAGCGCAGGACCAGGGCGAGGGTCTCCGAGGTGCGCATCTGCTGGGCCTCGATGCGGGAGGCGGTCAGCGAGTCCCAGGGGCGCGACACCGTTTCGAAACCCTGGTGGCCCGAGGCCCACGTGGCGAAGTTGGAGGCGGAGGCCCACACCAGCGCCAGGAACAACAGGCCCGTGGCCACCACGAAACCGCGGTTGAAGCGCCGGCGGGTCAGCCGCCACAGCCACCACTGCGCCAGGCCGAGGAAGATGAGAGCGGCGACCAGACCAGATAGTGGCACCCACTGCGGGCGGGTCAGGCGCTGCTGCTGTTGGCTCACCTTTTCCGACGTCAAGGTGAACAGCTCCGCGGCGGCGGGGAGGATCTGGGTCCGCATGAGCGCCGAGGCGTTCGACATATAGGAATTCGCCACGGCGTGGCCCGCGCGGTGATTGACGCGGGCCTTTTCCACGAGCGCGGTATACACCGGCAGCTTGCGTTGGATAAACGTGACGAGCTCGCGCACGCGCTCATCCTCCGCGGAGGTGCCCACGATGGCCTCCGTGGCGGCGACGGAGGCGGCATCGATGGCCTCGTTATAGCGGTTGCGGTTCACCTCCGGCTCCACACCCGCCTGCACGAAGCCGGTGGTGGCCACGGTATCCGCCAGGGACAGGTTGGTGTAGAGGTGGTGAGCCGCATTCGACATCGGCTCGGTGGAGGGCAGCAAGGTATCCAGGTCATCGTGCCTTGAAGCCGAGGATGAAGACATGGAAAAGCCGGCTGCCGCCAGCGCGACGGTGAGGATGACGGTGACCGTAAAAAGCTTGCCGGGCGTGGTGGCCGCAAAACTGTAGAGGCGCCGGATGACGCGCGCGGGGCCGGCGAAGGAGCTCATGGCCAGCTGCGTCGGGCGGCTAAACGCCGGGCTGGCGGGCTCGGTGACTTCATCGAGCCAGTGATCGCCCCATGATTCGGGGGAGTGCTCGCGCAGTTCGGTGGCCGGGCCGGTCATTCCCTTAGGATAGCGCCCTTGAGCGCGTCGCGCGATGATTTGGGGCAGGGTGGCGCGGGCTGCTTCTGACGTATCGTGGAAGGCATGTGTACACGCGTAAACCCAGAACTCTCCGGTGATGGCTGGTCTAAGGGGCCGGGCGGGGTGCCGGTATGGGGCAAGTTTGGAGCTGCTGGCCTTTTCTTGGTGGCGGGGGATGAGGTGTTGCTCCAGCACCGTGCCACGTGGACGAATAATGGCGGGACCTGGGGAATTCCGGGCGGGGCGCGGGATAAGCCGGAGTCCCCGGAGCAGGCAGCGCTGAGGGAGACGGCGGAGGAAACCGGAATCTCGGCCTCAGACGTCGAGGTGCTGGATGCGCTGGTCACCTCTGGGCCTTTCGAGGAAGGCTGGACCTATACCACGGTGTTGGCGCGGACACTTTCTGGCCGGCGCTTGGCGGTGACCGCCAATGAGGAATCCGCCGAGCTGCGCTGGGTGCCGTTTAGCCAGGTAGAAGAGCTAGAGCTCTTGGCTCCCTTCCGGGAAGCGCTGCCGCGTTTGCTGGAGCGCTGGGAGGAAATCAGCAGCTGATACAGGCGCGCGGCGGGAACCTGTGGCACGCTGTAGGGCATGATTGAAGTAGCCGGACTGACCAAACAGTACAAGTCTGTCCGCGCCGTCGATGACCTCACCTTCCAGGTGAAGCCGGGACAAGTGACCGGTTTTCTGGGACCAAACGGCGCTGGAAAATCAACGACGATGCGCATGATTCTGGGCTTGGACAAGCCCACCGCTGGCACTGCTCTGGTGCACGGCAAGCCCTACCGCGAGCTGAAGAACCCACTGCGTGAGGTGGGCGCGCTTCTCGACGCCAAAGCCGTCCACGCCAACCGCACCGCCGCCAACCACCTGTTGTGGATGGCGCAGGCCAATGGCATTCCTACTTCCCGCGTCGACGAGGTGCTGGGTCTTGTGGGCTTGGCTGATGTTGCCGGCAAGAAGGCTGGCGGCTTCTCCCTCGGTATGGGCCAGCGCCTCGGCCTGGCGGCCGCCCTGTTGGGGGATCCGGGCGTGCTGATCCTGGATGAGCCGGTCAACGGCCTAGATCCGGAAGGTATTCGCTGGGTGCGCTCGCTCGTGCGGGCGCTGGCGGCGGAGGGCCGCACGGTGCTTATCTCCTCGCACTTGCTGGCGGAGATGGCGCAAACCGCGGACCACCTCGTGGTGATTGGCCGCGGCAGGCTCTTGGCTAATCAACGCACCTATGACTTTGTCAAGGAAAACTCCAGTGCCTCGGTTATCGTGCGCTCGGAGCACCTGCGCGAGTTCGGCTCGGCGCTGAAGGAGGCCGGCATCACGTATAGCGAGTCCGTTGATGAGGAGCAGCGCCGCACCTTGGTCATTCCGAACCAAACCACGGATTACGTGGGTCAGCTGGCTTATTCCACGGGTGTGCCGCTGACGGAATTGACGCTCCACCGCGCCTCGCTGGAAGAGGCCTACGTGACTATGACGGAACGCGCGGTGCAGTACCAGGCGGCGGCACCGAAGGAAGGGGTATAGCGCTAATGTTTTTCAACACTGTGCATGCGGAGTGGACGAAGCTGCGCACGACGAAGTCCTTCTGGTGGACCACGGCGCTCATCTTCCTCATCGTGACCGGCTGGACGCTGCTGAACTCGCTCAACGCGGGGGAGGCGGTGCTGGGCATTAGCCCGCTGCAGGAGCGGGCCTTGGCCTCCATCCTCTTGCTCATGGGCATGCCGATCATAATGATCCAGGGCGCGATGGTGGTGACCACGGAATACCGCTATAAGACGCAATCCTTGACCTTCATGACCAACCCGAAGCGCTGGACAGTGGCCTGTGCCAAGCTGCTGCTCTACGGCGTCATCGCGGCCATTATTGCTTTCTTGAGCCTGGTGTACATCTTCGTGTTGGCGGATATGACGACGAATGAATCGGCGGCGGAGGCTTTCCAGCCCTTTGCCAGCGAGGACGGCAAATACATGCTGTGGTCCTTCCCGCTCGCGGCCTTCGGCGTGGTTGCCTTCGTGCAGGGCCTGGGCATGCTGTTGCGGCAGACCGCCGGCACGGTGGCGATTTCCCTCATCTTGTACTTGGGGTTGGAAAACATCGTGCGTGTGCTGCCGACGGTGGGCGATAAGGCCATTCACTTCATGCCCTTTACTGCCTTCCAGAACTGGGCGGTGAACTATGTAGATGAGAACGCGCCGTGGTCATCGGTAGGCTTTGAGGCCCTCGTCTTCTTCGGTTGGGCCGCGGTGCTGTGGATTTTCGGCGTCATCGTGCTGGAGCAGCGCGACGCGTGATTCCTTTTCCACTCCTGGCTACCTTGGCGCTGTTGTCCGCAACAGCGCCTTTTGCCACTGATATGTACTTGCCGGTGATGCCGGAGATCCTCTCCGATCTGGGCACCACCCGGGCGATGGTCCAGCTGACCATTTCGGGCTTCTTCATCGGGATGGGCGTGGGACAGTTGGTGATGGGCCCGCTTTCCGACGCCATCGGGCGCAAACGCCTCCTCATCGCCGGTGCCTGCCTCGCGCTGGTGGCCTCCGTGCTGGCGGCGCTGGCTCCGACCGCCACGGTGCTCGTGGCCGCCCGCGTGCTGCAGGGCCTCGGCGGCGGCGCGTGCGTGGTGCTCGCCCGCGCGGTGGTACCTGACCTCGTGCACGGCGCGGCTGCCGCGAAGGCTTATTCGCTGCTCATGGCGCTGCAGGGCATCGCGCCGGCGGTGGCCCCGGTGCTCGGCGGTGTCCTGGCGGAGCCGCTGGGCTGGCGCGGCATCTTTTGGGTGCTTGCCGGGCTGCATGCGGTGCAGTTGGTGCTGGCGATCGCCATCGTCCCGGAAACCGCGGGCGGCCGCTCCCGCGCCGGGCTGTTCCGCACGGTGGCGGGCAATTACTGGGCGGTCCTGACCAATGCCCGGGTGTGGGGCTACCTGGTGACTATGGCCTTCGGCTTCTGCTCGATGTTTTGCTACATCGCGGCCTCGGCCTTCGTGGTGCAGAACCAGTGGGGCTTTTCGCCGCTGGGCTATTCGCTGGTTTTCGGCATCAACTCCGTGGGCCTCTTTATGGCCACGCTGGTGAATTCGCGAGCCATGGATTCGGTCTCCCCGGCGGTCATGCTGCGCGTCGGTGTTTGCGGCGTTCTTGCGTGTGGGGCGCTCTTGTTGCTGTCGGTGCTGCTCGGCGCCCCGGTGTGGGTGTGCCTCCTCGTGCTCTTTGCGTGTGTGGCGCCGACCGGCTTCATCATGGGCAACGCCACCGCTCTGGCCACGGGCCTCATGCGTCCGCGTGCGGGCAGCGTGTCCGCCATCATGGGCTTTGGTCAGTCCTTGCTGGCCAGCGCCATCAGCCCGCTCATGGGTTGGGGCTCAAATGCGGCGCTGACCATGGCCACCGGAATGGTGTGCTGCAGCTTCATCTCGCTGTGCGGCCTTGTGGTGTCTACGCGGCTGGCCCAAGGCGCCGCCTAGCGTACGCCATTGAGCATAAGGCATCTCCCAGATGGCGCCTTGTCATTCTCAGAGATGGTTCTAGTCATATGGTTCGTTTGCCCCCAAACGAACCATCTACCGCCTCGCAGAAGGTTTGTTTGCCCCCAGAGGAACCGTTTGACTGGAACCGTTTGACTGGAGACTTCTGGCTGGAACCATCTGCAGGTCCATGCTGCCCTACCGCAGCAAGGTGTGGGCCCGCATGTGCTTGCTACTGCAGCGCAGAGGTCAGGCGCATGACGTTGTCCACGTAGCGGCGCAGCAGTCCGCGCTCGTTCCACTCCTCGAGGGTGAGCTCGTGGCAGACCTTCTTGTAATTCCTGGCCAGCTGGGTGAAATTCTCGATGAGGTCGCCCTTGGCCACCAGCATCGTTGATTCATAGTTGAGGCCGAAGGAACGCATGTCCATGTTGGAGGAACCAAACATGCACAGTGGATCGCGCTCCGGAAGATTCGGGTCCGCCAGGATGAACTTGGAGTGCAGCACGAAGGGCTCGGGGAATTGGAAGATCCGCACGCCAGCCTCCAGAAGTGCTTGGTAGTAGGAGGACTGCGCGTGGTTGACCATGAACTGGTCCGCCTTCGCTGAAACCAGGAGCTCCACCTCAACGTCGCGGTAGCACGCGGTGGTGACCGCTTCCAAGAGGGACTCGTCCGGAATGAAGTAGGGCGAGCAAAGGATGAGCTTCTCTTTAGCGTGGTGCACCACCGAGTTGAACATGCGCAGGTTAGGTTCCGTGGTGTAACCGGGCCCGGAGGGGACCAACTGGAGGTGGTTGGAGTCCGCCGTCATAGCGTCGTCATAGGGCTGCATGTCCAAAGACAGCTGCTCCTCCGATTCCAGGTACCAATCCACCGCGAACACCGAGGCCAAGGACGTCACCACAGGGCCGGTCATCTCGACCATGTAGTCGATCCATGCGCGGTCCTTCGTCTTGTATTCGCGCTTAATCATGTTCATCGAGCCCAAGAAACCCGTGTGGCCGTCAATGACCACGATCTTGCGGTGATTGCGCAGGTCCGGGCGGCGGAAGCGGCCCTTGTGCAGCTGCAGCGGAAGCATGAGCCGCCAATCGACGTCAATCTCGGTAAGGCGCTTGCCCAGCGTGAAGTAACCCTTGTATTTCAGGCTGCCAATCTGATCCAGCAGCAGCTTGACCTCCACGCCGCGCTGGCGGGCGCGCGCGAGGGATTGGAAGAAGACATCGGTCACCTCATCCCAGGACTGGATGTAGATTTCAATGAGCACGTATTTCTCAGCGCGGTCCACCGCACGGGCCATGGCCAGGATGGCCTCCTCATAGGAAGCGTGCAAGCCCTTGTTATGCCCAATCAGAGCCGGGTGCCCGGTGAGGTTGCGGTTGAGCTGGATGAGGGATTCCACCTCCGGGGAGAGGCGCCCGGAGGGGTGGTTGGGGGTGGAGGCGGTGACGTCGTTAAGCAGTGCGTTGGCCTCTTGCTGGATGCGGTGGCGCCGGCGGTTGATATAGGGCGAGCCCATGAGCAAGAACAGGGGCAGGCCTACGATAGGCAGCACCAGAATGGCCAGCAGCCAAGCGGTGGAGCTAGACGGGCGGCGGCCTTCGGGGACCACGCCGATGGCGATGATTTTGATGCCGTAGTCAATGATCAGCAGCACAAGCTGCCAGACGGAGAGATCGATGTTGAGGTTCATGGCAGGCTAGCGCACCGATGCGAAATCGGGGACATCGAAATCTGCGATCAGTGGCACGTGGTCGGAGGTCTTGTCGCCGGCGCGCTCAACCATATCCACCTGGGCACCTTGGACCAGGTGTGCAAGCGGCTCGCTGGCCAGCTGGAAATCGATGCGCATGCCCTCGTTCTTTTGGAAGCGCAAGGACTTGTAATCAAAGTAGGTCCAGCGGTCTTCCTCGGTGAAGCGGCGTGTGACCTCCTCAAGCCCGGCCTCCTCCAACATCTGGAAGGCCGCGCGCTCCGGTTCGGTGACGTGTGTTTTGCCGCGGAAGAGGGACATATCCCAGACGTCCTCATCGCGCGGAGCAATGTTGAAGTCACCCGTGAGCAAGAGTTTCGACTGCGCGCGGGTCTCCACATAGCGTGCCAGCGCGTAGAGGAAGTCCAGCTTGTAGTCGAAGTGGCGGTCCGTGATCTCGCGTCCGTTGGGAACGTAGAGGGACCAGATCTCAATCCCGCGGATGCGGGCCGATACCGCCCGGGCCTCGCGCGCTTGCTCCTTGGCGGTGTCCTTGTGGAACCCCGGCTGACCGGGGAAGAAGGTCTGGACCTTCTCCGGCTCCTCCTTAGACACAATGGCCACGCCATTCCACTGGTTCAGCCCGTGGCAGGTGACGTGGTAGCCGGCCTCTTCAAAAGGCTCACGGGGGAACTTTGCATCCGCCACCTTGGTTTCTTGCAGGCAAAGCACGTCGATGTCGTGCTTTGCCAGAAGATCCACCGCGCGCTGCGGGCGGGTGCGAACGGAGTTGATGTTCCACGAAGCTATGCGCATGTAGTTTAGGGTACTTGAGGCAGGCGGCGGGCGTAACGGTGGCGGTGCTGCTCTAAGAAGCCGAGCTTCTCATAGAGCCGAATGCCTGCCGTGTTGTGCGCTACGACCTGCAGGTAGGCCTTCTCCGCGCCCTGTGCCTTGCCCCAGGCCAGCATGTGCGCGCCCAGCGCGGTGCCCAGGCCCTTGCGGCGCCAGCCTTCGGCCACCTCCACGGCGGAGTAACCCAGCCACACGGTGCCGTCCCCGGATTCGGTGAGCGTGCCGCGCGTAATAGCGATAGTTTCGCCCGCAGGGGAGAGGAGACGTCCGAAGCCCATCGTGCCCTCGATGTGGCTGCGTAGGTACTCCAGTGCCAGCGGTGGCAGAGCTTGGCCGCGGAAGTGGTAGAGGTTGAGCCACTCGGAATCGGGCTGCTCATCGATGGCGAAGTGGACGTCGGAAAGCACGGGCAGCTCATCCAGGTCTCGGACCATCACCAGGATTTCCGGTTCGAGCTCCCACGCTTCGGGCTGCGCCGCCACGAGCTTCTCAGCAGACTTGCCGATGCGCTCCGGGATGGCCAAGCACACCGGAAGATCGTGGCGCGCATAGTAGGCTTCAATCTCATCGAAAGGCACCGGCAGGAAACCCGCAGAAGGTCCCAGCGGCACCGCCGAATTGGAGCGGCCCGTCACGCCATCGCCCGCGCGCATGAGCCACTGGCCATCGGAGGTCCACGTGTGCTCCTTGCCCGGGAAGGCGGCTGCGGTGGCCACCTCCACGGCGCGGATATCGGAATTGCGCACCGTGCGCGGGGAGAGGCGCTTAATAATCTTGAGCTGCTCCGGCGGAATCTCTACTGCGTCGAGTGAAGACGGGTAGCCGCCCACCTCCTGTGGACGGATGACCAGCGGATCTACGCTGAGCACGTGGCCGATGACATCGCTGTGCACGCCGCCGAAATCGCGCCGGGCCACCACGCGCTCGCCCACCTGGACGGCATCGGAGCGGAAGATGCGGGACATTAGTCCTCGTGCCCGAAGGGGTCTTCGTCCTCGCCCGGCAGCCAGGTAAGCCCGGCTTCGGTCCAGCCGTTGCGCTTAATGGCCTTCTTGGCCTGGCGCTTGTAGCGGCCGGTAAGCACGTCGGTGTAAACGAAGCCGTCGAGGTGGCCGGTTTCGTGCTGCAGCATGCGCGCGAAGAAGCCATAGCCCTCGATGGAGATGTCCTCGCCCTTTTCATTCTTGCCGGTCACGCGGGCCCAGTCGGCGCGGCCGGTGGGGAAGCCCTCGCCCGGAACGGAGAGGCAGCCTTCGTCTTCGGAGCCGTCGTCAGCCGGCATGGTTTCCGGAATCTCGGAGGTCTCCAGCACCGGGTTGATCACGCAGCCGCGCCGCATGCCGCCTTCGGGAAGCTCGGTGCCATCTGGCCCGTCGGTGTCGGGGCAGTGGTAGACAAAGAGGCGCTTGTTCACGCCGATCTGGTTTGCGGCTAGACCGACCCCGTGCGCGGCATCCATGGTTTCGTGCATGTCTGCGATGAGCTCCTGCAGCTCGGGGGAGTCGATGGGCTCGGTGACCGGATCGGTGGGGTTGTGGAGGACCGGGTCGCCGTGGATAACGATGGGACGAATAGTCATGGAATACAGTTTAAGCATGCATTCCCTGTCAGACCTAGACGCCGCGATTTTGGAGTTCGAGTCCCACGCCCCGCGCGATATCGGCGCGAAGGAGGAGGCCATCCGCACGCAGCTGGACATTACTCCGGTGCGCTATCACCAGCGCCTCAATGTGCTGCTCGACAACCCCGCCGCGCACGCCTCCTACCCGCTGCTGGTCACCCGTTTGCGCCGGCTTCGCGACGCCCGCGAGGACATCCGGCGCGCCGCACGCGACAATGCGCCGGACTAGGGCCCACAGATACTAGAGTGACCAATGTGACTAATGTGAATCCGGAAAACTCTGCCTCGTCCGCTGACCGCGCGCGCCACGCCGCCGAGTCCGACTCGGCCGCCGCCCCGGCCTCCGCTAGCAAGCTCCCGCTGCGTGGTGTCGCTATGGTGCTCATCGCCGTGGCCGTCATGCTCGGCATGTGGGCTCTCTACGCCATGACCTCGGATAGCTCCGAGGACACCGCCCAGGACGCGCCCGCCAACGACGCCGCCGTGTCCGGACCCGCCACCGGTGGCGCCGAGGGCGACGCCCATACCGGCGGCGCTGCGGGCGAAGCCGACAAGAATAAGGACGCCGACGAGAACGAGCGCCCGGCTGATGCCGACGCTGACTCGGAGAACGCTGCTGAGGCCGGCGCTGAGCATGGTGAGAACGCCGAGGCCGGTGCACCCGCAGGCAATGCCGATCGCCCGCAGGCGGAGATCCCCGTCAACGTTTACAACAACTCCGGCCGCGTCAACTACGCCGCCGATGAGGCTGAGCGCCTCAAGCGCGAAAAGTTTAAGGTCGCCGAGGTAGGAAACATCAGCGATGAGGTCCTCGTCGCACCGAAGACCACCATCTTCTTCCCGCAGGGTGATGCCGCGGCCGAGAACCTGGCCAAGGAAGTCGCCGCCCAGTACTACGGCGGCAACGTTCCGGCGGAAGCCATCGCGCCGTACCCGGCCGAGCTGACCGGGGATTACACCAAGGGCGATGCCGTCGTCGTGGTCCTCGCCGTTCCCCAAGCCTAGGGAATAAAAACTTATTAAATTCACCCTGTTGGTGGATAGGATGAATGGGTGAATATTCCGGAAGAGAACTTCGCCCGTTCGCCCGAGCCCACGCTGGGTGTCGAGTGGGAAGTTGCCCTCGTTGACCCCGTGACCTGGGATCTCGTGCCGCGCGGCGCCGAGCTTATCGACGTTGTCCGCGCCTCCCACCCCTCCGTGCACCTGGAAAAGGAATTCCTCCAAAACACGGTGGAGCTGGTAACCGGGGTGTGCCGGACGGTGCCGGAGGCGATGGGGGACCTTCGGGCGTCGCTCAGCGCAGTGCGTGAGGCGGCCGATTCCATGGACGTGCGCCTGTGGGCCTCGGGTGGGCACCCCTTCACGGACTTCCGGAAGAACCCCGTCTCCGCGAAGGAGAGCTATTCCGAAATCATCAACCGCACCCAGTACTGGGGCCAGCAGATGCTGCTGTGGGGCACGCACGTGCACGTCGGCATCAGCCACGAGGAACGCGTGTGGCCCATCATTAATGCGCTGATGACGAAGTACCCTCACCTGCTGGCCATCTCCGCGTGCTCGCCGGGGTGGGAAGGGCTCGATACCGGCTATGCCTCCAACCGCACGATGCTCTACCAACAGCTGCCCACTGCGGGCATGCCCTACCAGTTTGAGAACTGGGAGCAGTGGAAATCCTACATGCGGGACCAGGCGATTTCGGGTGTCATCAACCACACGGGATCGATGCACTTTGATGTTCGCCCGGCCTCCAAGTGGGGCACGGTGGAGGTGCGCATTTCCGACGCCGCCTCCAACCTTCGCGAGCTCTCCGCCATCGTGGCGCTGACGCACTGCCTGGTGGTGCACTATGACCGCATGATCGACGCGGGCGAGAAGCTGCCGACTCTCCAGCCGTGGCACGTGGCGGAGAATAAGTGGCGCGGTGCGCGCTATGGCATGGACGCGCTGGTCATCACCTCGCGCGAGACCGATGAGCGCTGGATCAAAGACGAGCTGGCGGATCTCTTGGTGGAGCTGGCCCCGTTGTCCGAGGAGCTGGGCTGTGCCCGGGAGCTGCAGCTGGTGCAGGAAATCATCGATTCCGGGGCGGGCTATGAGCGCCAGCGCCGCCTGTACGAGGAGACCGGCAGCTGGCAGAAGGTGGTCAAGGCCACCGCGGATGAGATGGAGCAGCTCTTGCCGCTCTAGCCTGAGTACCGAACGATCAATCAAGGCCCGGAAACTGATGGTTTTCCGGGCCTTACTTGATCGAAACGTCCTTTTGGGAAGCTGCCTCGCCTCGACGAGGACGTTTCGATCAAATAGTGCGCTAAAACGGGCGGGTTTTGCCCCCTTATTTGATCGAAACGTCCCCTAGCTCTCCGCCACCGCGCGCTTGCGCGGCGCGACGAAGCCCCACACCGCGTAGACGGCGATGAAGGCAACGCAGGACAGCGTCCACAGCGAGGTCGCCCACGGCTGGAAGGACTTGATCGCATCGAGGTTGGCCGTGGACATGGTGAACCACACTGGCACCGACATAAACGGCAGCGACACCACGAACAGTGCCGCCACGGAGGCGAGGCCGGCGAGTTGCTCGCCGAACTTACCGGACAGGCGCGCGCTGAGCGCCTGGTTGACCGATACGAAGACCATGACCACGAAGGGGATGGTCCACACGAAGTGGTGGTACCACGAGAAGGGGGAGACCAAGCAGGTGCTCAGGCCCGTCAACGCGAAAGCCGCCGAGCGGTTGCCGCGCAGGTATGCGGTGCGAAGCGCCAGGCAGGTAAGCGCAAAGACCACGATGACCGCCAGCAGCCACCAGATGCCGCCGTCGACGCCTAGAACGCGGTACATGAGCGAGCGCAGCGACTTCGCGCCGGGGTTGGCGTGCTCGCCCACGCGGGAGGAGTTGAACATGGCGTCGGTCCAAAAATCCATTGCATCGGGCACGAAGAGGAAACCGAGCACGACGGTCACCAGGAAGGTAATGACCGCCCCCGCGGCGGCCCACCAGCGCTTCTCAAAGAGCAAAGCCAACCCCATATAAGCCGGGGTCAGCTTGATTCCCGCGGCCAAGCCAATACCCACGCCCGGCAGGCGGCGCTTAATCGGCAGGAAATCTAGGGCCACGAGCAGCATCAAGAATACGTTGACCTGCCCGTAGTACAGCGAGCCGTGCATCGCCTCATTCGCCGGGGTCAGGGCGGTGAGCAGCACCGCTACCAGGACGGCCGCCGGGGTCACCTTCATGCCCCGCTCACGGAAGATCATGATGATGATCGCCAACACCGCCAGGAACATGAGCGAGGGCCACATAAAGGTCAGCGCACCCTTGCTGAAGAAGGGCAAAACCTTAAACAGCAACCCCGCAAAGGGCGGGTACGTGAAGGGGAACTCGAAGATGTAGGGGGCGTCGTAAAGCAGGCCGCCCGCGTTGAGGTCTTCGCCCGCCATGCGGTAGATGGAGAGGTCGAAGGGGAGGATATTGATGAAGGCATGGGGCCCATCGAACTGGCTGAACTTGTACACCATCACAGCGATGCACAGCGCGAGGACAGTGCATATCGTTGGTACGCCTTGCAGCTTCTTCACGTCGACTCTCCTCGGATGACCACCAATTATTGCCTTTTGCAGCCTATATTAATTCGCCCTCATTTCCTGGGAGAAGGCGCCCGTGTCCCTACTTTCGGCGCATGGAACGCGCGGCAGGGGCCTCATTGCGCAGCATTGACTCCGGCGGGCCGTACAAGCCCTCACGGCGGGCGATGCGCGTGGTTCTTTGCGCGGTCACCGGGCTGGTGATCATGGCGAAAAGAACAAGCAGCACCAGGATGCCCAAGTCGCCGCGCTCAGCAACGCTGAAGCTCTCCGAACCCGTCACCTTGATGATGGCACCCAAAATCGTGAAGATGAGCCCGGTGGTTTGCGGTTTGGCAATGGCGTGCACGCGCGCCATCGTGTCCTTAAAACGCGCCACTCCAATCGCGGCCGCCAAGGTGAGTATCGAGCCAAGGAGAATGAGGATGATGGAGAGGATATCGGCAACTACTGCATAACTCATGAGTCCCTCTTCCTAAAGCGAGTAACGGAGACCGTCGAAATGAATCCGAGGAGCGCCACCACCAACATCGCGTTGGAGACCGTCGTGTCCAGCGTCCAACAGATGTAGGTGGCCAGGGCGCATTGGAACATGGCCACGAGCCCGTCCATCGCGATGAGCCGGTCGAGCGAGTTGGGCCCGATGACGATGCGCCACGTGGTGATGAGGAAGGCCACCACGAGGAAGCCCGCGGCCACGGTGAGCAGGATGTTATACACGTCAGTATCCATCAGGGGTGGCTCCTTTCGAAGATGGCAATCATATCGGCCTCCAGCTTGCGCACCGCGGCGATCTCACGCTCCAGGTGGGCTTCAG
The DNA here is from genome assembly GCF_001809405.1 of Corynebacterium sp. HMSC055A01. Classification (NCBI taxonomy): domain Bacteria; kingdom Bacillati; phylum Actinomycetota; class Actinomycetes; order Mycobacteriales; family Corynebacteriaceae; genus Corynebacterium; species Corynebacterium sp. HMSC055A01. The sequence continues at coordinate 132,662 of NZ_KV797521.1, read as the reverse complement.
AATCGGCGTCGAGGAGATGGATGGTGAGCATGCGGGTCGCAATGTCGATATCGGACACCGTGCCGCCCGGCTGCAGGTTGTACAAGCTGACCGCCAGCGCCAGAACGAACTCATTCTCCACGCGCATCGGGAGCCTGACAATCGCGGTCTTCGGCACCTCCTGCGGGCGCACGGCCAGCCAGCCCACCTTGATGGAAGCTTCCATGAGCTCTATAAACCACTGCGCCATGAAGACAATCAGCTTGCCCCAGCTCACCGAAATCCCCGCCACGGGCATCGCCGGCAGCGGCAGCGCGAAGACAATGAACAGGCTGGCAATCAGCCCGCCCACCAGGTTCGCCACGGTGACTTCGCCCATGAGCATGCACCACATGACGATGATCCACACCATGAACCACGGGCGGAAGCGGTGCTTAATTCCGGAGAATCTCATCGCGAAACCTCCTTTTCTTCCTTATCCACGGAGGTGGGCAATGCAGGCGTGGCGCTTGGCGACGTCCTCGTTGTCGGCGCCACCGGCTCCGGATCCGGGAGGGGCTCGCTGCGGTTCTTCCGCGAATCGGCGCCCTCCTCGTAGCGTTCGGCGGGGTCCAAGTGCCGCGTTGGGTCCTCGGCGGAATCCCCCAGCACGGCGTAGCGGTAGATGGAGTCATCCTGCGCGGACGTCGCCGCGCGGGTGGTAACCCCGGAGATGGGGCCGGCGAGGAAGGTCATCGATACTGAAGCGATGACGAGCAGGGACGTGGAAGCCAGCATGCCGAAGGGTACGCGGCCGACATCGGCGCGCTCCTCCAATTCGACGTACTCGGTGACCTCCCCGAGCGGGGAGGGCCGCGCCATGGCGAGGTTGCCTTCGGGGGCATCCCTGCGATCACGCAGGAAGCCCTTGGCCCACACGAGGATCATGACGTAGAGGGTCAGCAGCGAAGTGAGGACAGCGCCGCCGATGAGGACCCACGACATCCAGGAACCCTCGTTCGCGCCGGCCTGAATCAACATGATCTTGCCCAGGAAGCCGGAGAAGGGCGGGATGCCGCCCAGGTTCATGGCCGGGATGAAGTACAAAATGGCGATGAGCGGTGCGGAATAAATCAGCGAGCCCAAGCGCCGCAGCGAAGAGGTGCCGGCTTGGCGCTCGATGAGGCCCACCACCAGGAAGAGCGCGGTCTGCACCAGAATGTGGTGCACAGCGTAGAAGATGGCGCCTGACAAGCCCTGCGCGGTTCCGAGGGCAACGCCAAAGATCATATAACCGATGTGGCTGACCAGCGTGAAGGACAGTAATCGTTTGATATCCGATTGGGCGATGGCACCCAAAATACCCACGAGCATCGTGGCCAGCGCGACCCACATAAGCAGGTTATCTAACCCACCAGCGGTGAAGATGGAGGTGCGCGCGCGGATGATGGCGTAGACACCGACCTTGGTGAGCAGGCCCGCGAAGACTGCGGTGACCAGCGAAGGTGCGGTGGGGTAGGAGTCCGGCAGCCAGGCGTCCAGTGGGAAGACGGCTGCCTTAATGCCAAAGGCAATGAGTAGCACGGCGAACACTGCGGAGCGGGTGCCCGCCGGGATATCTTCCATGCGGATACCAATTTGGGCCATGTTCATCGTGCCCACCGCGGCGTAGATATAAGCCAAGGCCAGCACGAAGATGAGCGAGGAGGCCATGGAGACCATGACATATCCCACGCCCGCACGCACGCGCGCAGGCGAGGCGCCGAGGGTCAGCAGCACATACGAGGCCACGAGGAAGATTTCGAAGCCCACGTAGAGGTTGAACAAATCACCGGCCAGGAAGGACACGTTCACGCCCATGGTCAGCAACATGTAGTTAGGCAGGAATACCGCCACCGGTTCGTCCTTGGTGCCGTCGCGCACGCCCTGCGAGATGGCGTACCACATGACGGAGAACAGGACGACGGAGGAGGTAAAGAGCATGACCGTGGACAAACGGTCCGCCACGAGCGTGATGCCCACCGGGGCGTCCCAGCCGCCCACCTGGAGGGTCTGGATGCCGGTGGTATCCGCGATGAAGATCAGGGCGGCGTTGACCCCGGCCAGCGTGAGCAGGGAGAAGAAGGCGATGCGGCGCTGCGCATGAGCATTGCGCGCAAAGAGCATCGCCAACGCGGCCGCCAGTGCGGGGATGATGATCGGAAGGGGAATCAGGAAGCTAACGTAGGGCAGCAGCAGGTCCACCAGGGGTGAGATAGTTTCACTCATCGGTGGCCTCCTTCACGGGAGCCTCGAAGAACTCGGGGCCAAACTTATCGCCTTCCTTGGTGTTACGGCCGGTGGTCGGATCATTGGAGGCATCGTGGTCGGGGGCGGCCGAGGCATTGCCCGGGCGCGAGGCAATCGCCGCGATGGCGGTGTCCTCGGTGTCATCCTCAATCACGTCCGCGGTGCGGTAGCGGTATTGGCGGTAGGCCAAGGTGAGGATGAAGCCGGTCAGCGCCATCGAAATGACGATCGCGGTGAGGATCATCGCCTGGGCCAGCGGATCGGCGATTTCCTCGCCATAAGGCAGGGAAGTCCGGCCGTCGATAGGCGGCGAGCCCGCCTTGCCGCCGGCCATGAGCACGAAGAGGTTCGCGCCATTGCCCAGCAACAAGATGCCGAGCAGCATCTTGGTCATGGCGCGGTCTAGCAACAAGTACACCCCGGCGCCGCAGAGTACGCCCGCAGCGAGTAGGAGCATGAGGTTGGCATCCATTAGGCGCGTCCTTTCTCTGCAGTGGCAGTGGTTTCTTTCTCGTTCGCCCGGCGTGCCAGGGAGCGGGCGCGGTCGCGGGCGCGTTGCTTACGTATCTCTTCTTCCTCATCGAGCTTGGCGCCCAAGGAGGACAGGACGTAGAGCGTGAGGCCGACGACGATGAGGTAGACGCCGGCGTCGAAAATCAGCGCCGAAGGCAGGGATACATCACCGATGAGTGGCACCCCGACCTTCGTGTACCCGGTGGTCAGCGGCGGGTAGCCCAAGAGCATCGGGGTGATGACTGCGCTGAGGGAGAGCAGCAAGCCGACCGCCATGGTGCGGCCGCCGTCGAGAGGCAGCGCCTCATCGAGCTCCGCGCGCCCGCCGGCCAGGTAGCGCAGAATCAGCGCCAAGGCCGCCACGAGGCCGCCGGCAAAACCGCCGCCGGGGGCGTTGTGGCCGCCGAAGAAGAAGTACAGGGAGAGCACCATCATCGAGGGGAAGAGGATGTGGGTGCTCACGTCCACCATGAGCGAGCGGTTGAGCGCCTTCTCTGATTCCACGCCCGCGGCCAGCCAGCGGCGGCCGGTGACCTGCAAGGTCGGGCGGCGGGAAGAGCGGGTGAAACTCTGCGTGCGGTAGATCAGTGAGGCGATTCCCGTCGCCGCGATGATGAGCACCGTGATTTCGCCGAAGGTATCCCACGCGCGCAGGTCCACGAGCAAGACGTTGACCGTGTTGGCGCCGTGGCCGATCTCCTTGGCCAATTCCGGCATGTACTGCGAGATGGGTTCCTCGCGCCGGGCGTTGATGGCGAACATGCCCACCACGGTGACGGCCAGGCCCACGCCCACCGCCAGCCACGCGCGCAGGCGGCCGGATTTGGGGTCCTGCTTCCACTCGGTATTCGCCGGCATGCGGCGCAGCACGAGCATGAAGAGCACCATGATGATGGTCTCCACGAGGAGCTGCGTCAGCGCCAAGTCCGGCGCGCCGTGAAGCGCAAAGATGAAGGACAAGGCGTAGCCCGTCGCGCCGACCAGGATGACGCCGGAGAGGCGGTTATCCAGCACCGTGGCGGCGATGGCGGCGATGATGATGACCACCGCGGCGATGGCCTGCCAGGGGTTCTCGGCCACGATCATGTGCACGTTGGTGAGGTCGCCGCGGATGAGCATGACGATGGGCAGCACCATGAGCGTGGCAAAGATGACCGTGAGGTTGAACTGCAGCGAACCGCGCTGCGTGGAGGCGGTGATGCGCAGGGAGAGTTGGCGCAGGGCGTTGATGACGGCGTCGTAGGAGTCATCGGCCGAGCCCAAGGCCGGGTAGGTGAACTGGGCCTTCGCGAGGGCCTGGCGCTGCCAGTGCAGGAGAGAACCGGCCACGATGATGAGCACGGAGAGCAGCAACGGGATGGTAAAGCCATGCCACAGCGCTAGTTCGGAGGCCTGCTCCGCGCCAAAGGTGTTGTCCAGGTGCTGCGCGATGCCGTGGGACAAGGGCAGCGGCAGCAGACCAAAGAAGATGGTCAGCAGAGTCAGCACCGTCGGCGGGATCCACAGGAAGGGGCCGATGTGGTGCATATTCGCTACTGCCTCAGAGGGCTCCTCCTGCCCCTTCGAGGAGAACGCACCCCAGAGGAAGCGCAGCGCATAGGCCATGGTCAGCGCGGAGCCGACGACGACCGTCACGAGCAGCATGTTGCGCGGCATGCCGACCAAGAGCTCCTCGTGCATAATCGCCTCGAGCGTGGCCTCCTTGGACACAAAACCCAGCAGCGGCGGGATACCGGCCATCGACATCGCGGGGAGGATGGCCAGGATGTACAGCGCGGGTTTCTTCTTGCCCAGGCCTGCCAGCTTGTCGATGTCCCTCGTGCCCGCCGAGTGGTCGATGGCGCCGACGATCATGAAGAGTGCTGCTTTGAAGAGGGAGTGCGCGAAGGTCAGCGCCAGGCCTGCCTGCATGGCCTCGCGGGAGCCGATGGCGATGATGGCGGTGATAAAACCCAGCTGCGAGACGGTGCCGTAGGCCAGAACCAGCTTTAGGTCACGCTGCTTGAGCGCCATCCAGCCGCCGAGCAGCATGGTGAAGGCACCCAAGGGGATGACCACGAGGTGCCAGGTGGGGATGTCATGCACCGAGGGTGCTAGGCGTGCGACGAGGTAGATGCCGGCCTTCACCATTGCTGCGGAGTGTAGGTAGGCAGAGACCGGGGTCGGCGCGGCCATGGCGCCGGGCAGCCAAAAGTGGGCGGGGGCGATGGCGGATTTGGAGAGCGCACCGCAGAGAATCAACACGATGGCCACGGTGAGGAAAGGCGTGTTGGCCAGGTCCTCGGTGGCGGCGATATCGCTGAAGGACCACGCACCGGTCTGGCGGCCGAGGAGGGTAATGCCCACGAGCATGGCCAGGCCGCCGAGGACGGTGACCATGAGTGCCTGCTGCGCTGATCGCCGGGATGAGGCGCGCTCGCCGTAATAGCTCACGAGGAGGAAGGAAAGCAGGGAGGTGATTTCCCAGAAGACATAAAGCAGCAGGAAATTATCGGAAATGACCAGGCCATACATGGCCGTGGCAAAGCCCACCATCTGGCTACCGAAGAGGGCAAGGCGGCGCCGGGAGTGGTCGAAATAACCCCAGCAATACAGCAAGACCAGCGCGCCCACACCCAAAATGATGAGGCTGAACAGCGCGGAAAGCGCGTCCATGCGCAGGTTAATCGTTAGGTGCGCGGCGGGCATCCAGTCGAGGTCATACGCCAGCTGGTTGCCGTCGCGCAGCGTTCCAGTGGTGAGCTGTTGGAGCACCCAAAAGAAGCCCACCGCGGGCACGACGGCAAGGAGGCCGAAGGCGCGGCGGCCGAGATAGAAAAGGAGGAATGGAGCGACGATGGTAGTAAGTACCAAGGCGCTGAAGAGAGTGAGCACGAGGTTGCGGTGGCGTCCTTTCCTTGTCGGGGACTGGGCAAACCCCACCGCAGCGGCGGGCGTTCACTAGTGCTCACGATACAGTCTGAAATCCCAATTTTCACATTTTCGTTTCATACAGTTATATCTGTGTCTCCTGTTGGCGTTCCGCCACGTCGCCACCAACGCATCCAGGAGTAAGCGAGCCTGCGCCCGGCGGATGGCTCTGCCGGGCGGGATAGTGCCGCTTAAGCGAAACGCTGGAGGAAGAGAGCCTCAGCGATCGCAATGTTCTCAATCTCAGTCGGGTCGACCGACTCGTTAGCGGAGTGGATGGTGCACTGCGGCTCCTCGACACCAAAGAGCGCAATCTCCGCGTTCGGGTGCTTCTCCTGCAGCTCCACGGTCAGCGGGATGGAGCCGCCCATGCCCTGGGTGATGGTCTCGGAACCGTAGGCCTCGCCCAGGCACTCACCGAGCAGGGCGACGGCGGGCTTGGACGGATCGGTTTCGAAGCCCAGGTTGGCCTCGAGGATGGTGACCTCGATGTGCGCGCCCCACGGAATGTGCTTCTTCAGGTGCTCGGCCACTGCTTCCGCGGTGGAGCGGGGGTCCATGGTGGCGGGGGTGCGCAGGTTGATGTTGGCTTCGGCGGTAGCGGGCACGGCGTTGACCGCCTCGGAGACCGGGGTGGAGGTAAAGCCGGTCACGGTCACGGCGGGGCGGGCCCAAATCATGTCCGCGATGGCGGTGGCGCCTGCCGGATCCTTCGCGCCCATGATTTCGGTGCCCTCGAGCATCTGGGCGTCGGCGCGGAAATCTTCCTCGCGGTAGGCGGTGTCCTGCCCCTCGGCGAGCGGCCAGGTGCCCTCACAATCGACACCGTCGATAGTCGTGCGGCCGTACTCATCCGTTAAGGAATCCAGCGCACGCATGAGGGCCTTGACGGCGTCGGGAGCCGCGCCGCCGAACTGGCCGGAGTGCACTGCCGAGTTGAGGGTGGAGACCTTGACGTTGATCTGGGAGCCGCCGCGCAGGGAGGTGGTCAAAGTCGGCACGCCTGCCTTGGCGTTGCCGGCGTCGGCGATGAGGATGGCGTCGGCGGCGAAGAGCTCGGGGCGCTCCTCGATGAGCGCGGACAGGCCCTCGCCGCCGCGTTCCTCAGAGCCCTCGATGAGCACGGTGAGGTTGAGATCGGTTCCACCGTGAGCGTCGAGCGCGCGCAGCGCGGCGAGGTGCATGGCCACGTTGCCCTTGCAGTCCGCGGCGCCGCGGCCGTACCAGCGGCCCTCGCGCTCAGTCAGGGTGAAAGGATCGGAGTCCCACGCGTCGGGGTTTCCGGCAGGAACCACGTCGTAGTGCGAGTACAGCAGCACCGTCTTCGCGCCCTCCTTGCCGGGGCGCTTGGCGACGATCGCCGTGGAACCATCAGCGGTGGTGATGGCTTCGGGGGTGAAGTTGGCGTCGACAAGCGCGGCCTGAACCCACTCGGCAGCCTTCGCGGGCTGGTCCTCGAGGCCCGGCTCGTTATGGACGGAATTGAAGGAGACGAGCTCCTTGAGTTGCTGGAAAATCGTATCGCGGTCGTTGCTGACAAACTCAGAAATGTTGCTCATGCCTTCCAACCTACTCGCATCCTCGAATCGGCCTGCCGAGCGTTAGGTAGTAATATATTCATGGTTCTAGTCCAAATTCTTTTAGAAAGGACCTGACATGGCGACTACCACCGCCGAAGGTTCCCAGTCCACGGTCCGCGAGCTTACGCTCCGGGGCATCATCATTGGTGGGCTCATCACTCTCATTTTTACCGCCGCCAACGTGTATCTGGGCCTCAAAGTGGGTCTGACGTTTGCCACGTCCATTCCTGCCGCCGTGATTTCCATGGCGGTGCTGCGCCGCTTCGCCGGGCACAACGTCAAAGAGAACAACATTGTGCAAACCATCGCGTCGGCAGCCGGCACTTTGTCCGCCATCATCTTCGTGCTCCCCGGCCTGGTCATGGTGGGCTACTGGCAGGGCTTCTCCTTCGTCGATACCGCCGCTGTCTGCGCCATCGGTGGTGTGCTCGGCGTGATGTACTCCATCCCGCTGCGCCGTGCGCTGGTGACGGGCTCCGATCTGCCCTACCCGGAGGGCGTGGCCGCGGCTGAGGTTCTCAAGGTGGGCGATAGCTCCGGCGAGGACGGCGAGGCCGCGCACGAGGAAAACGCGAAGGGCCTGCGTGTCATCGTCTTCGGTGGCATCCTTTCCGCCGTCATGGCTTTGCTTGCTGCGATGAAGGCTGCAGCCTCTGAGGTGGCCACTTATTTCAAGCTGGGCTCGGGTGCGACGACGCTTGGCACCTCGCTGTCCCTGGCGTTGGTCGGTGTGGGCCACCTCGTGGGCTTGGCGGTGGGTATCGCCATGCTCGTCGGCGTGGTCATTTCCTACCTCATCCTGCTGCCCATTCTCACCGGTGGGGAGGCACTGAGTGATCCGGCCACGATCATGGACACCGTCGACACGGTCTTCTCCGACAGGATCCGCTTCATCGGCGTGGGCACCATGGCCATCGCCGCCATTTGGACGCTGATTAAGATTTCCGGTCCGATTGTCAAGGGCATGGCTGAGTCCTTCGCTTCCTCCCGTAACCGCAAGGACGGCCACCAGGTGGCGGTGGAGGAGCGCGATATTCCGGCACCGTATGTCGTTGGCACCATCCTTCTGCTCATGGTTCCGATTGGACTGCTGCTGTGGAACTTCGTGCGCGGCACCGACATCCATGAGCACATGGGCGTGCTCATCACCGTGTCCGTGCTCTTCACTCTGCTTGTGGGCCTCGTTATCGCGTCGGTCTGCGGCTACATGGCTGGCCTTATTGGTGCGTCCAACTCGCCGATCTCATCTATCGGCATCATCGCGGTCATCGCCGCCGCATTGCTGATTGCCGCCGTGACGCGCGGTACGGAAGCGGAGCCGCTCTCGCTGGTGGCCTACACGCTGTTTACCGCGGCCATCGTCTTCGGTATCGCGACCATTTCCAATGACAACTTGCAGGACCTCAAGACCGGTCAGCTGGTTGGCGCGACGCCGTGGAAGCAGCAGGTAGCGCTCATCATCGGTGTCCTCTTCGGCTCCATGGTGATTCCACCGATTCTGCAGGTCATGCTCACCGGCTTTGGCTTTCAGGGCATGGAGGGTGCCGGTGAGGACGCACTGGCTGCACCGCAGGCCGCGCTGATGTCCTCGGTGGCATCCGGTATTTTTGATAACTCGCTGCCGTGGGATCTCATCGGCCTGGGCGCGGCGATCGGCGCCGTCATCATCATCGTCGACGAGTGCCTGCGTCACTTCACCGACAAGTACTCCCTGTCCCCGCTGGCGGTGGGCATGGGCATGTACCTGCCAGCGGCCATCACGATTGTGGTGCCGATTGGCGCCATCTTGGGTGCCTTCTACAACCGCTGGGCGGCGCGCCAGTCCAAGCCGGACTTTGCTAAGCGCATGGGCACGCTGCTGGCCACCGGCCTCATCGTCGGTGAGTCCCTCTTCGGCGTGGTCAACGCTGGCATTATCGCGGCGTCGGGCGGCGAGTCCCCGCTGGAGATCTTCGAGGGCGGAACCGCTGCCAAGATCGTCGGCGTCATCCTCTTCGTCGGCGGCATTGCTGCGGCGTACAAGTGGACGGCGAAGAAGGCCGAGGCTTAAGCGGAGCTAGGACTTCGGTTTAATGGACGGTTCGATTTAGTGGGCGGTTCGTATTAACGGGCGGTGCTGTTGCACCGCCCGTTCGCTTATAGCGTTCGTGTTGAACCTTGCAGTCGCTAGGTCTGAGTGCCAGAATGGTCGCTAGCACTTCCACATGGCAAGTGCCAGAAATAAACAGAGTCATCTATGTGGTTGGGGCTGGAGAACACTCGCCAGCCGTGCCGTCGCGGGCGTCCGTCATAGATCAGACGTGAGTGTCGTCCTCAACAAAGCTTAAGGAGCACAAACACATGGCAAAGATCATTGCCTTCGATGAAGAGGCACGTCGCGGCCTCGAGCGTGGTCTCAACACGCTTGCCGACGCCGTCAAGGTCACCCTCGGCCCCAAGGGCCGCAACGTCGTCCTGGAGAAGTCCTGGGGCGCCCCGACCATTACTAACGACGGTGTCTCCATCGCGCGCGAGATCGAACTCGAGGACCCGTACGAGAAGATCGGCGCTGAGCTGGTCAAGGAAGTTGCCAAGAAGACCGATGACGTCGCCGGTGACGGCACCACCACCGCTACCGTTCTGGCACAGGCGCTTGTCCGCGAGGGCCTGCGCAACGTAGCCGCTGGTTCCAACCCGATGGGCATCAAGCGCGGCATCGAGGCCGCCACCAAGAAGGTTGTAGACTCCCTGCTCTCCTCCGCGAAGGAAGTAGAGACCCAGGAAGAGATCGCTACCACCGCAGGTATCTCCGCTGCTGACCCGGCAATCGGCGAGAAGATCGCTGAAGCTATGTACACCGTGGGCAACGGCTCCGTGAACAAGGATTCCGTTATCACCGTTGAGGAGTCCAACACCTTTGGCGTTGACCTCGAGGTCACCGAAGGTATGCGCTTCGACAAGGGTTACATCTCCGGTTACTTCGCTACCGATATGGAGCGCCAGGAGGCAGTCCTTGAGGATCCGTACATCCTGCTCGTCTCCTCCAAGATCTCCAACATCAAGGACCTTGTGCCGCTGCTGGAGAAGGTTATGCAGACCGGCAAGCCGCTGCTGATTATCGCTGAGGACGTTGAGGGCGAGGCCCTGTCCACCCTCGTGGTCAACAAGATCCGCGGTACCTTCAAGTCTGTCGCTGTGAAGGCTCCGGGCTTCGGTGACCGCCGCAAGGCCACCCTGCAGGACATGGCTATCCTCACCGGCGGCCAGGTCATTTCCGAGGAGGTCGGCCTCTCACTGGAGACCACCGAGCTCGAGTACCTCGGCCAGGCACGCAAGGTTGTCGTGACCAAGGATGAGACCACCATCGTTCAGGGTGCTGGCTCCCAGGAGCAGATCGACGGCCGCATCAAGCAGATCCGTGCCGAGATTGAGAACTCCGATTCCGACTACGACCGCGAGAAGCTGCAGGAGCGCCTGGCCAAGCTGGCTGGCGGCGTGGCAGTCCTCAAGGTTGGTGCCGCTACCGAGGTTGAGCTCAAGGAGCGCAAGCACCGCATCGAGGATGCCGTGCGTAACGCTAAGGCTGCTGTTGAGGAGGGCATCGTCGCCGGTGGCGGCGTGGCTCTGCTGCAGGCAGCCGAGGTTCTGGATTCCCTTTCCGACCTCACTGGTGATGAGGCAACCGGTGTCAAGATCGTCCGCGAGGCGCTGTCTGCTCCGCTGAAGCAGATTGCTCAGAACGCTGGTCTGGAGCCGGGCGTTGTCGCTGACAAGGTCGCCTCCCTGCCGGCTGGCCAGGGCCTCAACGCCGCTTCTGGCGAGTATGTGGACCTGATGGCTGCGGGCATCAACGACCCGGTGAAGGTCACCCGCTCCGCGCTGCAGAACGCTGCGTCCATCGCAGCCCTGTTCCTGACCACCGAGGCGGTTGTGGCTGATAAGCCGGAGCCGGCTGGCGCAGGCGCTGGCATGCCGGACGCCGACGCAATGGGCGGTATGGGCTTCTAGTCTTTTACTCCCTGGGCTGAGGTTCCTTGCGGCCTCAGCTACTAGCAAAATAGATGCTCTCCACGGTTGACCGTGGGGAGCTTTCTTCGTCTTGATACCCTTTTGTATCCTTTAGCTCCCCCGGATAGGGGTAAAACGCGATGCGATCGCGAGAAAAATGTCGCGAGTTTACTCCGTAAATCGGTCCTATGAATCGTCGTTTTAGGGGCTTGCGTTACGTTTCGACGAAGATTTTTTGAGGCAGAAAACCCGCCGTCGTTTATTTGCGCAGTTAGGCGCATTGTTGCTGGCTAGGTTAACAAAAGGTGAATAAAATACGTGCGATGAAGGCGCGATTTTCACAGAGCTTTAGGCGGAAAATCACTCGCGAATGCGCTTGCAAAGTCGTGGAGGTGTGCCAGAATAGTTCCGTGTGACGCCCGCTGAGGGTGTCTGCAAACTGCAAACCCCTCCGGGCATTTTTGACCCGGCCTTCACAAGAGGAGACCACAATGGATCTTTCTTTCATCGGTGACCAGCTCGGCAACTTCGCTGACTTCGCTGACGGTATCAAGAAGCTCTTCACCGGCTTCGCTAGCGTCTTCGATCTCATCTCCGGCGCTGCTACCGCCGACAACTACGACGTTAAGCCGGACACCTCCGCTCTCGAGGGCCTGTCCTCCAAGAAGTAAGCTCGCTCCCTTCATAGGGAAGCACTAAACACACACTTTCAATCCCAAGGAGATTTCAAATGGGTACCCTTTCTTCCACCGGCATCATCGGCCTCCTGCTCAACATCTTCTACGGTCTGGGCACCATGGCTGACGGCGCTTCCAAGCTGATCGGCCTGCTCTAAGCAGCACGCTGCTCACGCAGAACTAAGCGTTAACCCCGCTGACCCGCTTGAGGGCAGCGGGGTTTCCTGTATCCAGACCCCGCTCGCCCGCCTGGCAATGGCGGTGGCGTGTACGGAACGATCAATTAAGCCCCCAGATCATCGAATTCTGGGGGCACTATTTGTTAGAAACGTACATTCTGGGCGGCGGCTGCCGCCCGTCGGGCATTATGGGGGTAAATTGAGCGGCCTCGAGTCGTTTTATCGAGCCAGATGCCTGCTTCCTAGATAGAATTAATGGTATGGCTGACATTAAAGACGACGAACTCCCCGAGATCGACCTTGCGCAGACCGACGGCTACGTCGTCGATGACTCCGATGAGGACGATCCCTCGCTCATCATGCCGGATGGCTCACCGGTTGAAACCTGGCGCGAGAACTACCCGTACGAGGAGCGCATGACGCGTGACGAGTACGAGTCCATTAAGCGCTCCCTGCAAATTGAGCTGCTGAAGTGGCAGAACTGGACCAAGGAAACCGGCCAGCGCCACATCATTCTCTTCGAAGGCCGCGACGCCGCTGGTAAGGGCGGCACCATCAAGCGCTTCAACGAGCACCTCAACCCGCGTGGTGCCCGCACCGTGGCACTCGAGAAGCCCTCCCCGCGCGAGTCCACCTCATGGTATTTCCAGCGCTACATTGAGCACTTCCCGTGTGGCGGCGAAATCGTCTTCTTCGACCGCTCCTGGTACAACCGCTCCGGCGTGGAGCGCGTCATGGGCTTCTGCACGGAGTCCCAGCACGCAGAGTTCCTGCGCGAGGTACCGATGCTGGAGAACATGCTCCTAGGCTCGGGTATCTCCCTGACTAAGCTATGGTTCTCCGTGACTCGCAAGGAACAGCGCACTCGCTTCGCTATTCGCCAGATTGACCCGGTCCGCCAGTGGAAGCTTTCGCCCATGGACCTAGCGTCCTTGGATAAGTGGGATGATTACACCCGCGCCAAGGAGGAGCAGTTCCGCTACACCGATACGGAAGAGTCTCCGTGGATCACCATTAAATCCAACGACAAGAAGCGTGCCCGCATCAACGCTATGCGCTACGTGCTCTCGAAGTTTGAATACACCAACAAGGACCACGAGGTCGTTGGTCAGGTGGATGACAAGATCGTGAAGCGCGGACGCGACCAGATCGGTGACTAGTCACGGCACCCCGACCGCTTATTAGCGAGTCAGGCATAAAAAGGAGGCGGCAGGAAAACCTGCCGCCTCCTTTCTGTTTATCTATTTCTTCCAGGGCTCAATCGGGTTGCCCTGCCAAACGGAATTGCCCGGGACTTGGTCGCCGCGCATCACCAAGGAGCCGGGGCCAACCGTCGCCACGCTGCCAATGACTGAGGCGGGCAGCGCCACCGAATGTGAGGCAAGTGTCGCGCCGGCCTTAATGGTCACGGTGTCCAGGCTCATCACGCGGTCCTGGAAGAGGTGCGTTTGCACCACGGTGCCCGGGCCGACGGATGCGCCGTCGCCCACGATGCAGAGATCGGTCTCCGGGAACCAGTAGGAGTCGATCCACGCACCGCGGCCAATCCTGACGCCCAGCGCGCGCAGGCCCAGGTTGATCTCACCCATGCCATAGGTGTGGCTAAAGAACCACGGCGCAGCAACCGCCTCAACGAAGGTATCTTGCAGCTCGTTGAGCCACACGAAGGCAGACCACAGCGGGTGGTCGCCGGCGGTCTGCGTGCCCACGCTGATCCACTTCGCGGCTACTGTGACCGTCATCGCGATAGCGCCCGCCACCATGAGGATGAGGCCGCCGAGGGCCCAGGCGGCGGCGATGCCGAGGGCGTCGGCAAGCGCGTAGAGCGATGCCAGGGTCCCCGCCAGCAGCATGGCCGAGGTCATCGGCGCCAACAGGCGCATGGTCTCAATCGCACCGCGTGCGGCCTTGACCCCAAAGCCCGGGGAGTAGGTGAGGGACTCGCCCTGCACGCCCTCCACGTGGGCCTCGACGCGGCGCATGCGCTCCGGCGGGGAACCCCACCAGTTGGCGCCGGACTTAGTCTTCTTCGGCGTCGACGAGAGAACGGCAACCAGCGAGTTCTTCGACAGCTTGCGGCCCGGACCCGTGATGCCGGAGTTACCCACGAAGGAGCGCTTGCCCACCTTGGTCTCACCCGTGAGCATCCAACCGCCGCCGAGCTCGTAGCCGCCGATCATGGTGTCATCCGCCAGGAAGGCGCCGTCTTTGACCTCGGTGAGTTTGGGCACCATGACGGCCGTGGAAATCTCCACGTCCTTGCCAATCGTCGCACCCAGCGAACGCAGCCACGCCGGGGTGAGCTGCGAGGCATAGATGGGGAAGAGCTGAGTGCGAGCTTCATCCATGAGCCTCTCGATGGTCCACAAGCGCCAACCTTTGGCGGAGCGCACCGGTGCAACACCGGGCGTGATGCCAATCGAAAGGAGGCGCACGCCCAGCCAGGTTTGCAGCATATAAGTAGCAAATGCCACCAGGGCGCCGAGCGGCGCGAAGAAGATGGAGCCGACGAAGGCGGAGCCATCGGTCAGCGCGATGAGGCTAACGACGACAGCCGCGCCGACCGCCAGCGCCACAATGGGCTGCACGGCTAGCAGGACGGACGTGAAGTCATACACAGGAACCCATAGCGGACGGCGCTTCGGGGAATGGGACGGGAAGCGGTGCTTGGAGCGGCCCACCTTCTTGGCGGGGGAGCCGGACCAGCGCTGGCCGTCCTTGACCTTCTTGCGCCCCGTCACGGTGGAGCCGGCCTCTACGTGGGCGTACTTGCCCACGACGGTGCCCGGCAGCAGCGTGGAGCGCGCACCCACGCGCGCGCCTTCCTTGACCTCAATGGCACCGACGCGGAGGATGTCGCCGTCCAGCCAGTAGCCGGTGAGGTCCACTTCCGGTTCGATAGCGGCGTGCTTGCCCAAGGTCAGCAGGCCGGTGACGGGTGGCAAGGAGTGAAGGTCCACGCCGCGGCCAATCTTCACGCCCAAGGTGCGGGCATAGTTATTGACGCGGGTAGCGCCCGCCAGGGAGCTGGCGCCTATGGCATTAACCCAGCGCTCAGCGGCCCAAATGCGCAGGTGCGTGGAACCGCCGCGCGGGTACTCGCCAGGCGTGATGCCGGCGGTGATAAGCCGCGCGCCGTAACCACCCAGTGGGATGCGCCCAACCGGGGTGACGAAGACGACGAGCAGGATGGCCACCAGCCACCACGGGGTGGTCATGGCCCAGTCAACTCCCAGCAGGTTCGCCACGTTGGAGCCCAAGAGCAACCACGCCAGCCAGCTCGTGGCGGCCATGGTCATCACCGGGATCTGGATGAGCGTTTGCGCGATGCGCGTGCCGGCGCGCACGGGCGCTACCTCGCGGGCGGGGCCGGAGTCCTCGGCGGATTCGGCGTCGGCAAGCTGCTCCGCCAGGGAGCCGAGGCGCGGGTGGTCGTAGAGATCACGCACGGCCACGGTGGGGAAGCGCTCACGGATGCGGCCGACCAGGGTCGCCGCGGCCAGGGAGGTGCCGCCGAGGGAGAAGAAGTCGGCGTTGACGTCCTCGACGGACACACCCAGGGTGTCCACCCATAGCTCCGCCAACCACTGCTCTGTGGGGTTGAGGCCGGATGCCTCCACACCCACGCCGGGCAGTGGCCACGGCAGGGCCTTCTTATCTACTTTGCCGGAGGTGCGAATCGGCAGCTCTTCCATGACGCAAATGCGGGGGACGAGCGCTGCCGGCATGGATTCCGCGAGACGGGCGTGCGCCGCCTCGTGGTCGAAGCCCACCGTGGGCTCCTCCAGCGACACGTAACCGACGAGCACGGACTCGCCGCCCGGTGTCTTCTGCACGGCCACGGCGGAGTTATACACGTTGGGAAGGGCCGCCACGTTGGCCTCGACCTCACCGAGCTCGATGCGGCGGCCGCCAATCTTGACCTGGTCATCGACGCGGCCCACGAAGTACAGGCCGTCCTCTTCAAGGCGCACGTGGTCACCTGTGCGGTAGGCGCGCTCCCAGCCCAGGGACTCCAGCGGCGCGTACTTCTCCGCGTCCTTGACCGGGTCCAGGTAGGCGGCCAGGCCCACGCCACCGATGACGAGTTCGCCCACCTCACCGGTGTTTACGGGGACGCCGTGCTTATCGACGACCACCAGGTCCCAGCCCTTCAGCGGCAGCCCGATCGACACGGGCTGGCCCGGCAGCATGCGCTGCGCGCAGGCCACGACGGTGGCCTCGGTGGGGCCGTAGGTATTCCACATTTCGCGGTCTTCGGTGGCCAAGCGGTCCACCAGCTCCTGGGAGCAAGCCTCGCCGCCGACGATGAGGAGGCGGATACTATCCAGGGCCTCGGCGGGCCACAGGCCGGCCAGGGTTGGCACGGTGGAGACCACCGTGATGTCGCGGCGAATGAGCCAGGGGCCTAGGTCCATGCCGGAGCGCACTAGGGAGCGCGGGGCCGGGACCAGGCAGGCGCCGTGACCCCAGGCCAGCCACATCTCCTCACAGGAGGCGTCGAAGGCTACGGAGAGGCCCGCGAGGACGCGGTCGTCCGAGCCGAGCGGGCCATGCGGGTTATCCGCCAGGAAGAGGGCTGCCTCGGCGTCAACGAAGGCGGCCGCGGAACGGTGGCTCACCGCCACGCCCTTGGGCTTGCCCGTAGAACCGGAAGTAAAGATGATCCAGGCGGTGTCTTCGGGGCGCGGTTCCTCGAAGGGCGCGGTGCCGCCACCGTCCTTTTCGTCGAACGTGGGGCGCACCCCACCTTCCCGCAGCATGCGGAAACCTTCGTCGGTGAAGACGCCGTCGATGTCAGCCTCGCCGAAGACCATCTCGGCGCGTTCATCGGGGTCGTCGGCGTCGACGGGTACGTAGGCCGCGCCGGCGGCGAGCGTGGACAGGATGGCCAGGTAGAGCTCGCGCTTGCCGGAGGTCATGCGGATGCCGATGCGGTCCCCGCGCCGCACACCGCTGGCGTGGAGTTCGGTGGCCCAGGCGGAGACGTCGGCAAGCAGCTCGGCGTAGGTCAGGATCTCGCCGTCATCCAGGGCGGCAGCCTCTGGATAGTTTTCTGCTGTGGTGCGCACGACGTCCCACAGAGTGCGCGCGGGGGCGGCCTCGGAGCCTAGGAGGTAGTGCGCGGGAACCTCGGGCGTTGCTGGGGTCTCGGGCTCGTCCGCCTGGAGGGCGTGGCGGCCTCCGGTACTAGGAAGATTATCGGGCTCCGTCATTTAGGCATCACTGCTTTCTGCATCACCGGGCGCGTCGGCCGCGATGATGGCGGTGGCCAGCTTGCGCAGGTGCTTGAGCTGCTTGTTGGTGGATTCGTCGAGGGCCTCGTCCTCCGCTTTCGCTACCAAGACCGCGAGCTCCTTGTGGGCCTTGACGCCCTTCTTGGTGGAGGCAATGATTTGGCGGCGGCGGTCCTTGGAGTCACGCTCACGCTTGACCCAGTGGCGGGACTCCAGTGAATCGAGGAGGCGCACCATGTCGGAGGCATCAATGGCCAGGGTCTCCGACAGGGCGGACTGGGAGGACGCGGTCTCCGCAACGAGGCAGGTGAGAACCCAGTATTCGCGCAAGGTGGTCCGCTGTGTTTGCAGCGCGGCCTCGACGCCTTCGCGGGTGCGGCGGCGGAGGCGCTCCAGCTGGAAGGAGGGGGACTCCAGGAGCGCGGTAGGGATGGAAACAGAATTCAATGAAGGCATGCCGATGATTCTAACGCGCCTACGGTGGCATTCCTAAATTATGGGTTACGGCCCACTAGTTTTAGGCAGAGGCTAGCTTCTGCACGATGAGTGTGTTGAGGGAAACGCCTTCCCGTTCTGCTTCGATGGTCAGGTCTCGGTGAAGTGACTGAGGTATGCGGAGGTTGAACTTCCCCGAAAAGCTTCGCTGCCCGAATGGTTCTGGGATGTGTTCATTGTTGCGTTGCATATCTTCTAGAGTTTCTTCGACGACGCTGCGCAATTCGGCTTCTGCGGTGGCCGCGGTTGTGGCCAGCCATGACAGGGAAGGGAACTCTAGGACTGTGGCAACGAACTCGCCATCTTCTTCTGACCAAGCGGTTTGGTAGGTGTATTTGTCTGCGAGATTCATGATCTGCTCCTAGGGGAGGCGGTCGATGGCGGTTAAAACTTGGCGAATCTGAAAGGGCTTCGCTTTCCCGTTGTGGCCCTCTTGGATATTGACTCGGGGGTCTCCCTGCCATGGGGTTTTATAAACGATGTGCGAAGTTCCACGCCGTTTCTTTCCGGCGCTTTCTTGGCGTTCGAAATAGAAGTCACATACAAGTTGCAGCTCTGAGAAGCGGACGTTTGTCCGTGAGGTCCGCATCTTTGTGAGGATCTTTTCTATCTTGGAAACCACACCTGTATGGTACCGCAAATGGTACCACTAGTGGTTTGGGTAAACCATAGGGCAGCCTTGGGCCTTCCAACCATCCGTTCCACCCTCGACGTTGATGACGTCCCAGCCCTTGGTGTGCTCCAAGTACTGGCAGACCTGCATGCTGCGCCCGCCTAGGTGGCAGATGACGTAGATGTCTTGGTCCGGGTCAATCTCGTCGATGCGATCAACTAGTTCGCCCATCGGGATGTGCGTGGCGCCCTGGGCGTGCTCGGTGTTCCACTCGTGGTCCTCGCGGACGTCGATAAGCTGGGCGTTCTCAGGTACTTCCTGTGGCGTTACGTTTCTCATGCCCCATACCCTAGTCACGCATAGGGCCTAGTGCTGTTACTCCACTCGCCGCGTCCAGGGAAGGGCTTCAAACTCTGCGCGGTCCCCGTTCACAAACCGTTCAAGGAGGGACAAGGCTTCGTCGATGTCCTCTAGGAGCATCTGGAAGTTTTCTTCCTCACCGTTGTTGTGGCCCCATTCGACGAGGTAGCGTGCCGCTCCTGTTTCTGAGGGTTGCACGCGGTCGACCTGGCAGTAGTCGCCCGGGACTATTCGGTCAAAGGCTGCTACCCACGCTCCCACTTCGGGGAAGCCGTCCTGGCGAACTGCCTCGAGAAGGTCATCGTTGAAAAGATACGCAGCTGAGCCGAAGACCGTGGCGTTGACCATGAAGCGCTCATCCTCAGGGATATCTGAGGACGACTTCTGATCTTGCCAATTCACTTTGTCCACCAACTGCGCCGGGGAGTAGGTGAATTCAACCATCAAATCTAGAGCAAGGGGCAGTGGGATGGATGGGATTTCGTGTAGGTTCCCGTCGGGGGTGACAAGGTCAAGCGAAACGTTGTCGCCCGTATAGGTTGTTTCCAAGGTATAACGCTCCTGGAAGTCCACCTGACTCCCGGATCGAACCTCAAGCCTCCATCCTGTGAAGAGGCGAAGCCCTGCTTCGAGTACGGAGGAGGATGTGGCCACCTCCCAGGTGTTCACATACAACTTATCCGCGAGTAGCTTCAACTGGCAGCTCTCAGCCCCTGGAAGCGGCTTGCCCGACGGGTTGTACAGTGCCAGGGAATCATCGACAACAAGCGAAATGCCATGATCCTGCGCCAGATGAGTAAGCCTCTCTATCGTGACCGACCTGACATCAGCAGGGATGAGCAGCCGAGTGAGTGCTTGTGCTTCCACGTGCTCCTCGGCGAGGAGGATTTCGCTTCCGAGCTTTGCGTTAATCCTCTCAATATATTTCTGCATCCGAGGGCTGGGCTCGCCATTATGGTCAGCACGGATGCGGTGCATCATGCATACTGATGCTTCTGTCCACTGCTCCTCGCGCTCTGGAAGCTCCATTGCGGTGACCGTGGTGTACGGCGCCGGGTCCGACAAGGAAGAGTCCGGGAAGACTGTGGAAATCATCTTGCCGTTGCCGTCCAAATAGTGCTCCGCCACTGCGATGACTTCGTCTGCGATGTCGAAGGTCTGCACATTATCGGTGCCGAGGTTATCGTAAACCTTCGCGGTCCACTGTCCTTGCGCATTGCGGCCGTAGGCCAGGGAAAACGTTGGCCATTTGTGTAGGTGGACCATCACGCCTGCGGGGAGCTCCTTCACCGCGTCCAGCCGGCGCCAGGGTGTTTCGTGGCGGACTGAAGCATCCAGGATTGGCTTAGATTCACGTTGAGGCAACGGCTCCCACGCAAGTTCTTCGATCAACGGGTTGTGATCACTGAAGGAAAGCAGAATCTCTCGTGCTTCTTCATAGGTATCGACAGTGAGCGTGCGGAATGCTGGTTCAGTGGCCTCTGGAGGGAGGCTGGACCATATCAGTTCGAACTGACCACTTGCGCGCACGTGCATGGACATATCGAGGCCGTAGCTGCGTTCTTCCGAGCCATAGTTGACTACCTGAATCCACGTCTGTTCGGACACCGGCAGGCGCAGGGCGTCCTCAAAGGCGCGATCAAGCATCGGTCTGCTGACCTGTCGCCACATAGTTCCCATGCAGTTCCTGATGGAGGAAAGGCCATTGCTGCTCGTGGGGATTCCAGTCGCATTAAAGAGGATGTCCGTGGTTCCAATGAAGACCACCAAGCCGTGGTAATACGCCAGCAAAGCTAGCTTTTCTTGGAGCTCTAAATTGCTCGAATCCATCGTGACCGTGACGGCCGAATGCGCGGGCACATCCTGTCCGAAGAGTTTCGAGAGCGCCGCCGATGCTTCTTCCATTTCTGGATCCGGCTTCCGGAAGGAGTCCAGCCCTTCCGTCTGAATTAACTCCAGAAAATAGTCATGATCAGCAATCTTTTCTCGGTTAAAGCGCACGATGTTGAGCTGCACGTCCATTAAGCGGGGTCCTTCCGGGGTGGGTTGGGCAAGGGCACGGACAAGCTTATGCGTCTTGCGTCACAGTTTCCTTGGGATCCTGTGGATGGTCTCTGTCAGGGTGCTCTTGTGGACGGTGGGCAGGCGCGGGCTTTAGCGGTGCGCTGAGAGGTACTCCAGAATGGCTTTCACGCGGCGGTTGTCCTCGCTGGGATCCAGCCGCAACTTGGTGAAGATATTGGAAACGTGCTTGGCCACCGCGGCGGAAGACAAGACGAGCTCGGCGGCGATGTCCTTGTTGGACTTGCCGCGCGACATGAGTTCGAGCACCTCTCGCTCGCGCGGGGTGAGCTCGCCCAAGCCGCTGCGCCCGGAGCTCATTAACGCCTGCGCCACGGTGGGATCGATAACGGTGCCGCCCTGAGCCACCACGTCCAGGCTGGACAGGAAGTCCCGCACCTCGGAGACGCGGTCCTTCAAGAGGTAGCCGGTGCCAGCATCGGGGGAGTCGAAGAGCTCCACCGCATATGCGGGGGCCACATACTGGGAGAGCACCATGACGGGTAAGCCCGGGTATGCATTTCTCAAGTTCACGGCAGCTTTCAAGCCATCATCGCCCATGCCTGGTGGCATGCGCACGTCCGTGATGACGATGTCCGGAAGCTCATCACGCAGCTTATCCATCACGGCCTCAAGCTCCGGGGCGGAGTCCGCCTGGCCCACAATCGAATGCCCGCGGCGCTCCAGAAGGCCAGCTAAACCTTCGCGCAGAATGGCGGAGTCATCCGCCACGACGATTCTCAAACTCATTTCTTAAACTCCTGACTGTCCGCGATCGAGAAGAAGAGGAATCGAGCACGCCAGCCTCGTCGGCCCGCCCGGGGGAGAGGATAGCGTCATCTCCCCGCCGAAAGCGGCGAGGCGCTCGGCCATCCCCGCCAAGCCGTGGCCCGGCACCACCCGCGCGCCGCCTGGCCCCTCATCCACCACGGCGATTTTCAAGGAGGCATCCGCGGTCACTAAAACAGACACCGGCGCGCCGGGCGCGTGCTTGGCCGCATTCGTCAAAGCCTCCGTGCCGAAGAAGTAGCCGCAGGCCAGCACGGAGGCAGATAGCTTGGGCAAAGGATGCGGGGCGAAGACGCTGACGTGGGGGCCGTGGGAAGAAGCAACGTCGGCAAGCGCGGCCACCAAACCGTGATCCTGCAGCACCTGCGGGTGGATGCCGTGCACCGTGGCGCGCAAGGACTTGAGGCCGCGGTCCACGTCCTGTTTGGCGGCGGTAAGGAGCTCGGCGAGGTCAGAGGGGGCGTCGAGAAGAGCCTCCCCCAACTTCATGCTCGCGGCCACGAGGTATTGCTGCGCGCCGTCGTGCAGGTCGCGCTCGATGCGTGCGCGCTCCACCTCGTAGGCGTCCGCGATGGCGCGGCGCGAGGCCGTGAGCTGCGCGATCTTCTCCGCTTGCTGCTGCTCATGGTTGGTGGGCTGGGGCTTTCTTCGGAACACGGTTCACAGCATAACGGGCGCCACCGATGGCAGGGGTAGTGCTGGCACTACCTTAAAGAGCAACGCTAGGGCTGTTCTTAAAGCGAGCCCGAGACGGTGGAATGAAAGACATGACACAGACACTTTCCCTGACAGACATCACCAAGGATTTCGGCGGCGGCCCGGTGCTCGCTGGAATCTCCCTCGACATCGCGCCGGGCGAGCTCGTGGCCGTCATGGGGCCGTCCGGCTCCGGCAAGTCCACGCTGCTGCACTGCATGTCCGGCGTGCTCACCCCCACGCACGGCAGCGTGCGCTACGGGGATGAGGAGCTCTCCGCGCTTGGCGACGCCCCCCGCTCCCGCCTCCGCCTACGCAACTTCGGCTTCGTCTTCCAAGATGGCCAGCTCCTGCCGGAGCTGAGCAACGTGGACAACGTGGCGCTGCCCGCAATGCTCAACGGTATGGGGCGGAGTGCCGCCCGCAAGCGAGCACTGGAGCTGCTGGACCAACTGGGCCTGGGCGATTTGGCGGACCGCCGCCCGGCGCAGGTTTCCGGTGGTCAAGCGCAGCGCGTGACCATCGCGCGTGCGCTGGTGGCGAATCCGGGCGTGGTCTTCGCCGATGAGCCCACCGGTGCGCTGGACCAATCCACGGGTCACGAGGTCATGCAGATGCTGACCACCATCGTGCGCCAGTCCGGGGCGAGCCTGGTCATGGTCACGCACGACCCGAAGGTGGCCGACTGGATGCAGCGCCGCGTGGAGATTCGCGATGGCATCATCCACGATGACCGCCGCCTCGAGGTGATCCGATGAACACCGCGACTTTAGTCTTTGACCTGCAGCGCGAATCCATTCGTGCGCGCTCCGGAACAGGAATTGTTTCCTTGCTGGCCATTGTGAGCCTGACCATTGGTTCCGCCATTGCCTTCCTCGTCGCGGGCGGTACGTGGATGTTTTGGCAACGCGCCCAGCACGTCGAGGAAGCCGCGCCCGCGCTCAAGGAGGCCTTCGGCAACGAGATGGAGGCCTTTCTTTATCCTTGGTTTGCCCTGGCCCTGCTGGCCTGCGCCTTCATTCTTCCGGCGCTGTTTAACCTCACAGCCCAAGCCGCCGTCCTCGGCGCCTCCGGCCGGGAGCAGCGCCTGGCCACCCTGCGTCTTCTGGGGTTGAGCTCCCGCCAGGTGGAGCGCATGGCCATCGTGGAGACGGGCCTGCAAGCCATCATCGGCATCGTGCTCGGTGGGCTGATCAGCCTGCTCATCGCGCCGGTCTTTACGCAGGTGGACTTCCAGATGCGTTCTATTGCTGTATCCGAGATTCTTCTCCCGTGGTGGGGTTATCTAGCCGTGGCCGGTGTGCTCTTTGTGTTGGCTATCGGTGCGGCACTCGTCGGCATGCAGCGCGTGCGCGTGAGCCCCCTGGGGGTGGCCAAGCGCCAGATGCCCGCGGCCTATCGCTGGTGGCGCGTCATCGTCTTCCTCATCATCGCGGGTATCGGTGGTGTGTTGCTCTCCGGAAAGGCGGGCCCGCCGACCGCCATGGTCATCGTGGTCATGTTTGGCATGGTGATGAGCATCAACCTCATTTCCCCTTTTATCTTGCAGCTCGGCGCACACATCATGTCTCTCTTTCCTGGCACCGCGCACTTCGTGGCCTGCCAGCGAGTGGCGGGCAATGCGCGCCCGGCATGGAAGCGGAGTGCGGCCATCGCGTTCTTCGGCTATTTGGCGGGCTTTCTCGTTGCCGCCCCCTTGGGCTCCGACGCCTTGGCTCTCGTGCTCAAGGAAGATCCCGGAATGAACGTGGTATTCAAAGACATCTCCACCGGTGTCTTATTAACCCTCATCTTCGGCTTCACGCTGACCACCATGTCCATCATTCTGGGGCAGGTCTCCGGCATCTTCGAAGACAAGGAACTCATCCGCTCCCTGGATCTCATGGGCGTGCCGCGCGGCTTCCAGTTCCGGTCCGGCGCGCTTGCGGTCATGGGGCCCGTCGTGGGATTGAGTTTCTTCGGCTTCCTCTTTGGCGGCGGGATTGCCTCGCTGATGTTCTTCTCCAGCGTCGAGTCAAGCGACGTCAATGTACTCGCCCGCCTGCTCATGGCCTTCGGCTTCTTGGCAGTGGGCTGGCTGGTTACGCTCCTTGCCATCGTGATTGTGGAGCCTCTCCGCGGTTACGTGTTGCGCACGGGACGGCGAAAAGAATGAAAACGGTACTGAAAATCTTCGGTGGCCTGTTCGTCGTTGCTCTCATCGCCGTGGTCGCGGCCGTGTACTTCTTCGGCCCCTCCTATGGCGGGGCGTTTGCGGGCAAACCCGTATTCCTCTTCAACGCCAGCGAAAAGCGCATCAACACCGCGATGGTGGATACCGCGGCGCTTAACGGCATCTACGGCGACAGCGATAAATTCCAGCGCGCCCGTGAGGCCTTTGAGGAGGATCCGACCAACGCGGGGCTCCTCGATGCCGCCATCGACGCCGCCGGCGGTAAGCATTCCAAGGTCTTTAGTACGGAGTCGGAGAAGGAGATTGAGAAGACCGCCCCCGTCGTCAACTACGACGACGGTGTCCTGCGCGCCACCGTCCCGTCCATCGGCCGCCACGATGACGGCCAAACCTACGCCGATACTTTGGCGCAGGGTCTGACCGCCCACCCAGAGGCCTGTGCCGCAGTGGTCGATCTACGCGGCAATGACGGTGGTGACATGGGCCCGATGTACGCGGGGCTCAGCCCGCTGCTGCCGGACGGCACCGCGCTCTCCTTTGTCAGCCGCATGGGGACCACGGACGTTGTCATTGACGGCAACTCTGTCACCGGCGGTGGCACCCCCACCACCACGTCCGGTGGCAAGCTCGACATTCCGGTAGCCGTGCTGACCGACGGTGACACCGCTTCCTCCGCCGAAGCCACCCTCCTAGCCTTCCGCGGCCTAGACAACGTGCGCACCTTCGGCGAACCGACGGCCGGCTACGCCTCCGCCAACACGGTCATTGACTACCCGGACGGACGCTCACTCATGCTCACCACGGCCAAGGACAAGGCGCGCACCGGTGAGGAATTCGCCGAGGACCCCATCGCTCCCGATGCACCCGAATCCGAGCTCGACGGCTGGCTCGCCTCCCAGTGCGGCTAGTACGCCGCAACGCTAGCTGGCCCAACGTTCGCCTTCCCACCGCCAGTAGTGATGCCACTTCCACGGCGGAGGAACGAGCTCGCCTCGCCCTTTGATGACCGCGAGAACCTGGTGAACCGCGACGTCAAGGTGATGCTCGATCGTGGCGGCGGTGAAGTGGAGGGGCCGGTAGCCGCGCTGGATGGCGTCGTTAAGCTTCTGGCGGTCGATCTCGAAACGCTGCCGGTTCTCGCCTTTGTGGTAGGCGTATCCGTCCACCTCGATGGCCACCTTGTGTTCCTCTAGGAGCAAGTCCCAGCGGTAGGGGCCAATCCGCACGTTGTTGCGGACTTTGACGTGGGGCTCAAGGCCCCGGGTGAGGTCGCGCTCCGGCTTGCTATCCGCCCCGACGATGGCCTTTTCCAACACCTCACGCGTGTGCTTGGGCAGGCGGCGAAAGTCCAGCTGTTCCGTCTCGATGCGCGAGCGCCCATGCGGCCCAGCGAAGAAGGCCTCGATGAAGGCCACGGCATCCTCGTGCTCCATCGCCTCAACGCATTGCAGCGGGCTACACACGTTTACCCCATTCATGCTGCCCAGCGCTTTGGGCCGCGCCCGTCGGCTCCGGAAGTACGTGCTCGGTGCCATCGTTCCTGCGCGCAGGAAGTGAAGCGGAAAAGTCAGTTCTTGGCCAAGATACTGCTGGGCGGCGGAGTAGCCATCCAGAGCTGAGTCTGGCCAATGCCGCGAGACGACTTCAGCGAGCTCGCGCGGCGTTGGCACCGCAGATAAATACAGACCGCGACAAATCTTGATTGCCTGGCCATTAGCCGCACGGCGAGTGCCCGCGCGTCCCTCGAAAATTTTCATGTGCCCCCGATGAGTACGTTTCTAGCAAATAAGCCCCCCAGAAACCGCTGTTTTCGGCCCCCTATTTGATCGAATCGTACGTCACGAATGAGGAGTTGTCGCGGTGACAAAGAAAAAGGACGTTTCGATCAACTAAGGCCTCTCAAACCCCCGGATTTTGGCCTCTATTTGATCGAAACGTCCCTTAGAAGTGCGAATTATTTGAAGCGAGCCTTAGCCTCTTCGAGGATCTTCTCTGCCTCAGCCTTGTCGCCCCAGCCGGAGCCGGTAACTTCCTTGTTCGGCTCCAGGTCCTTGTAGTGGACGAAGAAGTGCTCGATCTCGTCCTTGATGTGCTGCTCCACATCGTTGATGTCCTGGTAGCGCTCCCAGCGCGGGTCATCGATGACGGCGAGCAGCTTGTCGTCGCCGCCGGCTTCGTCGGTCATCTTGAATACGCCGAGAATGCGGGCCTCCACGACAACGCCCGGGAAGACCGGCTCCGGGAGGATAACTAGTGCGTCGAGCGGGTCGCCGTCCTCACCCAGGGTGTGGTCGATGAAGCCGTAGTCAGCCGGGTAGGCCATCGGGGTGAACAGGTAGCGGTCGAGGTGGACCTTGCCGGTCTCGTGGTCGATCTCGTACTTGTTGCGGGAGCCCTTAGGGATCTCGATGGTTACTTCAACGCTCACGGCTGAATCCTCCATAACTAATAGGTTGGCATGTGCTCCGCATAGTCTACCGCGCTAGTCTAAAGGGCGATGAAAGCTAAGCATGTCTGGTGGAGTACTGCGGCCCTCGTCACGGCCGGCGTCGTGGCGGCGACGGCCGCAGTGGGCGTAGAAGTCCAGCGCACCTACGATCAACTGGACCACGGCCAACCCTATAAGCCGGCAGAACCCGAAACGCTGGTCCAGCCCGTCGAGCCTGGTGAGATAGACACCGCCGCGCTCAAAGCGAAGTTGGATGAACTGGGCAAAGACAAGGCTCTTGCCACTTTCGGCGGTCAGGTCATCGACACCACCACCCACGAGGTGCTGTGGGAGCGCGAACCCGCAAAGCCGCTCACGCCCGCCTCCTCAACCAAGGTCCTCACCCTCGCCGCAGCAACGCTCGCGCTCGATGAAGAAGAGCGCCTCACTACGGAAGTGGTCAAGGGCGATAACGATGGCGACGTGGTCATCAAAGCCTCCGGCGATGTGTGGCTGACGGACGAGCGCCTCGATGAGCTCGCGGAGCAGATCAAGAAGCACATGAGCACCGTCAACCGAGTATCCATTGATACCTCCGTCTGGGCCGGCCCCGACCAGGCTCCCGGCTGGGACGATGACAATATCGACGGTGGCTATGTCGCACCCATCCAGCCAGCCATGCTCTACGGCGGGCGCATCGGGGAGAAGACCGGGGACGTCCCGCGCTCCCATGAGCCGGCACTCGACGTCGCCCGCGCGCTCGCCAAACGCCTGGGTACCGATAAAGCCGACATGGCCCCCGCACCCGACAACGCGGAGGCCATCGCCTCCAGCGAGTCCGAGCCGCTGGCCTTGCGCGCGCAGCAAGCGGCGAAGGACTCCGACAACGTCATGGCAGAGGCCATCGCCCGCGAGCTGGCCATCAGCCAAGACGCGGAGGCAAGCTTCGACGGCGCCGCGCAGGCCACCCTCGACGTGCTCAGCGGCGCCGGCATCGACGTCAACGGCGTCACCTTAAAGGACGGTTCAGGTCTCTCCCGCGATAATCGCATCCCGGCAGGCCTCCTCGCCCACATCGCGGATCAAGCCGTAGCCACCGAAGAGCTACGCCCACTGTTGGGCTACCTCCCCCTCGCCGGCGGCGAAGGAACCCTCTATGAGCGCTATTCCGATTCGCCCGCCCGCGGCTTCGTGCGCGCCAAGACCGGCACACTCACCGGAACCTCCGCGCTGACCGGCACTGCCCAGGGCCAGTCGGGCCGGGTTTATGCCTTCGCCTTCCTGGTCAACGACGGCGAAGTCACCTCCGCCCGCCAGGCCCAAGACGCCCTCGCCGCCGCACTCCATGACTTCTAAGAAACCTTTTTGGCCACGTAAAAGCCCCAACTTCTTGGCCTGCCGGGTGGCCGCCCGCGCCGTGGTGGGGCAGCACCCCCGCGCCATAGCGGTGGGATTGTCCGGCGGCGCCGACTCGCTGGCGCTGACCGCGGCCCTCGTCGCAGAAGGTCATGAGGTCACAGCGCTCTGCGTCGACCACGGCCTACAGGAAGGCTCGGCCGCACAGGCGCGCGGGGCTGCCGACCAGGCTCGTGGATTGGGGGCGGGGGCGGAGGTGTTGCCGGTGGACGTCGCCAAGCACGGCTCCGTGGAGGCCGAAGCCCGCGCCGCCCGGTACCGTGCCTTCGCGCCCTGGGGCGAGGTGGCGGTGGCTCATACCGCCGATGACCAGGCCGAAACCCTGCTGCTGAGCGCCCTGCGGGGGAAGGTGGCGGGCATGTGCGAGCGCTCCGAGGTGGAGGGCGTGCGCGTGCTGCGCCCCCTTTTGCGCGTGCGCCGCGCTCAGACCGAGGCCGCCTGCGCGGAGCTGGAGCTGGACGTCTGGCACGATCCCCAGAACCAGGACCCGGCCTTTCGCCGCGTGGCGCTGCGCCGCGAGATCCTCCCGCGCCTGCAGGAGATCCTAGGCGGTGACCCCGTGCCGGCTTTGGCCCAGGCCGCCCATGACGCCGCGCTTGACGACGCCTTCCTCACCACCCACCCCACCCCCGACTGCGCCGAGCTGGCAGCCCTTCCCGAGCCGAAGCGCCGCCGGGCGATTGCCACGTGGCTGCGCGAGGAAGGAGTGGAGGTTACGCGCGAGGCGGTGCGCGGCATCGATGCCCTGTGCACGCGGTGGCACGGGCAGGGGCCAGTCGCCGTCCGTGGTGAAAAGAGAGGTACAAGGTTGGAAGTCGCACGCGTTGGTGGCAAACTGTCACTATTGCCTCGGTCAGCAAAGGAGCGCTTACGTGCACGACACCCATGATTCAGCCGTCCCCGCCAATCCTTATGGAGAGGACATTAGAAACGTACTCGTCGCCGAAGACGATCTTCAGGCGCGCATCCAAGAGATGGCGGACCGCGTTTCCGAGAAATACAGCAACGCCGATGATGACCTCATTCTGGTGTGCGTGCTCAAGGGTGCGGTCTTCTTCTTGACGGACTTTGCCCGCAAGCTCACCATTCCGTCCCAACTGGAGTTCATGGCGGTGTCCTCCTATGGCAACTCGGCTTCCTCTTCGGGCGTGGTGCGTATTTTGAAGGACCTGGACCGCGATATCGAGGGCCGTGATGTGGTCATCGTGGAAGATATCATCGACTCCGGCCTGACCTTGTCCTGGCTCATCCGCAACCTGCAGGGCCGCCACCCCCGTTCACTGGAAGTGGTCACGCTGCTGCGCAAGCCTGAGGTAGTCAAGGCGGAGCTGGATCTCTTCGACGTGGGCTTTGATATCCCCAACGAGTTTGTCGTGGGCTATGGTCTGGATTTTGCGGAGCGCTACCGTGACCTGCCCTATGTGGGCACGCTGGAGCCTGCGGTATACAGCAACGACTAGTTTCTTCTTGCCCTCTGTTGCATGAGGCCTCGAATTCGCAAGGTAATTAATGAAAAATAAGAACATCATCCGCTATGGCTCGATCGCGGGCCTGGTTCTCATCCTGCTGTACGCTTTCACGTTCTTTAGCAACGATGCCCGCAGCTTCAAGCAGGTGGACACCTCCGTGGCCATGCAGCAGCTGACGGATAAGAACGTCGAGGAAGCGCAGATCGATGACCGCGAGCAGCAGCTGCGCCTCAAGCTCAAGAAGCCGGTGACGGTGGAGGAACAGGAGGGCGTCGAAGAGGTCATTGCCAAGTACCCGGCCCGCGCCTCCGAGCAGGTCTTTAACGCGGTGAAGGGCTCTGGTGCGGAGAAGTACCAGACCAAGGTGACGCAGGATTCCTTCATCGGTTCCATGATCAGCTTCCTGCTGCCGATGCTGATCCTCTTCGCGCTGCTGTTCTGGCTCATGACCCGCATGCAGCAGGGCGCGGGCGGCATGTTCGGCATTGGTGGCTCCAAGGCCAAGGAGCTGACCAAGGACATGCCCACCAACACCTTTGCGGATGTTGCCGGTGCGGATGAAGCGGTGGATGAACTCCAGGAGATCAAGGACTTCCTGGATGATCCGGAGCGCTACCACGCGCTGGGCGCGAAAATCCCGCGCGGCGTGCTGTTGTACGGCCCTCCCGGCACGGGTAAGACCCTGCTGGCCCGCGCCGTTGCGGGTGAGGCCGGCGTGCCTTTCTATTCCATTTCCGGTTCCGACTTCGTGGAGATGTTCGTCGGCGTCGGTGCCTCCCGCGTGCGCGACCTGTTCAAGCAGGCCAAGCAAAATAGCCCGTGCATCATCTTCGTCGACGAGATTGATGCCGTGGGCCGTCAGCGCGGCTCCGGCACCGGCGGTGGACACGATGAGCGCGAGCAGACCCTGAACCAGCTGCTCGTGGAGATGGATGGCTTCGGTGACCGTGAGGGCGTCATCCTCATCGCCGCCACCAACCGTCCCGACATCTTGGACCCGGCGCTTCTGCGCCCGGGCCGCTTCGACCGCCAGATCCCGGTGACCAACCCGGACCTGGCCGGCCGCGAGCAGATCCTGCGTGTGCACGCCAAGGATAAGCCTCTGGCCAAGGAAGTGGACGTGGCGCAGCTGGCCAAGCGCACCGCCGGCATGTCCGGTGCGGACCTGGCCAACGTGCTCAACGAGGCTGCCCTGCTCACCGCGCGCATTGGCGGCAACGTCATTACCTACGACGCGCTGGAGGAGGCCACCGACCGCGTCGTTGGCGGCCCGCGCCGCCAGAGCAAGATCATCTCTGAGCACGAAAAGAAGGTCACCGCCTACCACGAGGGCGGCCATACCTTGTCCGCGTGGGCGCTCAAGGACATTGAGCGCGTCTACAAGGTGACCATCCTGGCCCGCGGCCGCACGGGCGGCCATGCCATGACCGCGCAGGAAGACGACAAGGGCATGTACACCCGCGACGAGCTTTTCGCTCGCCTCGTCTTCGCCATGGGCGGGCGTGCCGCGGAAGAGCTTGTGTTCGGTGCACCGACCACCGGTGCCTCCTCCGATATCGAGCACGCCACCAAGATCGCGCGTTCCATGCTGACCGAATACGGCTTCAGCCCGGACCTGGGTACCGTCAAGTACGGCCAGGAGCAGGGCGATCCCTTCAGCTACGCCGGCGGCGGTGGAACCATCGACTACTCGGATTCCGTAGCCGCCAAGATCGATGAGCAGATGGCGTACCTCTTGGACCGCGCGCACCAGCAGGCCTATGACATCCTGTCCGAGCACCGCGACTACCTGGATAAGCTCGCCGAGATGCTGCTGGAGAAGGAAACCCTGCGCCGCCCGGACCTCGAGGGCATCTTCGAGGGCATCGAGCCGCGCGAGGCCTTCGACGTCTTTCCGAACGAGGACGCCCGCTTCCCGCGCCAGGCTGGCCGCGAGCCGGTGAAGACCCCGGTGGAGCTGGCCCAGGAGCGCGGTGAGGAGCTGCCGAAACGCATGACGCTTCTCGACGCCTCCCGTGCCGCCCGCGAGCGCCGCCACGCGGAGCTGGAGCGAGCAAAGGAAAACGGCGGAGAGCCCGCTGACGCCGCCGGGACGGCGGCGCCGGTCAAGGAGATCGGCTTCAGCTTTGGCCAGCACGCAGGTGACTACGTGGATCCGGAGAAGGGCAACACCTTCTTCGGTGAATCCGAGATCACCGAACCTACCGGCCGCGAGCTCAGCGAGGACCGTGCCGAAAGCGATGGGGCACACGATGAGACCGTGGCCCCAGAGCAGACCCAGCCGGCGGCGGAGCAACCGGCTGAAGAGCAGAAGGGCCCCAGCAACGAGGTCACCCAGGAGATTCCGCGCGTGCCGGAGTCCGCTGCACCGCAGCAACAAGCACAGCCGGAATCGCAACCGCAAGCACAAGCGCAGCCGCAAGCACAGCCACGCGAACGCGAGCAAGAGCGCCGCGGCCGCCACGCCAAGCCGGAGGATCACGCCTGGGGCGCGCCCGGCTGGGGAGACAACGAATACCGCAACAACCCGTACAAGGACGGCGAGACCAATGAGCGATAACATCCCGGCGCAGCGCGAGTTCGATCACGAGCGCGCCGAAGCCGCTGTCCGCGAGCTTCTTCTCGCCGTGGGCGAGGACCCCGACCGCGAGGGTCTGCGCGAAACCCCGGCCCGCGTGGCCCGCGCCTACGCGGAGGTCTTTGCAGGGTTGCACCAGGACCCGACCGAGGTCCTCCACAAGACCTTCGCGGAGGAGCACCAGGAACTCGTCCTCGTGCGCGATATCCCCATCTACTCCACGTGCGAGCACCACCTTGTGCCCTTCTACGGCAAGGCGCACATCGGCTACATCCCGGGCCCCGACGGCCACGTCACCGGACTGTCTAAGCTGGCCCGCCTGGCGGATATGTACGCCAAGCGCCCGCAGGTCCAGGAACGCCTCACCAGCCAGATCGCCAATGCCCTCGTGGACGTCCTCCACGCACAGTCCGTCATCGTGGTCATCGAGTGTGAGCACCTGTGCATGGCCATGCGCGGCATCCGCAAGCCGGGGGCTACCACGACGACGTCCGCAGTGCGCGGCGGTTTCAAGAAGAATGCGGCCTCCCGTGCGGAGGTCATGAGCCTCATTAGGAGCTAGTTTCCATGGCAGTCAGCAACCTCACCGTCCCCGGCCGCACGCTGGTCATGGGCATCGTCAACGTCACGGAAGATTCCTTCTCTGACGGCGGACGCTGGATTAACGTCGACGACGCCATCGCACACGCCCGGCATTTGGTGGACTCCGGCGCGGACATGATCGATGTGGGCGGCGAGTCCACCCGCCCGGGCGCGGTGCGTGTCGCGGCCGAAGAGGAAGAGCACCGCGTCGTGCCCGTCATCAAGGCGCTGCACGAGGAGGGAATCAAGACCTCGGTGGATACGATGCGGGCCTCGGTTGCTCAAGCCGCCGCCGAAGCTGGTGTCGACATGATCAACGACGT
Source organism: Corynebacterium sp. HMSC055A01 (assembly GCF_001809405.1). Lineage (NCBI taxonomy): Bacteria > Bacillati > Actinomycetota > Actinomycetes > Mycobacteriales > Corynebacteriaceae > Corynebacterium > Corynebacterium sp. HMSC055A01. The sequence goes on along the minus strand of NZ_KV797521.1, from coordinate 99,349 downwards.
CTCCGGTGGTGCCGCCGACCCGGAGATGTACCGCACTATGGCGGCTACCGGCTTGCCGGTGTGCCTCATGCACTGGCGCACCGTCCAATTCGGCAGCGCGGCCGGAGTGGCCGACCACGGCGGGGACGTCGTGCGCGATGTCCACGAGTCCCTGGCGAAGCTCGCCGATAGCGCCCTGCAGGAGGGTGTTAGCCACGACAATATCGTGGTGGATCCGGGCCTGGGATTTGCCAAGTCCCCGCAGGATAACTGGGCTTTGCTCAAGGCGCTGCCGGAGTTCCTGCAGGGCGAGTTCCCGCTGCTCGTGGGCGCTTCCCGCAAGCGCTTCCTCGCCGCCATCCGGGAGGATCGCGGTGCCGAGTCCAGCCCGCTGCTCGCGGATCCGGCCACCGCGGCCGTGACCGCCATCTCCGCGCAGATGGGAGCGTGGGGCGTGCGCGTGCACGAGGTCGACGTCTCCCGCGATGCTGTGGATGTGGCCGCCGCCTGGAATGCGGGCGCGGCGTATACCGGCGGCGAGCATGCCTCCGGCAGCTATGCCAACGGCGCCGATGGAGGAACCGTGGTCTCGACTTCGCTGGGGAGGGCTTAAGCCCATGGCGGATCGCATCGAGCTCACCGGCCTGGAATGCTTTGGCTACCACGGCGTCTTCGAGGAAGAGAAGAAGACGGGGCAGCCCTTCATCGTGGACGTCACATGTTGGTTGGACACCGCGGGCATCGAGGATGACCTGAACCGTACGGTGAATTACGCCGAGCTTGCCGACGTCGCAGCAAACATCGTCGAAGGCCCCTCCCGCGATCTCATCGAAACGGTGGCCGCTGAAGTCGCCGAGACCGCGATGCAGCGCTTCGAGATCCTCCACGCCATCGAGGTGACGATCCACAAGCCGAAGGCACCCATCCCGCGCACCTTTGCCGACGTCGCCGTCGTAGCGCGCCGCTCCCGGAAGCGGATGGCAGGCTAATGCGCGCTGTCTTGTCCATCGGCTCCAACATGGAGGACCGCCGCGCACTCCTGCAGACCGTTTTCGATGAATTCGCCGCCGAGACCGTTGCGGCCTCCCCGGTCTATGCCACCCCGCCGTGGGGCGTGACCGACCAAGATGAATTCCTCAACGCAGTGCTTATCGTGGACGTGGACTGCACTCCGCTGGAGCTGCTGCGCCGTGGCCAGAAGTTGGAAGAAGCCGCCGAGCGCGTACGCGTGCGGCATTGGGGTCCGCGCACCTTGGACGTGGACATCGTGCAGATAGACGGCGTTACCTCTGATGATCCGGAGCTCACCCTCCCGCACCCCTATGCGCACGAGCGCGCCTTCGTGCTCGTGCCGTGGTTGGCTGCGGATGAGCACGCACGACTCAACGGCACCCCGGTGCGCGAGCTCATCGCGGGCCTCGATGAGGACGAGGTCGCAGCGGTGAAGGAAGTGGGGTAGGCGATGAAGAGGACGTCGATCGGCGCGCTCGTCGGCGTGGCCCTCTTCGTGGCCGCAGCGGCCGCCATCCTCACCACCCGCTTTTATGGCTCAATGCTGGCCATCCCGGCAACGGTGTCGATTTCCCTGTGGGCCATGGCGCTGGTCTGCGTGCTGTTGACCCTCAAGGTGCGCGGCGCCAAGGACGATGAGCATGGCATCGGCCTGGATAACTCGCAGCTGAATCCCATGACCATCGCGCAATTCCTGCTCGTCGGTAAAGCCTCCGCGTGGACCGGCACCATCGTGGGTGGGGCCTATGCGGGAATGGCGGTCTATGTCGTGCCGCGCGCCGGCGAGCTCGTTGCTGCGGCCGGTGACCTGGCCGGGGTGGTGACCTCGGCGCTGGGTGGTGCCGCGATGTGCGTCGCCGGAGTGGTGTTGGAGCGACACTGCGAGGTGCCACCTCCATCTGATGGTGCACAAGCGGTAAGTTAGTGGGCATGACGAGTCCGAACCACGCCCCTGAGCCCCAGCACGAGTCGGCCCCGGATGATCGCCCGACGACCCAGTTTTCTGTACAGCCGGACTCCCAGCCGCCAACGTCGGTGGAGTCTTCCCAGTCCGGTTCGAAGACGGACGTCGGTTCCATCGGACTCATCGTCTTGGTCATTCTCGCTGTCATTGCCAGCCTGGTCATGCTGATTTCAGGCTCGGCGAATGCGCTGAAGATCGCCTTGCTCGCTTCCCTGTGGGCCGCGGTTCTGGGCTTCTTCCTGGTGGTGCGTTACCGCCGTCAGGCCCATGAAGCCAACGAGCTTCTGGCGGTGGAGCGCGCCCACGCTGCTTCCTCGCTGACAGCCTCCGGATCTTCCACAGCAGACAACAGCCAGGTCCTTGCGGAGATCCGTTCTGAGCTGGAGGCCATCCGCGCCCAGATCGAGGAGATCTCGGGGCGCGAGTGGGTTTACGAACCTGCCGCCCTGTACGCGGAGGCCCGCCGTATCCAGGAGCTGGAGCGCAAGGCTGGTGGCGCGAGCGTGGATGAGCGTGGCGATGCCACCAACGTGAACTTCACTCAGAAGTCCGGTGGCGCGCCGTCTGCCGACGCCGTGGCAGGCCGCCTCGGCTCGCAGCCGACCCACCCGGTGAGCAACCCGCTGGACAACCTGTTGGCGGATAATGCCCGTGCCAACGCTCAGCAGCCGGCGGCGAAGCCAGCTCAGCACCCCACTCAGAAGCCAGCCGAGCAGCCCGCCGCGAAACCCGCAGAACAGCAGGGCACCCGCCCAGCCCCATCGCCCTTCGGCGCGCCGCAGCCTTCTCAGAACCGTCCCTCGGCGTTTCGCCCAATGACCGAAACGCAGCCTCAGCCGCAGGCGGCACAGCAGAAGCCGCAGCCGAAGCCTCAACCCCAGCCGAAGGCTGAGAAGCCACAGCCCCAGCCAAAGGCGCCGGAGTTCAAGACCGATAGCTTCCAGGCCGTGCAGTGGAACCAGGGCGCCGCGGGCGGGCAGCACGTCAAGTCGAACCCTGCCCCCGCGCAGCCGCACCACCGCCACCGCAAGCCGGAGGCTGACACCGCACAGCCCAGCACCCGTGGCCGCCGCCGCAGCGATGAGCACCGCGAGGGCGCGGTCTCCGTGGCGGAGCTCATGGCGCGCAGGAAGCAGCAGAACAAGGGGGACAAGAAGTAGATGCAGGCACCACGCATGCGGGTGGCGGTCTGGGGTAACTCCCGAGCCGGACTTAACTTCGCACGGCGCCTCGAGTGGGCCGGCCACACCATCGAGAGCCTTGAGGACCCCTCCGAGTTGGACCGCTTCGATGCACTGATTATCGCTGCAACGGCGAGAGAGCTGGAGGCAGCTGTTGGGGATGTGGCCAAGCACGTGCGCCATAGGCAGATTATTATTCATACCTCGTTGCTGGTTGGGGTAGAAGCACTCGATGAGCTGGAAATACGAGGCTGTGTGACGATTGCCGCAGCACCATTGGCTGACTCCTATGCGGTGAGCGCGCCCGATGAGGTAGCGGAAACCGTCATTGGTCTGCTGCTATCGGAGATTTCCCAGTCCGCAGAAACGGTGCCGGAGGAGCAGCGCGCCGAACGTGCCGCACGGTTGTACTACGCGGAGATGCTCGGTGCACTCAGCGTGTGGGCGGCGATAAAGGCGGGGATTATCGAAAACTATATGGGCGGCGCCTTCGACCTCGACGCCGGGGACATCATCGATGCTTATCCTGCCGCCGTGGAGCTGGGCATGGCGCGCAACTACCGCGACGTCGCCCGCATGGTGGGCGGGCAGGAGAAGATTGAAGAACTGGAACTGTGGGCAGTAAGAAAGGAAGCGCCGTGGCAGAACAACTCCTAGTGGAGGACATCGAGCGCATCCGCATGGTCGGCGGCGCCTACCGCAAGACGGGCAAGCGTGTGGTGCTCGTGCCGCTGGGCCGCGATATCCATGCGGGGCACTTGGCCTTGGTGCAGGCGGCGCAGCGCGTGCGCGGCGGCATCGTCGTCGTGGCTGTGGACCCAGAGACGGACACCTCTGCACTCGGCGGCGTTGACGTAGTGTGGCGATATGGCGAGCAGAGCCAGCGCACGCGGGTCCTCGCACCCGATCACGGCATGGAGGACGTGAGCGCGGAGCTGACCCGCATTGTGGCGCTGACCTGTGCGCTGGGGCCCAGCGATGTGCTCATGGGGGAGAAGGACTACGAGCTGCTCGTGGCCACCCAGCAGGCCTTTACGGACCTCCACATCGCGGCGCGTGTCCAGGGCGTGCCCTCGGTGCGCATGCCGGACGGAGTGGTGATGAGCCTGCGCAACGCCGACGTCGCGTCAGAGGCCCGCGAGCAAGCCAGCGCGCTGTCGGCGGCACTCACCGCCGGTGCGTACGCGGCGGAGTCCGGAGCCGAAGAGGTTGTGCGCGTGGCACGTGAAGTGTTGGCCGCAGCAAACGTGGAGCCGGAGTACGTGGAGTTGCGCGGACGCGACCTGGGTGAAGCCCCCGCAGAGGGCGATGCCCGCCTCTTTATTGCTGCCACCGTGGGTGGGGTGCGGCTCATCGATAACGCGGGCGTGCCGTTGGGTATTGGCTTCCGTAACTTAGAACAGCGCGGATAAAAGTCTGTGGCGCAGGTCTCCACCAGTTAGGTTGGAGGCATGAAGATTGGAATTCTGGGAGCCGGCGCTATCGGCGGATACTTTGGCGGAAAACTGAAAGCAGCGGGCCACGACGTCGCCTTCGTCGCTCGCGGTGAGACCTTACGGGTGCTGGGGGAGACGGGCGTGACGTTGATTGACGCCCACGCGGAACCCACCAGCACCGAGGTCATTAAGGTCCCGGCTGCGCACACCTTTGCTGAGGTCAAAGAACTCTTGGGTGGGCTGGATGTAGCGATTATCGCGTCGAAAGCGCTGCCAGGCAACGAGACTTTTGGCAGCGCGGAGGACCGCGAGGCCCTGCAGGGGATCCCGGTGGTGACCACGCACAACTCGGTCGAGATTCCCTACCTGGCGGCCGAGGAATTCGGGGAGGAAAACATCCTCGCCGGTGTCGCTCGCGTTTACGCTACCCGTCTGGGGCCGGCGCAGATCAAGCGCAACCCAGGGCCCTTGGCTTTGGCTTTTGGTCCGCTGAGTGCTGAGGCGCCGGAGTCGCTGCGCCGTACGGGCGAGGAGCTGGCGGCCGCGCTGAAAAAGTCTGGGGCCTCCAGCAAATTCCACGACGCCGCGCTTGTCGACGTCTGGTCGAAAGCCATGTTCGTCACCCCGACAGGCACTCTGGGCGCCTTGGTGGATAAACCGATTGGGTACCTCTGCCAGGAAATCCCCGGCCAGCTCGAGGCCTTCATGCGGGAAGTTGAGGCCGTCGGGCGCGCACTCGGCGTGGAGCTGCCAGAGAACGTGGTGGAACAGACCATGGGATTTGCCCGCCAACAGCACCCGGACAGCACGTCTTCGATGCAGCGCGACATCAAAGCAGGATTGCCCAACGAATTAGACGCCCAGGTCGGAGCGATCCGACGCATGGGCGTCAAAGCTGGGGTTGCAACCCCGTTGTGGGACTTCGCACAGGAGGTGCTGGAGGCGCAGCTGCGCACCGCCTAAGAGTGCGCACTACGCAGCGTCGGTGCCTTATTCGGTACCGATCTTGCCGCCCTTCTTCCACACCACAACCACGGCCGGGCGCGGGGTGGACTTACCGCCATCAGGCCAGTGGGAGGTGGCCTTGTCGAAGGTGGCGTCATCAGACTCGCCCGGGTGCTGAACGTTGACCATGACGCGGTCATCGTCGACGATCGGGCCACAGGTCTCCGCGCCCGCCGGGACGGTGAGGAAGCACTTGAGCTCGCCGCGGGTCTCGCCCTCGGTGGTCACGGCGTAGAGGCCATCGTTAGAGTCCAGCGCGTTGCCGTCAGTAGAGATCCACAGGTTGCCGTGGTTATCGAAGGCCAGGTTATCCGGGCAGGAAATCGGGGAGACCTTCTCCTTATCGAAGCCGCCGAAGTAGGTGCTGGCCTCACGCGGGTCACCGCAGACTAGGAAGAGGTTCCAGGTGAACTTCTCGCCGGCGTGGTCATCCTCGAGCTCCATGACCAGGCCGTTCTTGTTCTCCTTGACCGGAGCCCATTCCTTGGCGTCTTCCTTGTTCTTCTTAGCGTTCTCGCCGGTGGCGCCGCGGTACTTATTGTTGGTCAGCGCGATGTAGACCTTCTCGGTCTCCGGGTGAACCTCAACGTCCTCAGGGCGGTCCATCTTGGTTGCGCCCACCTTGTCGGCGGCCTCACGGGTAAAGACGGCGACCTCTTCTGCGGACATGCCGTCCACGTGGGACTCGAACTTGTTGTTCTCGGTATCGGAGGTCAGCAGCTTGACCCACTCGCCGCTGCCGTCGAAAGCGCCGTCCTCCGGCAGGACACCGGAGCCGTCGATTTCCTTCTCGGGGGAGTTGCCCTCCATCTTGGCCACGTACAAGGTGCCGTGGTCCAGGATGGTCATGTTGTGCTCGAGATCGCCTTCCTTGTACTTCTTGGAGGAGACGAACTTGTAGACGTACTCGAAGCGGGAGTCATCGCCGGAGTAGCAGACCACGGTGCCATCCTTGGTGATGTGGATGTTGCCGGCCTCATGCTTGAAGCGGCCCACGGCGGTGTGCTTGATCGGGGTGGACTTCGGGTCCAGCGGGTTGATCTCCACGAGCCAGCCAAAGCGGTTCGGCTCGTTCGGCTCCTTGGTTACATCGAAGCGGTCATCGTATTTTTCCCACTTACGGTCGGACGGGCCTTCCTCGATGCCGAAGCGCTTGAGGGATTCAGCAGCCTTCTTATCCTTGATGTCGCCGCCGGCGAAGTATTGGTCGAAGTTCTCTTCGCCGGAGAGCATGGTGTTCCACGGGGTCACGCCGCCGGAGCAGTTGTTGAGGGTACCCAGGACCTTCTCACCCTTCGGGTCGGCGGAGGTCTTCACCAGGTCAGTGCCCTTAGCTGGGCCCACCAGGGTGAACGGGGTGGTGGCGGTGATGCGGCGGTTGAGCGGGCCGAACTCACGCTTGAGCTCGCCGGAGCCCTTGACCTTGGACACCTCGAGGATAGTGTGGCCGTGACCGGCCCAGCCGATCTTCACCTGTTCCTCGGTGGGGTTCTCCGGATCGTAGTCCGGGAACATCATCGGCTCGGTGGTGTACTCGTGCGAGCACATGTAGATCATGCGGTTCTTGTCATCCGGGTGCTCGATGAGGCCGGCGAAGTCATTGTTGAAGCCGAACTGCTTCTCCGCCGCTTCGGCGGTCTGGTTGTTGACGTCGAATTCCGGAGCGCCCTCGATGACTGGGTCACCCCAGGCAATCAGAACGGACTGCTCATAGCCCTTCGGGATGACGACCTCATCCTTGGTATTGGCTTCAACGGTTTCAAAGTGCATGCCTTCGGCGGAGGTGAGCTCGATGTCGGAGCCCTTAACTTCGCTGGTCTTGTTGGAGGAGCCGCCCGCCGCAGACCCGTTGTCATCCGGAGCAGCGCATGCAGCCAGCGCAGAGGAACCACCAACGGCGACGACAGCCAAGCCACCGGCGCGCAGGGCGGTACGGCGGGAGAACTGGTCGCCGAAGTAAGGGTTGTCGGAGGTGTTCTCGCATTCGCCGAAACAGGCATTACCGCACTTGTAGGTGCAGGTAAGAGAAGAACGAGACGAGGTGAACATGTTAGCCAAGAGATTACGGCCGTTGAGTGCCATGAAAGTTATGCTCCAAAAATCGAAAATCGTTGGTTGCGCAAGGGGATGTCGCAACGAAGTGTCGCAACGGACGTCATGAGTTAATACGGTTGAGATGACCGCGCGGTTGATCCTGTCTAACCGCTAGATGAACACTCTGTGAACCGGGATCGCGCCAGCGTATAGGGATCGACTACCCTAGACAACCGTGAGCGAGAAGAAGAATACTGAAGTTACTGACGTCCCCGAGCAGCTGCGCATTCGCCGCGAGAAGCGTGCCCGACTGTTGGAGTCCGGCACCGAGCCCTATCCGGTGACCGTAGACCGCACGATCTCCCTGCGGGATCTTCGCCAGCAGTTCCAGGTGGTGGCCGAAGGTGAGGAGCCAGCCGCGGAAGAGGGCGTCACCTACCTCAGCGCTGGTGAGGAGACTGACGTTGAGGTGGCCATCGCCGGCCGCCTCATCTTCATGCGCAATACCGGCAAGCTGTGCTTCGCCACCCTGCAGGATGGCGACGGAACCCAGGTGCAGGCCATGCTGTCCCTTGCAGAGGTAGGGGAGGAGCGCCTCGCCGCGTGGAAGTCCGACGTTGACTTGGGTGATTTCATCTCCGTGCGCGGCCGAGTTATTGCCTCGCGCCGCGGCGAGCTCTCCGTCATGGCTAGCGAATGGACCATGGCGGCGAAGTCCTTGCGCCCGCTTCCGGTGTCCTTCGCTGACATGAATGAGGAAACCCGCGTGCGCCAGCGCTACAACGACCTCATCGTGCGCGAGGAAGCCCGCAAGAATGCCATGACCCGCGTCAAGGTCATGCGTGCACTGCGCAACTACCTGGAGGATGAGGGCTTCGTAGAGATCGAAACCCCGATGCTGCAGACCCTCCACGGCGGTGCAGCAGCCCGCCCGTTCGTAACGCACTCCAATGCTTTGGACATTGACCTGTACCTGCGCATCGCGCCGGAGCTCTTCCTTAAGCGCGCCGTCGTCGGCGGCATCGATCGCGTCTTTGAGATTAACCGCAACTTCCGCAACGAGGGCGTCGACCGCTCCCACTCCCCGGAATTCGCCATGCTGGAGACCTACGCCGCGTGGGGCGACTACAACGATTGCGCCCGTACTACCCGCGAGTCCATCCAGTCGGTGGCACGTGCGGTCTTCGGTTCCACCACCGTTACTTTGGCGGATGGCACTGAGTATGACTTCGGTGGTGAAGAGTGGCCGGAGATTGAAATGTACCCCTCACTCAACGAGGCTCTGCAACGCAAGTTCCCGGGCCAGCCGGAGGTCACCATTGACTCCACCGTCGAGGAGCTCAAGGCGCTTGCCGACGTCATCGGGCTCGACGTCCCGAAGGGCGGCGGCTGGGGCCACGGCAAACTGGTGGAAGAGATCTGGGAGGTGCTCTGCGAGGACCAGCTTGAGGGCCCGATCTTTGTGAAGAACTTCCCGGTCGAGACCTCTCCGCTGACCCGCCAGCACCGCTCCCTGCCGGGTGTGACCGAGAAGTGGGATCTCTACGTGCGCGGCTTCGAGCTGGCTACCGGATACTCGGAGCTGGTGGATCCCGTTATCCAGCGCGAGCGCTTTGAGGATCAGGCGCGCTTGGCCGCCGGCGGTGATGAGGAAGCCATGGTCTTGGACGAGGACTTCCTCGCCGCCATGGAGCAGGGAATGCCTCCGACAGCCGGCACGGGCATGGGCATCGACCGCCTGCTCATGGCCCTGACTGGCCTGGGTATCCGTGAGACCGTGCTCTTCCCGATTGTGAAGCCGGAGAAGTAGGCCCGAGGCCAACTCGCACAGAGCTCACCCCGCGGCACATTCCGCGCGCAACGCACAAGCCACCAGCCCCACAGCTGAAGGCTTGTGCGTTGTTGTTTTGCAGCCTCCAGTTTGTTGCCACAGCGCACATCACTCAGCGAGAAGCCTGCCTGCGTGGAAAAATACAAAGCATGAAAAAGCTACTCTCTCTTCTCACACTGCCGCTTGTAACGGCTGGCTTGGTTGCGTGTTCTTCTGATGAAGGAACCGAGGAAACCCATCGATTCGAAGTTGTGGAGTCCTCCGGTTCTCAAAGCAGTGCGCAAAGCTCTGAAAGCGCCGAAGAAAGCGATTCCACAGATCGCGAGCCGGAGTTTGGCTCTCAATCTTCCGGACTCAAAGAGCGCGATGCCGAGGACTTCCGCGCCACTGGGTTCAGGTATGAGACCACGGTTGCTTGGGGAGTGAGGAGCCCAGACGGCAGGGTGTCGTGTTCTCTGACTGAGGGCTCTAAAGGGCCTTGGTGCAGCGTTGGCTTTGAGAACCCGCCTATCCTGCCTGACCCCGAGAACCCGCAATGGGAAGCGAACATGGTTTCCTTCAAAGATGGCGCAGGCTTCTTCCCCAACGGCGTGGTGGATGCCGGCGACCAGGTTCCATCGCAGCAGCTGGGGGAAGGCGAGAAGGTCGAAATAGACGGTGTGGTTTTTGAAGCCCCCAGCGCAGATGAATTCACCGTTCAGGCCCAAGGGCACCAGTTCACCGTGAAATACGGCGGCCAGTTTTCGGCGGATACCTATCCTTTTAAACCGGACTCCAATGGCTATGCGCCCGTGGGTACCGTCTGCGGCGAGGCTGACACCAATTTTGGCCGTCAGAAAGTCTTTGTGCAGACAGACGGGACGAATTGCACGACTGCAATGGACATCGTGGACAAGTACTTCAACTACGAGTGGGACATCAAAGAAATGAACTCTCGCGGAATTTTGGAGCTTGACGGCTGGAAGTGTTCCTACCGAGAACCGGAGTACATTGACATGCCGGATCCGGATGCACGCCGTCTGCACTGCGGTGATTTGTCCGGTAATGGTCGGGTCATTCTTCTCGACGCTGTACACCCAGATGTTCCGAAATACACATATAACTACTAGCGCAGCACTAATTCGTGGGACGATGATTGTTATGAAGAAGCTTCTCTCTATCCTTTCTGCCTCCCTCATGGCCTGCGCCGTGGCTTCGTGTTCTTCCACGAGCGAACCGGCGGGCGATGAGCCACAGTTTCAACAGAACTCAGCCAGCTCCACTAGCTCTGAGTCTGCCTCCAGTAGCTCTACTGAGGCCGCGGCGTCGAGCAGCGCCAAGCCCGATAAAGACAAACCCGGCGGATTGAAGGAACGCGATCCGAAGGACTTTATGGCCGGCGGTGATCGGGCGAGTATTCCGAACCCCATCCCGGCCGTCAAGAGCCCTGATGGGCGCGTCCTCTGCCTCATTCACGAAGAGACTGACGGCCCAAACTGCAAGGTGGAGTTTGCTGATCCGCCAATCTATCCGGGGCCAGTCATGCAAAGCTGGAGGTCAAACGCGGTGAGCTACCGCAGTGACCGTGGCTTCTTCCCTGTGTGGGCCATCGAGTTCTATAGGCCCACCGAGGTTGAAACGCTCAACGAGGGCGAGACCGTGAGCTTTGACGGTGGAACCTTTGAGGCGCACAGCGGCAATGAGTTCGTGGTCAAGTCGAACGGGCACCACTTCACCGTCAAGGATGATGGACAGTACTACTCCGATACCTTCCCGGCGAAACCGGACGCGGATGGCATTGCCAACACCGGTGCGGTGTGTGGTGAGAGCGGCACGCGTGGTGAAGACACCGGTTTGGTCTACGTGCAAGAGGACGGCACGAATTGCAATGACGCCATGGAATTGTTGGATGAATACGCCAACCATGATTGGCAGGCTGGCGAGGGCGGAAGCCGTGGCCACCTCGAGACTGACCTAGGACACTGTGCATACGGTGCGCCGAAACTGTGGGAGGATACCCCAGAAAACCGGCTGCTGGGCTGCAGCCTGGATAGCGGTGGCAGCGTCGTGGTCATCACGTCCCGCAACATGGAAACGATTCCTTAAAACCCCACCACCTGCCGGGGAGCGAGGAAACCTCGCTGCCCTGGCTCATGTGGCATCCCCGGCTAGCTTGCGAGTACTCTAAACTCCTTGCGCGCTGACATCGGAAGCGTTGGCGCGAGTATCCCCAGAGCAGAGAAAAGAAAGGTGTGGCTGGCCGCATGTCCGCTGAGATTCCCTCCAAGGTAGTCATCAACCTCAGCATCCTGGTGCTGGGAGCGATGGTCATGATTCTCAACGAGACCTCGCTGTCCGTCGCACTACCAGCCATCATGGCGGACTATGGCATCCCCGCCACGAGCGCACAGTGGTTGTTGACGGGATTCATGCTCACCATGGCCGTCGTCATTCCGACCACCGGTTACCTGCTGGAGAGGCTCACCACGCGCCAGATTTTCTTCGCCTCTGCCGGGTTCTTCCTGGCAGGCACCGTGGTGGCGGCCCTTGCGCCGAGCTTCGTCGCTCTGCTCCTCGGGCGCGTCCTGCAAGCAGGCGGGACTGCGTTGATGATCCCCACTCTCATGACCGTGGCCATGACTCTGGTCCCACCGCAGCGCCGCGGCACGGTGATGGGCATTATTTCTGTGGTTATTTCCGTCGCCCCGGCGCTGGGCCCCACGGTCGGCGGGGCAATCCTCAACCGCTTCACCTGGCACGTCATTTTTTGGGCCATGGTGCCGCTCATCGCTCTCATCCTGGTGGCTGGTCTCTGGCGCCTGAGTGATGTGGGTGAGAACCGCGATACCCCACTCGACGGTCCCTCCGTACTTCTTTCTGCTTGTGCATTTGGCGGTCTGATCTATGGTTTGTCTTCGATTGAAAAGATGCTGCAGGGTGGCGCCTGGGTAGACATCGCCGTCACCGTGGTGGGCGTCATCGCGCTCATCGTCTTCATCCGCCGGCAGCGGCGTCTGGCGCTCGAGGATCGTGCACTAATGGATATGCGCCCCTTCCGCGTTCGCAACTTCACGCTCGCGGTGCTCATCCTGGTATTGTCCTTCGGCCTGATGCTGGGAATGGTTACGGTCTTGCCCATCTACCTGCAGACCACCCTGGGCGTCACCGCCTTTGCCACGGGTTTGGCGGTGATGCCGGGTGGAATTCTCCAAGCATTTCTTTCCCCGATTGTGGGCCGACTCTTCGATTCCTATGGCCCGCGCCCGCTCATGATTCCGGGCTCGCTGTTTATGGTGGCCAGCCTGTGGCTCTTGGCCACCTTGGGCGAGAACTCAGCCGTGTGGATGGTTGTGGGCATGCACGTTCTCTTCTCCTTCGGCATGTGCCTGATGATGACGCCGTTGATGACAACAGCGCTGTCCTCGCTTCCGGAGAAGTTGTATTCGCACGGGTCGGCCATCATGAACACCTTCCAGCAACTGGCGGGTGCGATGGGAACGGCCTTCCTCGTTGTCTTCCTCACGCGCGGCACCCAGGCCGGCGTCGCGGCGGGGATGGGCCCGGCCGCAGCGACGGCACAGGGAACGCACTGGGCTTTCCTTTTTGCCGGCGTGGCCGGCACCGCCATTGCGGTGATTGCGCCGCTGCTCAAGCGCGTGAATTAGCCGTGAATTAGCACAGCGGCATGTTCAGGCGAAGCTCCTCTGCATCCTCACCCCACACGAGGACGGCGTCGGCGGAGTCCTCGGCGCCCATGTAGAACACCGGCTCGGTGTCGGAAACGTCGTAGCTGTTCACGGTGCACTGTCCGTTGGACAGTTCCTGTGCATCCTGCGTCGGGGCGGCTGCATCGCGCTTGGCGACGTCCCCGTACCGCGCCACGGAGTAGCCCACACCGTCACCAACGCAGGTGATCTTCGCATCTTGACCATCTTCCGGTTCGCGGGCATCACAGGTGGCACCGCTGAAGCCTTCCCCGCCGGGACGGGAGCTGATGAGTCCCGGGTGGTCGTCGACAAGCGCCTGCTCCGCCTCGGACCACGCCGGCCGTCCCAAGAAGAACCACAGTAGGCCGCCGATCAGGGCTAAGAGGAGAAGCCCCACGCCGAGCCCGGTGAAGACTTTCTTCTTCGAGGTTGACCCACGCTTGGTGGAGCCCTTCGCGGGAGCGGAAGCTGTGACCTGCGGTTGGGGCTGCGTTCCCCACCCCTCCTGCGGGGCGGGGGAGTAGGGCTGTTCTGGTTGCCACTGCGGTGTGCCCGTTGCGGCGGTGTTCGCGCCAGTGGTATTCGCACCAGCCGTGTTGGTGCTGGTCGTGCCCGCGCTACGCAGCGAGTCAACGACGGCAGCAGCCGAGGGGTAGGCGGCAGCTGCGCGGAAGGAAGGGCAGGCGGCGGCGACGATGCGCGCGAGGCGGTCGATTGCTTCTTTCGCTGTTGCGTTCGGAGCTTCGTTACTTGAGGCTGGTCCGACCGCAGCGAAGAAGGCATTCGAGCGGTTATCGGTCAGGATGATGCGACGCGGATTGAGTGCGCGGATGGCGTAGTTGGCGCGGCCCTTGTTGAGCAGAAAATCGGTGGCGTCTGCCAATGGAGCAAAGACGGCGAGGGCTTCCTCCCGGGACAGGTGGTGCGCGCCAACGCCGGAGGAGGTGAAGTTAGAAAGCTGCTCGCCCGGCAGACTGCGGCGCACAAAGAATTCCTGACCGCTGTTCATCGTGCCTGTGCCCACGATGGGTGCGATGGCGCTGTGCTGTAGCTGTCCTACAATGCCGGACTGGCGGAGCACGCCGCGGTGCTCTGGGGCGTAGATTTCCACGAGCATCTCATCGTGTGAGGGATCTTCCACGAGGAAGAGCGCGGAGTCAGCTCCTTGGTCCAAGACTGCCTTTTGGCGCAGCTGGTGCTGGGTGGTGAAAAATTCTGGGAGCATAGACACGGTGAGAGGAAATCCTTCGCGGAGAGTCGACGATGAGATTTATAGAATCCTCTTCATTCTAAGGGGATGAGGCCTCCATGGCAGACCGGTGCGTGACGCGGGCTTTCTAGTGCCTGTTCGCTACCGGCGTACAGTGCCGCTGCCTGCGGAAACGGGAGTTTAGGGGAAGCGGGGAGAAAAATCGTGAATGGAGTGTCCGCCCCGCGCGTTAGAGTGGATGACACATTTAAAGCGAAAGGTAAGAGGTAATGTTCGAGAGGTTTACTGACCGTGCTCGCCGCGTCATCGTTTTGGCGCAGGAGGAAGCACGCATGCTCAACCACAATTACATCGGCACCGAGCACATCCTCCTGGGGCTTATCCATGAAGGTGAAGGTGTAGCAGCCAAGGCCTTGGAGTCCATGGGCATCTCGCTGGAGGATGTCCGCCGTGAGGTGGAAGAGATCATTGGTCAAGGTTCTCAGCCGCACACAGGCCACATCCCATTTACCCCGCGCGCCAAGAAAGTCCTCGAGCTCTCGCTGCGTGAGGGCCTTCAGATGGGCCACAAGTACATCGGCACCGAATTCCTACTGCTTGGCCTCATCCGCGAGGGCGATGGCGTAGCAGCCCAGGTGCTGACGAAGTTGGGCGCTGACTTGCCGCGTGTTCGCCAGCAGGTTATCCAGCTGCTCTCCGGCTATGAGGGCAACGAGGGAGAGGGCAACCAGTCCCAGGGTGGTGCAGGTCCGGTGGGCGCCGGTGCCGGCGCTGGCCAGGGTGGACGTGGCGGCCCAGGCGGCTCCGGTGAGCGTTCCAACTCCCTGGTGCTGGACCAGTTCGGCCGCAACCTCACCCAGGCGGCGCGTGATGGCAAGCTGGACCCGGTAGTGGGCCGCGATTCTGAGATCGAGCGCATTATGCAGGTGCTGTCCCGCCGCACGAAGAATAACCCGGTGCTCATCGGTGAGCCCGGCGTGGGTAAGACCGCCGTGGTCGAAGGTCTGGCCCTCGATATCGTTAACGGCAAGGTCCCGGAGACCCTTAAGGATAAGCAGCTCTACTCGCTGGACCTGGGCTCCCTGGTGGCCGGTTCGCGCTACCGCGGTGACTTCGAGGAACGCCTGAAGAAGGTGCTCAAGGAGATTAACCAGCGCGGTGACATCATCCTCTTCATCGATGAGATCCACACCCTGGTCGGCGCCGGTGCCGCCGAGGGCGCTATCGATGCCGCTTCGCTGTTGAAGCCGAAGCTGGCTCGCGGCGAACTGCAAACCATCGGTGCCACCACCCTGGATGAGTACCGCAAGCACATTGAGAAGGATGCCGCTCTCGAGCGCCGCTTCCAGCCGGTCAAGGTGGAAGAGCCTTCCCTCGATGACACCATCCTCATCCTCAAGGGTCTGCGCGATAAGTACGAGGCACATCACCGTGTCTCCTACACCGATGAGGCGCTGAAGGCAGCGGCCTCCCTGTCTGACCGCTACATCAATGACCGCTTCCTGCCGGATAAGGCTGTCGACCTCCTCGATGAGGCCGGTGCCCGCATGCGTATTAAGCGTATGACCGCTCCGGAAGGTCTGCGTGAAGTCGATGACCGCATCGCCGAGGTCCGCAAGGAAAAGGAAGCGGCGATTGACGCGCAGGACTTTGAAAAGGCCGCTGGTTTGCGCGATAAGGAGCGCAAGCTCGGTGAAGAGCGTGCGGAGAAGGAGAAGCAGTGGCGCTCCGGTGACTTGGAGGAAATCGCCGAGGTTGGTGAGGAGCAGATCGCAGAGGTCCTCGCTCACTGGACCGGTATTCCGGTTCTCAAGCTTACTGAGAAGGAATCCAACCGCCTCCTCAACATGGAAGAGGAGCTGCACAAGCGCATCATTGGCCAGGACGATGCCGTCAAGGCCGTCTCCCGCGCCATCCGCCGCACCCGTGCTGGCCTGAAGGACCCGCGTCGTCCTTCTGGTTCCTTCATCTTCGCTGGCCCGTCCGGTGTGGGTAAGACGGAGCTGTCGAAGTCCTTGGCTAACTTCCTCTTCGGTTCGGATGATGACCTCATCCAGATCGATATGGGTGAGTTCCACGATCGCTTCACCGCGTCCCGCCTCTTCGGTGCCCCTCCGGGTTACGTTGGTTACGAAGAGGGCGGCCAGCTGACCGAGAAGGTTCGCCGTAAGCCTTTCTCCGTGGTGCTCTTCGATGAGATCGAGAAGGCCCACAAGGAGATCTACAACACCCTTCTGCAGGTGTTGGAGGATGGCCGCCTGACCGATGGTCAGGGCCGCGTGGTGGACTTCAAGAACACGGTGCTCATTTTCACCTCCAACCTGGGTACCCAGGACATCTCGAAGGCCGTGGGACTGGGCTTTACCGGCTCTTCGGAGAATGACGCCGATGCGCAGTACGAGCGCATGAAGAACAAGGTCAACGACGAGCTGAAGAAGCACTTCCGCCCTGAGTTCCTGAACCGTATTGATGAGATTGTGGTCTTCCACCAGCTCACGCAGGAGCAGATCGTCGAGATGGTGGAGCTGCTCATCGCCCGCGTGGAGAAGCAGCTTTCCGAGCGTGACATGGGCATTGAGCTCACCCAGAAGGCCAAGGATCTGCTGGCTCAGCGCGGCTTCGACCCGGTCTTGGGTGCTCGTCCGCTGCGCCGCACCATCCAGCGCGAGATTGAGGATCAGCTCTCCGAGAAGATCCTCTTCGGCGAAATCGGTGCGGGCGAAATCATCACCGTGGACGTTGAAGGCTGGGACGGCGAGTCCAAGGACAACTCTTCTGCCACCTTCACCTTCACCCCGCGTCCGCGCCCACTGCCGGAGGACACCTTCGACAAGGATCTCGAGGAGACCGCCGTGCGTGAGGCCGATGAGGAACTCGCCACCGAGATCGATGAGGAGTCCCACGGTCCGGATTCCGATGGCCCTGACACCGTCACTCCGGATGTACTCGACGAGTCCGGTAGCGACTCCGCCGAGGAATCCCACAACAACGATGGTGATGACGGCAATCCGCCGCCGGCTGGTGCCGGTGCTGGCCAGCCGCTCTAAGCGCTGACTTGGGCCCCGCGCTGGGCCTATAAGGATTAGCCCCGAACCGCATGCGAGTGACACTCCGTGCGGTTCGGGGCTTTCTTTGCGTGACCGGTGGGCGGGACGGCCCGGTGGGCGGCGTGCCCACAACTAGAACAGAATCAGCACACTGTCTCGTGGGATTCGTGTTCTGGGGGCTCGATTTGGATGGTGGAGTGCTCGATGCCATGTTCGCGCAGAACGTGCTGGGCGGCATCTAACAGCGGACCGGTGTCGACGGTGCCGTCGCGCACGATGTGCACGGTCGTGAGAACGTTGACTCCGTCCAGGCTCCACAGGTGCAGGTCATGGATGTCGGCAACGCCTTCGACCCGACGCAGCACGGGTTCGATCACGCTGGCGTCGAAGCCCGCCGGAACCTGCTCGAGCAGAACGCTTGCCGACAACCGCATGAGCTGCCACGCGCGTGGGAGCACCATCGCCGCGATGACTAAAGAGGCGATCACGTCCGCCGCCACAAATCCCGTGGTCAGCACCACGATGCCCGCTACGATCACCGCGACCGAGCCGAGCAAGTCCACCAGTACGTGTAAGAACGCGCCTTCCACGTTGATCGAGGACTCGCGGTGCCGGTGCAGCACCCACGCCGAGAGCGCATTGGCTACCAGGCCGATCACCGCGATGATCAGCATCGCCTTGCCCTGTACCTCGGCCGGGCTCTGCAGGCGGCGCACCGCCTCGACGACAATCCACACTGAGATTGCCAGCACCATTACTGCGTTGGCTAGCGCCGCAAGTACCTCTACTCGCCGGTAGCCGTAGGTGGCCTGGGCTGATGCTTGGCGCCGCCCAACCAACACTGCGATCACCGCAATGATGAGTCCCGCGGCGTCGGAAAGCATGTGCATCGCATCCGCCATCAGTGCCATCGAGCCCGCCAACCATCCGCCGATTAGCTCCGCGAAGAAGACAATGCCGGTAATACTGAGCGCAATCAGGAGCGCGCGCAGCGGCGTGCTGGAGTGATCATGGTCGTGGTGCTCGTGTGCCATGCACTCAGCCTATCACCACCAACGCTTATTGACAATAAAATGAAAACGTATGGCGGCGGGCAAAAGTGTGCGTTCTAGCTCTACTTGGCCACGCCGAGGTCTACCAGAGCTTTCTTTGCTACTTCAGGGTCATCACTCTTGATCATGTACTCAACGATTCCCTTATCATCCGCGAGGATCTCCTGAACAGTGAAGATGGCCTCCAATCGCTGTGCCTTGAATGTGGAACCGCGCGTTGATTCTGCCGGAATCTCAGCGGCGTCCAAGACGGGCTTGCCGTCACGAACGGCGGCGGTGGCAGCAGGATCATCGGTGAAGACTACATAACCAACCTCAGGCGCCTTCGTAGTATCCACGGAACAGTTGGTGCCCTTCGCTTCTGGGGCAGGGGAGTTATCCGCGCCGTAGTAGCTGAACATCACTTCATAATCTGTGCACACTTCCACGAAGTCAGCAATCGGCTCGGGCGCATGGTCGGTAGGAGTGAGGCCGCTTTGAGCGTCGCCAGCAGTATCGCCACCGGTCTCGCCGGCGGTGTCACCGTTGGAAGCCCCGGAATCGGCAGGTGCTTCAGCGGCGGGCTGCGCAGGCGCGGCGGAATCCTCAGACTTGTCACCAAAGAGGGCATCTTTAGCTGCGACGTAACCAATCGCTACCACCACGATGACCGCGATTACTAGCGGAAGGAGCAACAGCTGCTTCTTTACACTGAGGCCTTGCTTCGGGGCATCGGTATGGGAACCTGTCGTGCCTGCGGTGGGGTTCGACGTGGAGGCGGTGCCTGATGCATTCTTCGAAGCTGCGCCTGGGTCTAGTAGTTCGCCATGCTTGATGAAATGGCGGTAGCCATTATCCGCAACTGTCTGGCCTTCTTTGATGTGTGATGTGTCTTCCGCCCCGTTAAGGTGATCGGGCGAACCCGGGTATGCAAGTCGGCTCATTATTCAGTCCACCACCGTGAATCAATATCGGAATACAGGGAGCGCATCGACTCAACGTGCTCTTCAAAGCTATTGCGATTGAGACGGTGCTTGTTTTCTTTCCACCGCTTAAAAAGCTCCTCCGAAGACACCGCGCGCGAGGCCTCCGTTCGTGCCTCCCGGCCTGCGGTCAGGGCCCACTGGGCGGCAAACTGCACGCGACGCGCGGCCTTTTCCGTGAACCCGCTCCACACTTTGTATGTGTTGTAGAGTTGAGCCACGACGGCCCAGCCATCC
This sequence comes from Corynebacterium sp. HMSC055A01, assembly GCF_001809405.1. NCBI lineage: Bacteria > Bacillati > Actinomycetota > Actinomycetes > Mycobacteriales > Corynebacteriaceae > Corynebacterium > Corynebacterium sp. HMSC055A01. The sequence continues at coordinate 79,714 of NZ_KV797521.1, read as the reverse complement.
TGGTAGGGCAGAACTGTGACGTTGCCCAGGTTGTCAAGTTCAAGGAACTCAAAATGAGATGGATCCTTCTTATCGGCGGTCACGAGGATCCTTCGGTTGGTGACAAACGCGGCACCATCCACCCCGCTAGCTTTCGTAGCGGCGGCTTCCAGCACAATCTCGTCGACACCAAGGCCTTCTACAACGGCTGCGGCGGCAGCGTGCACAATCTCGGAATCACCAGCACGTTTAAGCGCAGCACCGAGATCTGGCCGGTCTGTCAATGCAATTTGGGGTCCTGTCATGCACACGAGACTAACAACACATCAAAAACTGTGACTGGGTGCGCTGAATTATGGTGTAGATCACCCCCAGCATAGGGGTGATGGATGGGGCACCACGGAACCGTGCCAGAAACCTCGGTACGTTGTGTGGGTATGAGCTCAACGTTCACGCCAGCAAAGTTTGATGATACTTGGATCTACCGCCTTACAAAGTTCCCGTGGCCGGAACCGGCGCCGAGCAAAGATGAGGTGCGCCGACACTCTTGGGGAATGACGTACAAGAGCAATAAGGCGTTTGCGACCCCGCTAGGGGTTGAGGCCATCAACGCAAGGGCGGCCAAGTACTACAAAACATCTCTCGAGCAAAACTGGGGGGTCACTGGTGCACAGGAAGCGTATCAGGTTATTGATGCTCTGCTCGAAGGTGGCCAGCACGTGGAAAATGACCTGGTTTTACCCCTCGCATACGCCGTGAAGAACGTCCCCGAGCGCGAGCTAGATGCGGAAGTGGAGGAAAAGGTCGAGTTCCTCAAAGACTTCTTTATTGCCCAAGGCGCGGATCCGCGCCTTGGAGAACATAAGTTCCGCTACCTCGTGAGGATGTTGCGCTCGGAGGGCTTTGCCAAAGCAGCGGCCCCGGCACTGCCCACCACTACGCGCGCATGGGACATAATCCGTGTTCACGCCGTTGGTGGCCCGGCAACGGAGCTGGGGTGGATCTCTCCAGAAGAGTTCCTTCAGATTTCGGACAAGGCCGTGGCGACCCTGCAGCGCTACTTCGTGTCGTGGGCTGACGTAGCCGCAAGTTTCTGGTGGGGCCGAATGATCTGGGCGAGTGATGGTGAGCCCGACGTCACCGCTGCGATGAAGGATCAATCGCAACGGCTCACCGAGCTGCTCGCACACAGTGATTCGCCTTGGGTGCGCGTGCCCTTGCACGACATCCAGGCCGAGGAGCCATTCTCATCCTTGGGTGGTTTGCACTAAGTCTTAGGAAGCCTGGCAGTTAGAGGGTGCGGGGACATCCTTGAAGCGATCGATCAGATAGTCCACGCCGCGCGGAACCGAGTTGATGATGCCAACGGCGTGGTTGGCCCCGGAGTGGGGAAGAACGTCGACGGGGTCGGCGGCGTCAAACTGCACGGCGCCACCGAGTGAGCAGTAGTTGCTCGCCATCGTGCGGGACTGCTCGTAGGGGATGAGGTCATCGGTGGGGGAGTTCATGACCAGCATCGGGGCGTTGAGGGCATGCTGGCCTAGCCTTTGCTCCGCGAGCATCTGGGCGGCGGCTGGCTTGCGTCGGACGAGCTCGCCGAAGGATTCACCCGTCTTGGTCAGCTGGCTGGTGCGGGTAAAGCCCCAGTTAGCGATAGAATCACCAATGCAGGCGTGGGCGGCGCTGGCAAGGAAATGCATGCCGCGCGGGTTCATTTCGGTGACGATCTCGTTGTAAAACGCGGGGCTGCGCTCCGCATAGCCGTTGATGGCATAGCCCAACACGTGAACGATGGAGGAGCCATCGACCGCGTTCATAACCTCGAAAAGATCGGCCGGTGGGGCACCGGCGTACGTGCCCTTGACGTTGAGCTCGGGCGCATAGGTAGCCGCGTACTCGGCTGCGGCCGCGGCAGCACCGCCTCCTTGGGAATAGCCGGCAAAACCCACGGGGGCATCTATCGGCGCGTTCGCGTGGCGGAGGGTGGCGCGGGCGGCGTCGAGAACCGCGTGTGCTTCCTCGATGTGGTTGACATAGGTGTGGTGACCTGGTGTGCCGAGTCCAACCAGGTCGGTCGTGACCACGCGCACGCCCTGCTGCGCGGCGTATTGGTACAGCGCGTACTCGTAGTTCATATTGAGCGTGACCTGATTGGCCGGTCCCAGCGCGACGTTGCCCACCGACTGCGTGGCATTGGACGGAGCGCACTGGTCGCCCGCGCCGCGGGTGCCGGGTGCGAAGATGATGGTGGGGCGCTCACCCGGGCCGCTCCAGGCAGCGGAAGGCTCGTAGATGACGCCGGTGACGGTGGTGGGGGAGCCGTCCATGAGCGTGGACTCATAGGAGATCTTCTCCGCAGTGACGCCGGAGACGCCTGCGAGGTGGTCAATCGGATGGGCGGAGGTCGGCGTGCCGGGTGTAGCCGATGCTGTGACGGGCAGCAGCGCAGAAGCCGCCAGCGTAAGGGCCGCCACGAGTGCGCGAGGAGAGATTAGATTCATGCCGTAAGGGTAATCGCTCTGTCGCCGGTGCGCAGCGACTTCGCTGCGCTGAGACGTCGCTGCGCTAAGCTAGCGCGCATGGGCATTTATTTTCGCAAGCGCAAGAAGACCGGAAAAAATAGCTGGATCAATCTCTCCGGCTCCGGTGCCTCGATGTCAACAAAGGTCGGTCCCGTGACCTTTAACTCCCGCGGCGGCATGTGGGTCAATCTTCCAGGTGGACTGAACTTCCGGGGGCGCTGGCGCTAATGACTTCTCACCCCAGCAGCGACTATGTCCGTATGGGGTACGAGGCCGACGTCGTCCTGCGCCTAGGCATGATGCTCATGGGTGCGGGAACGTCCGGCTACCGCGTGCTGCGCGGCATGAAACGTGCCGCCCGCGCGCTCGGCTTTGATCGGCTCGACGCCAACGTTGGCGTCACACAGATCACCTGTACGTTCCACCGTGGCCGCGACTTCCGCACGGTGGTGGCGCAGCAGCATTCGCCGGCTGTCGACGCTTCCCGGATCGAAGCCCTAGAGGACCTGACCCACCACCGGCTGTACGCGGGCATCACGGCGGAAGAACTCACAAAGATGCTCGACGTCATCGAGGCCAACGTGGTCAAGCGGTGGAACCGCTGGCTCCTAGCTGCGGCGGCGTCCATTGCGTGCGCCTCTTTCGCGGTCCTGAACTTCTTTACGCCGCTGGCGATTCTGCTGGTGGCCCTCGCTGCCTTTTGTGGTCAGCTCACCCGCGCGGTTCTGCACAGCAAGCACGTCCACCAACTGGGGTGCATCGTGGCAGCCGGAACGGTGGCCAGTCTCGTGTACTTCTTCACCACCGAGGCCGTGGCCGCCGCCGGGGTGGCGGACCCGTCAGAGTTTTCCTCGGGCTACGTGGCCGCGGTGCTCTTCCTCATTCCCGGCTTCCCGCTGTTCTCCGCGCTCATTGACCTCGCGCGCTTCGACTTCGAGGCCGGGCTATCCCGCCTGACCTATGCGCTGACGGTGATCACCGCCGCCACCTTTACCGTGGCCCTGGTCAGCTGGACCACGGAGCTCACACCGGAACCGGGCATCCCGGACTATGCGCCGGTGTGGTACCTCGCCGCCGCGGCGGCCAGCTTCCTGGGCATTTCCGGATTCGCGTTCCTCTTTAATTCCTCGCGCCGCATGGTGCTCGTGGCGGCTGCGGTGGGCACGGTGGCCAACCTCGTACGCCTTATCCTTATCGGGGTCGGGGCCACAAGCTACGTCGGAGCGTTCGCCGGCGGTCTCATCGTGGGGCTCTTGGGCGCGGTGGCCTCCAAGCGCGCGCATCTACCGCGCATCACCACGACGGTGCCGGCGTCCGTCATCATGATCCCGGGAACCTCCATGTTCCGCACCGTTTATCACCTCAACGTGGGGAACATGGACCAAGCCTTGAGCAACTTCGCTACCGCCTCGATGGCCGTGGCGGCCATTGGCTGCGGGCTTATCCTCGCCCGCCTGCTAACTGACCGCGATTGGACCTTCGGCCACCTCATCGATTTCTCGCACGTGCCTAGTGCGGCAGGTGGAACAGACCCTCGTCGTTGACATCCATCAACCCGTCCTCGAGTAGTGAGGCCTGCGCCCGCGAGCGCTGCGTCGCGTCCGGCCACACCGCATCCAGGTCGGCTTGGGGAACTGGGTGGGGTGAGCCTCGGAGGACGTCGAGAAGCAGCCCGCGCACCTGGCGGTCCGTGCCGGTGAACTTCTGCACGCGCTTCTTTGCCCGCGCTGCCTCTTCCTCGCTGGGTTCCGGACAGCCCGCGAGCTGCCACGCGCACGAGGCTTTGATGGGGCAGGCGGCGCAGTCGGGGTTCTTGGCTGTGCACACCAGTGCACCGAGCTCCATGAGCGCGGCGGAAAAACGTGGCCCATTTTCTTCCGGAAGCAATGCTTCCACCTGTGCCAGCTCGCGTTTTGTGGGAGGCGGCGCGAGGAAGCGGCCCTCCTCGGCACGGGCATAGACGCGGCGCACGTTGGTATCCACCACCGGGACGTTGTAGCCAAAATGGAAGCACGCCACGGCGCGCGCGGTGTACTCACCGATCCCGGGCAACGCCAAGAGCTTGTCGACGTCCCCCGGAACCGCCCCCTCACCAATCTCCTTCGCGCACTCCCACAAGCGCAGCGCGCGGCGCGGGTAGCCCAGCTTTCCCCAAGCGCGCAGTACGTCCGCTTTGGACGCCGCCGCGAGGTCGTGTGGGGTGGGCCAGCGGCGCATCCACTCCTCCCACTGTGGGGCCACGCGAGCGACGGGGGTCTGTTGGCTCATGACCTCGCTTAAGAGCACACCCCACGCTGAGGTACCCGGTCGGCGCCACGGCAGGGGGCGCTCATGGGCATCGAACCATTCCACGACAGCTTGGGTATCCATAGGCACCTCAGTGTAGGGCGCTGAGGTCTAAGCTAAGAAACATGCCTTTAGCAAAAGTTCCTCAAAATCCACAGAAAGTGTGGGAAGCCCTCCAGCAAGGTAATCAACGCCTCGTTACGGGCAACCTCATCGCCGTTAACCAGGACGCGAAGCTGCGCGCTGGCCTGACCCAGGGCCAGGATCCGCGCGTCATCGTATTGGCCTGCTCGGACTCCCGCGCGCCGATCGAGCACGTGTTCAACATTGGTTTCGGCGATGCCTTCGTCATCCGTACCGCGGGCCACATTTTGGACAGCGCGGTGATGGCCTCGCTGGATTATGCCTTAGAAAACCTCCACGCCAACCTGCTCGTTGTCATGGGACATCAGTCCTGCGGCGCAGTGGGCGCGGCCAAGGACTTCCTGGATGGTGGCGAATTGCCCACGGGCCTGCAGCGCCCGATCATCGAGCAAGTTGCCGCGGCCTCGATGGTGGCCAAGCGTGATGGCCGCGAAGATCGCGCTGACTTCGAGCGCGAAAACACCGCGCAGGTGGTTTCCCAGATCATCTCCGATATTCCGGCTGCACGCCGGCTTCTCGACGCCGGAACGCTCGGCATCGTCGGCCTGCGCTACCTCCTTGAGGATTCCAGCGTGGAGACCGTCGTCCTGCACGGAGTTCATTAGCCCTGGGCGCTGGGCGGGCCCCAAGCGCGTAGAAGCCGCTGCTCAAGACACGCGGCTTGGGGCTGGCCCGGGTTGGGCTCGAGTCCCCTTAAACTAAGACCTGTGACTGAGCCATCCCGTACCCCGAAGCAGCTGCCGCGAGAGATCTACGTGCGTCGTCGCGTCGCCGCACTCGTGGCGATCTTGGTACTCGTGGTTGTTCTTATCTTCGCTGCTACCGCGCTCTTTGGCGGTTCGAAGGAGGACTCGGCGGCCGAGTCGCAGCAGGCAGCGGTTTCGGATACCTTGGCACCTTCGGAAAAAACAACCTCCGCAGCGGAAACGACGGAGCCCACCTCAGCCAAGGAATCCGCCGAAGCGACGGGTTCGACGGAACCGGCGAAATCCGAGGCGGGCGAGTCCGGCAAGGAAGAACCAACGTCAGAGGCGAAGCCGGATGAGCTGACCGTGGACCCGTCCAAGACGACGTGCTCCCTCCAGGACCTCAAGGTGCTGGCTAAGACCAATGAGGACAGCGTCCCGGCCGGTAAGATGCCGACCTTCTACCTGGAGGTTTTTAACCCGACGACAAAGGATTGCTCCATCGACCTCGATGAAGAGCAGCTGCGCTTTGAGGTTTACAAGATGGGCTCTAACGAGCGCGTGTGGGCCGATACTGACTGCTATGCCTCTGTAGAAACCGGCAAGCAGACCTTCAAGTCCGGTGAGACCCGCTACTTCCAGGCGGATTGGTCCCGCAAGCGCTCCGAACCGGGCAAGTGTACCGAGCGTGAGGAAGCCGAGCCGGGTGCTTATTTCCTGCACTCCGTCATCGGTGAGAATTACTCCCCAGCGCTCCCGTTCAACCTGCTTTAACGGCGGCGATAGCCTCGCTCAGCGTTGCCGCTTGGCGCACCTGCATGCCGCCGCTGGTTTCCACATTTCCGGGCGGGACGATGGCGTGGCGGTAGCCCAAGCGGGCAGCTTCCGACAAGCGGCGGTCTAGGTTCGGCACACGGCGCACCTCGCCGGCGAGGCCGACTTCCCCGATGACAACGGTCTTCGGCGGAAGTGGTTGCTCATGCAAGGAGGACCACGTGGCGAGTGCTACGGCAAGATCCGTGGCTGGTTCCTGAATCTTCATTCCTCCCACCGTGGCCACGTAGGCGTCCTTATCGTTGGTGCGCTCGCCCGCGCGGGCCTGCAGCACCGCGAGCACCATGGGGACGCGGTTGGCGTCGAGCCCCGTCACCACGCGCCGCGGGTTCTTGGCCACGGGATCGACGGTCAACGCTTGTACCTCGGCCAAGATGGGGCGCACACCATCCATGGCGACGGTCACCGCGGAGCCATCCGGGGTGCTGCCGCGGTGGGAGAGAAAGAGGCCGGAAGGATCCGCGACCTCCCTGATTCCGGCCGCTGTCTGCTCGAAGCAGCCCATCTCATCGGTAGCGCCAAAGCGGTTCTTCAGGCCGCGAAGCAGCCGCAGTGAGGATTGGCGGTCACCTTCAAAGTTCAAGACAACGTCCACGAGGTGCTCGAGCACGCGTGGTCCGGCGACGTTGCCGTCCTTGGTCACGTGCCCGACGAGGAGGATAGGGATGCCGGTGGTTTTAGCTAGCGTGGTCAGCGCTGCGGTCACAGCGCGTGACTGCGCTACACCACCGGCTACTCCTTCGACCCCGGCGGCGTGCATGGTTTGGACGGAGTCCACGATGAGCAGGCTGGGCTTAAGCTGCTCTACATGGCCAAAGACGACGTCCAGGTTTGACTCGGCCGCAAGGTAGAGCGTCTCATGCAGTGCGCCGGTGCGCTCCGCGCGGGCGCGGACCTGCCCGGCGGATTCCTCCGCGGTGGCGTACAGGGCGGTGCGGCCCAACTGTGCCCAGCGGGAGGCTACCTCCAGCAGCAGGGTGGATTTGCCGACTCCCGGCTCTCCCGCCATGAGCACGACCGAACCAGGGACGATGCCGCGGCCGAGAACGCGGTCGAGCTCCCCGATGCCGGTATTGATGGCCTTCGTCGCTGATGCGCCGACCTTCGTTATCGGCACCGCCGGGCTCGTCGGAGTCAAGCCTGTGGGGCGCCGCCCAGACACGGCGGCTTGGGCGGCGGTACTGCTTTGAGCCGCCGCGGTTTCCTGCAGCGTCCCCCATGAGCCACACTCAGGGCAGCGGCCGAGCCACTTGGGGGAGACGAAGCCACACTCAGAACACGTGTGGACGGGACGAACCTTTTTTGCCATGTCTCACACTCTAGTAATCGCACCGGACAGTCAGGCTTAAATTGCTCACCGCAAGGCTTTGTATTAGCAACGATGTGGCTTACCCCCGCATGAATGGAATGCTTCGAGTTGCCCAGCGCTGATGCCTCGAAGAGGTTAAGCTATTTGGCAGGTAACATACTTAGCTTTTTGATGAAGTGTGTTCCGGTTTCTATCGTCTCCCTACCCAAAGGTGATTTCATGAAGATCCGTCGTTCTCTCGTTGCTGTCGGTGCTGCTATTGCTATCGCTACGGCTGGTACCCCTGCTGCTTCCGCTGCGGAGGCTCCGGAGCCGCTCGCAACTGTCCTTACCCAGATTGCTAACACTGCTGGATACCACGCTCAGAACATCATTCTCGTTCCAGCTCTCACCTCTTCCCTGGGCTTCCTGGGAAACCTGCTGTTCCGCTAAATCAACTCGCACGTCAACACTTTCTCAAGGAGTCACTATGAAGAAGATTCGTCGTTCCCTCGTTGCTCTTGCCGCGGCAACTGCTGTTACCGTTGCTGGCGCTCCGGCTGCTTCAGCAGCTACCTACCCGGAGCCGCTCAACCAAGTCATCGACAAGATGGTTGAGGTCGGTGGCCCGCAGGCACCGAACGCTCTGCTGGTACCGTTTGGCATTTCCTCTTTGAGCTACGGCTTCCTTGCCTTCGCTCTGATTGCTAGTGGTTCCTCTAAGTAAAAGGATCCGCTTCTAGGAAGTTTGCTAAGACTTTAAGCCACCGCGTGTATCTCATGCGGTGGCCTTTGCGCATCTACGGAAGCACTAATACGAAACGCAACCGCCCCAACTGACGAAGTTGAATCCCCCGATTCGAAGATCCGGGAAAACTTTGGCAGCTGGGGCGGTTGCGCTTTGAGGAAAAGGCTTACTTGTTCTCAGCGTAGCCTTCGGTGGACTGCGGGTCGCGGTCGAAGTCACCGGACTGCAGCGGGGAGGCGGACACGGTGGCGTCAACCTCAATGGTGCCGGTGTTGAAGGTGAAGGTCACCGGGCGGGAGCCGCCGAAGGCGTAGTCCTCGTTCTCCAGGGAGGTGGTCACATAAGTGATGTTCTCATCCTTGCCGTCCTTGGGGAGGCGGTCCAGGTTCGTCTGGGAATCAGCAAAGAGGGAATGATCGCGGGGGAGCGGCTCGACGCCCTCCAGAGGAACATCCTGGCCGTCGACGCTGACGGACTCGAGGACGACGTCGTTGACCTTGTAGCCCTGGTTGACGGCGACGAACTTGAGGGAGGTCTCACCGGTGTCCGGCTCAACCTGAATGGTGACGTCACGTACGGCCACCTTTCCATCTTCGGAGCTTGCGGATGCGCCGTCGACAGCAATCACCTTTTCCGCGGTCTGCGCAACATGACCGGCCGAGCAGGACGCCAAGGCCAGCGCGGAGAGGGCGGTAACTGACATGATGGCACCGCAGCGAGCGGCGGACTTCAGGGACTGCACTGTGAGTGTCCTCCATTGAATTGCGATCACAAAGCTTATCAACGCTTTAGCCTAGTACCTCTGGGTAGAAAGCACACAGTTTCCAGCAAACCCCTTGGGTAGACCGGGGGTAGCCGAGCTTTCTATGGGGCGTCACCGTGGTGTAAGGCGGCGGGCAGGCGGTACCCGGGCGGGGGAGCGGGGCACGATGGCTGCGTGCTAGAATAGATTCCCTGTATATGCGGCCCACCGAGAGTACGCCGAGAGCACACGATGGGCACCGTCTCAAAGGCTTCACAAGGAGTGGCAATGGAATTTAAGGTCGGAGAGGTCGTCGTCTACCCCCACCACGGCGCCGCCAAGATTACGGCGATTGAAACCCGGGAGATGGGCGGCGAGGAGCTCGAATACCTCGTTCTCCAAATCAACCAGTCCGACCTCGTGGTCCGTGTGCCTTCCAAGAACGTTGAGATGGTCGGCGTGCGTGATGTCGTGGGCAAGGAAGGCCTCGAGAAGGTCTTCTCCGTTCTGCGCGAAGTAGACGTTGAGGAAGCCGGCAACTGGTCCCGCCGCTACAAGGCCAACCAGGAGCGCCTCGCCTCCGGCGACATCAACAAGGTGGCCGAGGTTGTGCGTGACCTGTGGCGCCGCGACCAGGACCGCGGCCTGTCCGCTGGTGAGAAGCGCATGCTGGCCAAGGCCCGCCAGATTCTGGTCGGTGAGCTCTCCCTGGCCAAGCCGGTTGATGAGAAGAAGGCTGACACCATGATGGAGGAAATCAACGCCACCATCGAGCGTCACCGCGCCGCTGGCCTGGTGGATGACAAGTCCATTACCACCGACATTGACAATGACGTCGATCTCGATGACCTCTCCTTCGACGACGAAGACTAAGGACCAGCCCACCCCCCGCGTCATTGCTCTCGTCGCGGCTGCCGGGCAGGGCACACGCCTCGGCGCAGACGTTCCCAAGGCCTACGTGGAGCTACGCGGGCGCACCCTCTTGGAGCGCTCCGTTCGGGCGATGATCACCTCCGAATTCGTTGATGAGATCATCGTGCTGGTCAGCCCGGCCATGGAAGATTATGCCTCCAGCATCCTCGGCCGCATCGATTCTGACGTACCCATTCGCATCGTCCACGGCGGGGGCGAGCGCGCCGATTCCGTCTGGGCGGGACTGCAAGCAATCCCGGAGGAGGACGCCGTGGTGCTCATCCACGACGCCGCCCGGGCATTGACGCCGCCGGGGATGATCGCGCGCGTCGCCAAGCGCGTGCTCGACGGCGCCACCGCAGTCATCCCGGTCCTTCCCGTGGCAGACACCATCAAAGAGGTGGAGGGCCAGACGGTCCTGTCCACCCCAGACCGTTTCCGTCTGCGCGCTGTGCAAACGCCGCAGGGTTTTAACCTGGCCGCGCTGCGCCGCGCCAACCTAGACTATTGGGCGCAGGACCCTGACTTCGTCGCCACGGATGACGCCAGCCTCATGGAATGGCACGGCGAGCGCGTGGAGACCGTGCAGGGAGATACCTTCGCGTTCAAGATCACCACCCCCATTGACCTCGTCCTGGCCAAGGCCGTGACGGATGAGGCCGAACCGACCATCTTCGAGGTGCCTAGTGACTAACCCGATTATCCCGCGCGTGGGAATCGCCACCGACGCCCACCAGATCGAGCCCGGAAAACCCTGTTGGATCGCAGGTCTCCTCTTCGAGGACGTGGATGGCTGCGAGGGCCATTCCGATGGTGATGTGGTGAGCCACGCGCTTGTCGACGCCTTGCTCTCCGCCTCCAACCTCGGCGACCTCGGCTCCTTCGTCGGCGTGGGCCGGCCAGAGTACGACGGGGTCTCCGGTGCCCAGCTGCTGCGCGAGTGCCGCGAGCTGCTGGAGAAGGAAGGCTTCATTATCGGCAACGCCGCCGCACAGTTGGTTGGGCAGAGCCCCAAGATGGGACCGCGGCGGAAGGAAGCCGAGTCCGTGCTGAGTGACATCCTCGGCGCCCCTGTGTCTGTTTCGGCCACGACGACGGATCACCTCGGCTTCACCGGCCGTAAGGAGGGCCGCGCAGCCGTGGCCACCGCCGTGGTCTGGCGCGCTCCCAATTCCTAACGTAAAGTCATCAGAAAAGGAGGACGCTGTGGCTTTGACAATGCGAATTACCAATACCGAGGCACTTCGTGCTCGGCACGACGAACTCCTGCACGCCTTGGAAGCTGCGGTTGGTGAAAACCTTAGCTCTGAAGATTTGCGGATGCTTGCAGAGTCCGGTCGCTTTTCGAAAGCGGAGCGCGCTTTATATGACGAGCTCAGGCGCGTCGAGCTTATGCTTTACCGTTAGCTCCGTGAACAGTTGCGTGCCTCCGTCGACGTGCTAGAGGCATCTGGCAAAGGGCGTCTGACAAAAGGCATCAGTCAAATGGCGTTTTCACGGCTGAAAACGCCATTTATTCGTGGCAGATGGCGTTTTTGGACCCAAAGATGCCTTGTGACAGATGCCTTTTACGGGACGCCTTCCTGTCTTAGGTCAATTGAGTGCGGAACAATCCCATCACGCTGCTGTAAGCCGCCAGGTATCAGTGTTAAAAGTGACGTTGCTCATCCATCCGCGACCTAAATCGGGTTGAATGGACAGGCACTGCGCCCAGTCCTGCTCCGTGTGACTATCGGCCGTGGTGAAATCCTATCAAGGGGTCAATTAGACTGGGCCGGGTGAGTACTTTGCGCATTTTTGATACCGCCACCCGCAGCCAACGTGAGTTCGAGCCGGTTCGTCCCGGCCATGCGTCGATCTACCTGTGTGGTGCCACCCCGCAGTCCCAGCCGCACATTGGGCACCTGCGCTCCGGCGTTGCCTTTGACATCCTGCGCCGCTGGCTGCTTGCACAGGGCTATGACGTGGCACTCGTGCGCAACGTCACTGATATCGATGACAAGATCTTGACCAAGGCAGCCGAGAATGACCGCCCTTGGTGGGAGTGGGTATCCACCTATGAGCGCGAGTTCACCAAGGCCTATAACACCCTGGGCGTTCTGCCGCCCTCTGTGGAGCCGCGCGCGACGGGTTTTGTGACCCAGATGGTGGAGTACATGCAGAGGCTTATCGACGCCGGCTTCGCCTACGCCGTGCCTGGGGGCCCAGCGGGGGAGGACGATGAGGCTGGCTCCGTTTACTTTGATGTCGCCGCGTGGAATGCCACGGAAGGGGCGGATTACGGCGCGCTGTCGGGCAACCGCGTCGAGGAGATGGAACAGGGCGAAACAGACAACGCTGGCAAGCGCAGTCCACAGGACTTTGCCCTGTGGAAGGCGGCTAAGCCGGGCGAGCCGTCCTGGCCCACTCCCTGGGGGCGCGGCCGTCCGGGCTGGCATCTGGAGTGCTCGGCCATGTCCACCTACTACCTGGGTAGCGAGTTCGATATCCACTGCGGCGGCCTGGACCTGCAGTTCCCGCACCACGAGAACGAGATTGCACAGTCCCATGCGGCCGGCGATAGGTTTGCCAACTATTGGATGCACAACCACTGGGTGACCATGTCCGGTGAGAAGATGTCCAAGTCCCTAGGTAACGTGCTTTCCATTGCCAACATGCTGGATATCGTCCGCCCGGTGGAGCTGCGCTACTACCTGGGTTCCGCGCACTACCGTTCGGTCCTCGAATACTCTGAGGCAGCGCTGACCGAGGCCGCGGCGGGCTACCGTCGTATTGAGGACTTTGTGGGCAAGTTCGAGGGCGTCGAGAAGGGCCAGTGGACCGCGGCCTTCGAGGACGCAATGAACGATGACATTGCTGTCCCGAAGGCGCTGGCGGAAATCCACACCACGGTGCGCGCGGGCAATAAGGCGCTGGGAGAAGGCAACCGTGAGGAAGCCGAGCGCCTTGCCGGGGCGGTGCGCGTCATGGCTGCGGTTCTTGGCTTTGATCCACTCGATGAACAGTGGAAAGATAGTGGCGAAGAAAGCGGCGCTGATGCGGCATTGGACGTCCTCGTCCGAGCCGAGTTGGAGCGTCGCACTACCGCCCGCGCAGAAAAGGATTGGGCTACTGCGGACGCTGTGCGCGACCGCCTTGCAGCCGCGGGTATTACCATCACCGACACCGCCGACGGCCCCACCTGGTCCTTGGCGGATTAACGTCCTTGGCAAAGGCCTAGGACAGCACAGAAGCCGAGGACAACATAAGGAGAAGAATTATGGCACGTACCCATGGCCGCGGCGGCGCAGGTATCCGCAAGACGAATAAGAAGGGCGCTACGAAGGGCTCTGGCGGTCAGCGCCGCAAGGGCCTAGCCGGCAAGGGGCCCACGCCGAAGGCGGAGGACCGCGTCTACCACGCCAAGCACAAGGCGAAGCTGGAGCGCGAACGCCGCAACTCGGGCCGCCACCACAAGGAGACCGCGGAGATGGTCGTTGGCCGCAATCCGGTCATCGAGTGCCTGCACGCCAAGGTGCCTGCTACCTCCCTCTACATCGTGCAGGGCACGCGTAATGATGCCCGCCTGTCGGAGGCAGTGGCCATGTGCAATACCCGCAACATCCCGATTCTTGAGGTCCAGCGCCACGAGATGGATCGCATGACCGGCAACGGCATGCACCAGGGCATTGGCCTGCAGATCCCGCCGTACAAGTATGCCGACGTTCATGACCTGATGGATCGGGCCCGCGATGCTCAGGAACCGGGTATGTTCGTCATCCTCGATAACATTACGGATCCCCGTAACCTCGGCGCGGTTATCCGCTCCGTCGCTGCTTTCGGCGGCCACGGCGTCATCATCCCGGAGCGCCGTTCGGCCTCCGTTACCGCGGTGGCTTGGCGCACCTCGGCCGGTACCGCAGCACGCCTGCCTGTCGCGCGCGTGACCAACGTGACCCGCACCGTGCAGGAATTCCAGAAAGCCGGCTACCAGGTCGTTGGCCTGGATGCGGGAGGCGAGCACACCCTCGATACTTACAACGGTGGCACCGACCCCGTTGTCATCGTCATCGGCTCTGAGGGCAAAGGCATTTCGCGCCTCGTCCGCGAGAACTGCGATGCCATCATGTCCATCCCCATGACCGACTGGGTTGAATCCCTCAACGCCTCCGTGGCGGCAGGTGCGGTGCTTTCCGAGTTCGCCCGCCAGCGTCGCGCGGCCCAGAAGTAGGCTCACGCTTTCGTCGCCATGTTCCTCACGAGTGTGCGTCCCGCCCCGGAGCTTATTGGGGAGGGATTGCCCGGCGTGCCGGAACACATGCGCCGCCTGGGCGTGCTCATCGCAGCGCTGCCCGGCGGCGCCTTGCGTTTGCCTACGCCCGTGACCGTCGTCGTGGGGGATAACGGCGCCGGAAAATCCACGCTGCTCGAGGCCATCGCCGTGGGGCTTGGCGTCAATCCCGAGGGCGGCTCGCGCCACGCCCGGTTTGCCACCGGCGACGAGGACTATCCCGAGTGGCTCATCTGCTCGCGGGCGCACAACCCGCGCGACGTGTACTTCTTGCGCGGCGAGACCTTCCTCAACTTGAGCGAGTATCACCACCAGATCCACAGCCCGGAGAATCCCGATCCGCTCAGTGACCTGCCGTTTCTCAGCCACGGCCAGGGTCTGCTCGCCCTCGTCGAGAGACGCTTCCATTCTGACGGAATGATCATTCTCGACGAGCCGGAAGACGGCTTGTCCTATCCCCGGCAGGTCGAGGTTGTCACGCAGCTCGAGCGCCTCGCCGCCCAGGGCGCGCAGGTCATCCTCGCGACGCACTCGCCAGTCTTCCTCAGCATGCAAGGCGCGACCGTCTACGCGTTCGGCGACAAGGGGATTGCGCCCGTCGCTCCCGAAGCGACGGAAGCTGTCCACGCCGCGCGCGAGTTCCTTGCCGATCCATTGGGAACCGCCGCGTTTCTTATTGGGGAGGGCGAATGAGAGACTTCTATGTCGACGCCTATGCCGCGCTGGACGGCGGCCACGGACCTGAGTGGGTGTCCTCCGTTCCTGGTTTCGTGGCGCTGCGACGCCAAGGACTGGACCTGCGTGCGCCGGTGACCGTGCTGACCGGGGACAACGGGGTAGGAAAGTCGACGCTCGCCGAGGGCATTGCCTTCGAGTACGGCTTTCCTGAGCGCGGTGGGATATGGGGTGTGCAGCGCTCCGCCGGTCCCATCAATCCCCTCCGGAGGTGGGCGAGCCTGCGGCTAGGTACCGCGCCCAAGGACGGCTACTTCCTGCGAGCGGAGGCGCACTACAACGTTGGTTCGACCGCGATGTCGCATGGCGAGTCCGTCATGGACGTCGTGCAGCGTTCCTTTGATGGGCGCGGGCTCTACATCCTCGACGAGCCGGAATCTGGGCTTTCGCTCGTGCGGCAGATGACGCTCATGGCGGAAATCCATCGCGCCGCGGAGGCGGGTGCGCAGTTCATCGTGGTGACGCACTCGCCGATTGTGGCAGCCATCCCCGGTGCGCGGATTGTTGAAATTACAGAAGATGGGTTCTTCCTTGAGCTGCGCGACGTGACACAGACGCTGGCGTTTCAGTCGTTGCGTGAGTTTCTCTACGCCTCCGGATGCTAGATTCAGGGCCGAGAAAGCTGGATGGCGATCTTTACTTCTTGGTTGCTGGCCAGTACTTCACATCTTGAACATTCAGATTGCGTGCGTGTGCCGAATACAAGGTTCTGGAGGATTGGGGTTCCACGGCTTAGAGACGAGGACAACTCGGTCCTTTGCCTGCCGTTTTCACCTTGTACAGATTCAGCTGCGGGTAACTTGAAGAATCTTCGCCAGCAAACCGTGACATCGAGAGTGCATACATGCACAGACGTGTGCAACATCACGCTGGGACGTAATAATTCTCTAGATAACAATGGGTCGCAAGTGTGATTAGTCAGTACGCGAGAAAAGAAAACCTACGCGATGGAACGCGACCTCTACGCGATCGTCAACGACATTGCCGACCACTACAACAAGGTTCACTGAATGATGAACTGAAGGATCTTTTATCCCTTGTAGGCCTTTCATTGCACCACAGTGTTTCCTGCGAGCATGCTTCGCTCGGTATGAAACAGCGTCTAGGAATCGCCAAAGCACTGGTCGGTAATCCACAATTATTGCTTCTCGACGCTCACCTACGAACGGCCTCGACCCGAGGTTGGGGCTGAGTGGAGTGAGACACGATGGGGCGCACGCGCAGTCTAGAGCCCGAAGAATTCCTCCACGAGCTCGGCAGCGATGAAGGAATCCGTGTTTTTACCCAGGCGTGGGTCCAGCTCGTTGCCCGACGGGATGACGTGGCCCATGCCCTCGACGCTCACGAGCTCGACCGGCGCGCCGGTGGCGTCTGCCGGCTCCCAGCGGTCGACAACGGTGTCGGGGAAAAGGTGGGTGCGCTCTGGGCCGGCGGCATGGTTGAGCTCCGCGAAGCGTGCGGCGTTCTCCTGCGCGCCGGTGACGGCACCGCGGGTGCGCTTCGGGTCAATGCCCGCCGTTCCGCCCGTATAGGGCGCGAGCCGGTCGCCCGTGCCGTGGACGAACATGACCGGGGTGGGTTGGTACGCCGAGTCCGGATTGGTGGGCGCATGGTTGGCGCCGGCGCCGAGAGTGGAGGCGAAGATGCAGGCGGCATCGGCAAGCCCGGGGGCGTCGAAGAGCAAGCGGATAACCATCTGCCCGCCGTTGGAGAAGCCGCAGAGGAACACGCGGCTAATCTCCTGCTCCGCGCGCAGCTCGTCGAGGATGGCGCGCGTGAAGGCGACGTCATCGATGCCCAGCTCGCGCGCGGCGACGGGCAGGGTGGCGCGGGCATCGTTAAAGTGCTGTTCCACGCCGGTGGGGTAGACCGCAAGCATGCCGTGGCGGGTGGCGAGGTCATCGAACGTGCCGTTAGTGAAGCGGCGGATGACGTTCGCGGATTGCAGGGAGCCGTGGAAGAACAGGAGGAGGTCTCTCTGGCGCTCGACGTCATCATTCGGGCGGTACACGAGGTACGTGCGGGTGCGGTCTTGTAATTCGAGGCTACGGCGTTCCAAAGTCACGCATCTAGCCTAATCCTGATGCGCGCAGTGCTCATCGTGCGTCGAGGTGTGGTGTGTCTCGGCGTCGGCGCGATCGGTGGCGGCGCGGAAGTGTTCCTGGGAGGCGCGGCGGGCGGCGACGTCGTCGCGGACGGCCTTGCGGCTGCGAGCCCAGCCGATGCCGCGGCAGACCAGGTAAATAACAAAAGAGATGCTCGTGACGAAGACCGAGACGGGCAGGCCCGGCGCCAGGGAGAGGACCAGGCCGCCCACGGCGGAGACCTCCGCGAAGACGGTGGACCATACCACCGCGCGCAGCGGGGAGGAGGTAATCTGTACTGCCGCTGCGCCCGGGGTGATGAGCAGCGCCATGACGAGTAGGGAACCGACGATCTGTACGGACTGCGCGGCCGTCAGACCAACGAGGATGGCGAAACACACCGCCAGTGACTTCACCGGGACGCCGGCGGCTTGGGCCATGACGGGATCCGCAGAAGCGAAGAGCAGCGGGCGCCAGAACAACGCCACCACGGCGACGATGATGGCGGTCGTGGCGGCGAGCAGCCACACCGAAGCGGAGGAGACGCCAACGATCTGTCCTGTTAGGAGCGTCATCGCGGTTTTGGCGTTGCCGGGGTAGAGGTGCAGGAACAAAACCGAGAGTCCCAGGCCGAAACTCATGACCACGCCGATAGCGCTGTCTTGTTGGCCTTTCAGTCCCAGCACCGCCAGGATGATGGCGGCGACGATGGCGCCGGCAATCGCGCCGAAGCCGATATTGAGGCCGAACAGCAGGGCGGCGGCCGCGCCCATGAGCGCGAGCTCAGAGGTGGCGTGCACGGAGAAGGACATTTGGCGCAGGACGATGAGTGAGGTCATCACTCCGGAGAGGATTCCCAGCAGCGCGCAGGCGATGAGCGAGGATTGCACGAAATCAACGCCCAGCAGGTACTGGGTATCTTCGATGAATCTAGACAACGATGAGCCTCCCATCGACGTTGAGAACGGTCACGGTGGAGCCATAGAGTTCCGAGAGCACCTCGGAGCGCATGACCTCATCGACCGTGCCGAACATGTGACCATTGGGCGCAAGGTAGAGCACCTTATCCACCACGCCCAGCACCGGGTTGATGCCGTGGGTAACGAAGAACACGGAGGTGCCGCGCTCGTGGCGCCAGGCGTCGAGCTTGGCGACGGTTGCCTGTTGCCGTGCCGGGTCCAAGGACAATAGCGGCTCGTCCGCGAGGATGAGCTCTGGGTCGTTGGCGAGGGCTTGCGCCTGGCGGATGAGCTGCTGCTGGCCGCCGGAGAGCTGGCCCACGCGGCGGTTGGCAATTCCGGTGGCGCCGACCTCGGCGAGGAGCTCGTCGACGCGGCCCCGAGCAGGCCGTCGGTTGCGCAGGGTGCCGTGGGCGAGGGACAGTGACACCAGATCCCGGGCGCGCAGGGGCAGGTCCTGGGGGAACATTCTTTGCTGTGGGATAAAGCCCACGCGGCACGCGACGTCCACGCTGCCCGCGGTGAGCTGGCGGGTACCCAGGATAGTTCCCAGCAGCGTGGACTTGCCCACGCCGTTGGGGCCTAAAACGGCGATGAACTCGCCGCGGTCTACGGCGAGGTTCATATCCGACCACAGTGGTTCTACTGCGGCATTCTTAAAGGAAATGAGCACTTATGCGGCCTCGAGTGCGCTGACGACTTCTTCGTAGTAGTCGAGGAAGTTGGTCTTCTCCGGCGGGGTTTCACCAATCTCTACCACCGGGATGTTCTTGTCCTCGGCGGCGGTGCGAATGCGCTTGGTCATGTCGGTTTCGGTCTGCGGGTTGAAGATGAGCAGGTCGATCTTGTCCTGCTTGATGTCCTCGAGGAAGTGCGCCAGGTCGGCGGCGGTGGGCTCGCCTTCAGCAACGGTGGCCTTGCGGTAGCCCTCCGGGGTGGCGTCGGTGCTCTCGGTGTATTTGAAGATGTAGTCCGCGATGGGCTCGGTCTGCGCGTAGTTGTGCTGCGGGAGCTTCTCGATGCGTGCCTTCAGGCCCTCCACGCGCTCGACCAGAGGATCGGCGGTGGCCTTGGCCTCCGGGTTGGCCTCGTTGACGAGATTGGCTACGTCGGTCGCCACCTTCTCGATGGCCGCGGCGTCGTACCACACGTGCTCGTTGCCATCGATGTTGGTGATCTGCTCGGGGTGCTCGGCGGCGATCTTCTTGGCCTCGTCCATGGTCACGGTTTCGCCTTCGTGAGCGTGGTCATGATCATGACCTTCTCCATGGTCATGCTCGTCATGACCATGTTCGTCGTGGTCATGCGCGTGTTCCTCGTGCGCATGGTCGTGTTCTTCTCCATGATCATGATCGCCATGGTCATGCGCGGTCAGCGGCAGGGCGTGGATGATCTCGTCCTGGTTCTTGACTGCCTGGTAGAGCCATGCGTCGTAGCCGCCGCCACCGGCGATGATGACGTCGGCGTCGTTAGCGCGCGCGATGTCGGCCGCGGTGGGTTCGAAGTGATGGGGGTCCACGCCATTGCCGCTCACGATGGGGTGGACGTCGATGTTGACGTCGGTCTGCGCGGTGTTGACGACCGCCTGGGCCACATCAGCCCAGATGGAGGTCGAGGCGACGACCTGGATGGTTTCCTTATCAGCACCGGCATCCGAGCCGCCATCGGCGTTATCGCCGCTGGCGGAACAGGCGCTTAGCGTGGCGGCGCCCAGGGTGGCAGCGAAGAGGAGGGCGGTGGGACGTCGGAAAGCACGGCGTGAGTGGGAAGTGGTCATGTCCCTATTTCTACGCTTTAGTGAAAATTGTTGTCAAATGATAATGAGTTGAAAACGGGTAGTGTTACCGTCATGTCCAAACGCAGCACGACGCTGGCCTCCCTGGCTGCCGAACTCGGGGTTTCGCCCACCACGGTGTCCAACGCGTATAACCGCCCGGACCAGCTGGCGCCTGCCACCCGCGAGCGCATCCTCGCTGCCGCGGCCGAGCGCGGCTACACCGGCCCGGATCCCACCGCGCGCAGCCTGCGCACGCGCCGCCAGGGGTCGCTGGGGGTCCTGCTCACCGAGCACCTGTCCTATGCCTTCGAGGACATGGCTTCCGTGGACTTCCTCGCCGGGATGGCGGAGGCTTCAGCGGGGGCGAGCACGACCCTTACCTTGATTCCCGCCGGCCCGGATACCGTGGGCGCCCCCAACGATGCCCAGGCGGCGCAACTCGTAGGGTCGGCGGCGGTTGATGGCTTCGTGGTCTATTCCGTGGCGGCGGGCGATGCTTATCTGGAGGCCGTGCGCCGTCGCTGTCTGCCGGTGGTGGTGTGTGACCAGCCCACGGATTCGGGCCTGCCCTTCGTGGGCATCGACGACCGCGCCGCGATCGCCCCGGCGGCGCAGGCGCTTGTCGACGCCTCCCATACCCGCATCGGCATCCTCACCATCCGCCTGCACCGTGAGCGCCTCGACGGCGAAGTGACGGCCGAACAGCTCGCCGCGGCGGACATGCACGTCCAGCGCTCGCGCGTGCTGGGGGCGCTGGACGTCTTCGCGCAGGCGGGCCTCGATCCTTCAGATATCCCCGTGGTGACGCGCCACATCAACGACCCGCGCACCGCCTATGCGGCAGCCGAAGAGTTGCTGAGCGCCCACCCCGAACTCACCGCGGTGCTGTGCACGACGGACTCGATGGCGCTCGGCGTGATAGCTTATGCCCGCGATCATGGAATTGCTGTGCCCGAGCAGCTTTCCGTCACCGGATTCGACGGCATCGCGCCGGCCCTAGCGCTGGGACTGAGTACCGTCGTACAGCCGAATAAGGAGAAGGGGGCGGCAGCCGGGCGCATGCTGGCCAGTCTCATCGATGGGCGCGGCGACGTACCGCGCGCGTTGTTGGAGACCACCTTCCATCCTGGGCGGACCGTGGCCCCGGCTGGGGCTTAAGCGCTGTGCTGCGCGCGGGCGGCGGCGAGTTCTTCGAGGAACTCCGTCACCGCCGCGATATCGGGCACGCGTAGCGCCGCTTGCGTTGCGCCCTCACCGACCTTGACGCCGAGGTCCGGCGGTTGGTTGAGCATGGCGAAGCCGTCTTCGTCGGTGGTGTCATCCCCTAAAAAGACCACCGCCGTGGCGCCGACGCGCTGGCGAAGCTTCTCAAGCCACGTGCCTTTCGTGGCCTGCGTAGCGGAAAATTCGACGACGCACTTGCCCGCAGTCTTAGGGAAGCCATCGGCGCTGAGAGCCTCGCCTTCTGCATAGGCCGCGGCCGCCGCGTCAGGATCCTGCAACTCTAGCGTCCGCAGGTGCAGCACGCGCTGGAAGGGTTTGACCTCCAGTTCCGCGCCGGGGTGGCGCGCGATGATTTCTTTGAGTTCTGCTTCTTTCTTCGCCAGGTGAGCTTCCATCTCCGGAGTGAGGGCGGAATCCTCCCAAGAGGACTCTGCGCCATGCGAGCCGCCCAAAAGTACCGGTTCACGCAGCGGGCAAACCCGCTTTAAGCCTTCGAGATGCCGACCGGAGAGTACCGCGGCGGTGGTGTTCGGGAGCTCCGCTAGGGTGGCCAGGGCGTCGAGTGAGCGCTGCTCCGGCTTTACGTCATACGCGTTGCGCGCGAAGCCCGCTAAGGTGCCATCAAAATCGGACACAACCGCGAGGCGTTCGGCGGAGGCGAGAGCATCAATCATGCTCCCCACCCTAGCGCTGAAAACTTCAGGGCTACAGCGAAGCCATCCGGATGATCGGTGAATCCACTTTGTCGGTGCGCAGCGTCAATACGAGTTGGTTGTTGGGGTTAAGCGCAAAGCCGAATTCATGGCCTTCGGCGATGAGGTTGCGCATGAGCGAATCGGCCCACCTGACCGAGCCCTCGCAGTCTTCACCGTTCGGTGGGCTCTCGTAGGTGGCTTTTTCTACCCTCATCACGTCACCCTCCCAGATCGTGGAGGCCTTGTTCCCTTTGTGGAAGGAGACCTCGGCGGTGAAGGGGACGCAGCCGGTCGAGCCCACGGCAGTGTGCTCACCGAAACTCATGTGCGGCACTTGCGCGGTATCGGCTGGGAGGGAGGATGGCGCGTCCGGGGAGGTATAAAGGTTGATGACCTGCCAATCCTTGCCCACGATGCGATCATCGCCGCGCGGCGTGGGCTCCTCGTCCGCGGAGCCGCACCCGGTGAGGCCACTTGCGAGCAGCGCCGAGGTGAGCACAGCGGTGAGCGCTGCGGCGGGGCGGCGTCGCATCATGCTTCCTCCTGATCCAACGCGCCGAGGAAGGACTGCGACCACAAAGCGATATCATGCTGGCGCACCTGCTCGTTCATGGCAGTCATGCGCTCGCGCATGGTCTCAGGCGATTCCTCCAGCGCCTTGACCGCGGAGAGCAGGGCGCGCTTGATGGATTCGATGTCGAAGGGGTTGCACAGGTTAGCTTGAGTAAGCTCTGCCGCCGCACCTGCGAACTCGGAGAGCACGAGCGCGCCGGAGCCATCGCCGTGGGAGGCCACGTATTCCTTGGCCACTAGGTTCATGCCGTCCTTAAATGGCGTGACCAGCATGATGTCCGCGAGCCTGTAGTAGCGGCGCAGGACCTCCTTCGGAACGGAGCTGTGCTGATAGTGCACCACCGGCGCACCGAGGCGCCCGAAGCACCCATTGATGCGGCCTACGGCTTCCTCCACCTTCGAGCGCGTGGCGCGGTAGTGGTCGATGCGCTCGCGCGAGGGCGTGGCCAGCTGCACGAAGGTCACCTCTTCTGGGTCCAGCGCCCCGGTTTCGAGGAGCTCCTCGAAGGCAGTAAGACGCTGCAGGATGCCCTTTGTGTAGTCGAGGCGGTCGACTCCCAAAATGACGTGCGTGGGGTTACCCAACTCCGCACGTAGCTGGGCGATGTCCCCCGCATCACCGCCTTCAGCGAACTCACCCGCCGCAATGGAGATGGGAAAGGCACCGATTCCGACGGAATGCCCACTACTGGTCACGATGCGCGCGGTGACCGCGCGGGTGCTCACTTCACCTTCGACCTTCAGGCCCTGGGTGCGGGCGAGCTCTAGGAAATTGCGGGCGTTGGATTCGAGGTGGAAGCCGATCAGGTTGGCGTCGAGAAGCCCCCGCACCAACTCCTCACGCCACGGCAGCTGGCGGAAGAGATCCGGGGAGGGGAAAGGGATGTGGAGGAAGAAGCCGATGGTGAGATCGGGGCGCAGCTGGCGCAGGATGCCGGGCACGAGCTGCAGCTGATAGTCCTGAACCCACACCGTGGCATTCTCCGCGGCGACAGCCGCTACCTCGTTGGCAAAACGCAGGTTGACCTCGCGGTAAGCATCCCACCAATCGCGGTTGTAGACGGGGGTGACGATGAGGTCGTGGTAGAGCGGCCACAGGGTGGCATTGGAAAAGCCCTCGTAGAAGGCTTCATAATCCTCTTGCGTGAGGCGTACCGGGTGAAGCAGGACGCCGTTGTCGGTGGTGAAAGGCTCAGGGGCCTCGTCGGCCACGCCCGGCCAACCCACCCAACAGCCCTGGTGTTCTTCCAAGACAGGGGAAAGCGCGGTGACGAGACCGCCGGGGGAGGCCTTCCATTCACGGGTGCCGTCGGCGGAGGTCTCGAGGTCCACCGGCAGGCGGTTGGCCACGACTACGAAGCTATTGCTGCGCCCGGACATAGCTAGGCCTTCTTCGCGGACTTTTTAGACGCCTTCTTCGTCGACTTCTTGGTGCTCTTCTTAGTCGCCTTCTTTGAGGCTTTCTTCGTAGCCTTCTTGGTCGCCTTCTTGCTGGACTTCTTGGAGGCCTTCTTCGTTGACTTCTTGCTGGACTTCTTTGGAGCAGCATCGGCTTGCTCGGCCAAGACCTTGCGGTGCACCAAGCCTTCCGGTTCGACGCCCAGCATCGACATAAGAGTCACGCCGTCAAGGAAATCCTCCGCATAGGTGGCAACGACGCGGCGCGCGGAGCGGGCGGTCTCTTCCTCTACTGCATGAGTCTGGTCAGCCGCTGGCTGAGTATCTGTGACCTTTGGTGGCACGGAGTCCTCCTGGGATGAAGTGTGAAAGCTTTCAGACCGGCTATTCTACGCTATTGCGACGCCGATGGGGCGCTCGGGTCATCTTTGCCGGGCACCGTGTAGGTGGGGCGCTGCGCTGGAAACTCCGTGGTGACGGGCCACATGTCCGTGACGGCATCGCCCTGCTGGAAGCGCGCCTGCTGCGCGGGCGTCGGTGGCTTGGGGCCATACTGCGGCGGCGGGGCCGGCAGGTTGTGGCGCGGTGCGAAGGGGGACATGGGCACGCGGGGGATGCGTGCTCGCTGCGCCAAACGGGTGGCCCGCGAAAAGGAAAAGGTTCCCAGGCGCTTGAAGGCGGTATAAGGCCGGAAGTACTGCGGGCGGCGCAGGCGGCGGGCGACGCGCTCACCAAAGACCACACCGGCGGCGAGCGCGCCGGAAATGGCAAGGGCGCTGGCCAGGTTGGTCAGGCCGGTGATGAGCTGTTCATTGAGCATGGCATACATGCCGCGGTACAAGGTCAGGCCCGGCAGCATGGGGGTATAGCCCACGATCATGGTGATGAGCGGTGGCATCATGTAGCGGCGGGAAAGGAGACCACCCGCGAGGCCCACCGCCACGGCCGAGAATCCGGAGGCGACGACAGCGCCAACGCCGAAAAAGACGACGAGGAAGTAGTAGAAAACCATACCGGCGGCCGCCGTGAGCCCGGAGATGGTGACCTCCGACCACGATGCCCCCAAGGCCAACGCGAAGGCGGCGGAGCCGATTCCGCCGCACAGCACCAGAAGCGGGATCTGGTGATAGACGGGTGGCGCGAGCGTCGCCAGCGGCGGCAGGCTAAAGCCCACCCATGAGGCAACCTGGATACCCAGGCCCACGCCGGCGATGATGGCGCCGGTGGACATGAGGGCCTCGAAGAACTTGGCGGAGGAAGTCACGGGCGCGCGCGTGATGCCGTCCACCAGGCACTGCACCAAGGTCAGTCCCGCCACCAGCACGATGATGCCCGAACCGATGATCTGGGAAGGCAGAATGTGGATACCAAAACCCGCGAAGACGTTGTAGAGAATGGCCGCGGGGACAACGGCAAGCAGGCCGCCGACGAGGTTCTGATAGAAGGGCGGCAAGCGGTACCCGGCCAGGAACATGTTCGTGCCCATGATGAGAGCCGAAATGAGGAACGTGATGAGGCCGACGAGGAGATCACCACCGAGCATGACGGCGATAAACCCACCCATGGCGCCCCAGGCGCTGACGATGGTGGTCGTGGAATAAGGGTTCTTCATCGCGTCGATATCATCCAGGACCTTCTCCGCCATGGCCGGCGGCGTGGCACCGGAGTGGATGGAGCGGATGAGGCGGTCGACGGCGGACAGCTTGGTGAAGTCCACAGCGATGCTCGGCGCCACGCGGAAGACGTGGAGGTTTCGCCGGTCCGGGCCCGTGCCGATAGCCGTGTGGATAGTGATCGTGTTCATCAGGATGGACACGTGACAGTAGTGCAGACCATAAGAGGATGCGACGAGGTGAATCTGCGCCTGGACGTCGGTATTGGCGGAGCCAGCCGCAATCAGGATTTCCCCGACGCGCGCGGCGATCTCCATGACGCCCGTGACCTGGGCCGGGTCGGTGAGATCGACCGGGGCAAGAGGGGAGGGCGGTGGTGCGGCCTTCGCGGCGTCAATGGTGGCGACGGGGGCCGAACGGTACAGCAGGCGCTGGCGCAAGGAAGAAAGAACAGACACGGAAAAGAAAGACCTCATCAACACTTCTGGGTTCGGTAAGTCAGCACTTTAGTAACTGCCGCCGATTTATGCACCTGCCAGTGCTTTTCGGGGTCCTCGCACCCGCTTTTTCGCAGCGCAAGCCCCCTGGCTTTCCTTCCGAGGGGTGGTCTCAGGTACGATGCCCTCTAGCGGATTAGCCGCGGTGCTGGAGTGGCGCAATTGGTAGCGCAACGCACTTGTAATGCGTAGGTTGCGAGTTCAAGTCTCGTCTCCAGCTCAAAGAGGGCCTTTTTAAAGCCCATTTTTCTTAGTCGGCGAGGTGGCCTAGGGCGACGTCGATAAGCGCCCGGCGTCGCTGCGGTGGCAGGGGGCGTTCGGTGAGGTGATCATGGACCCACAGGCCGTTCGCTATCACCATCGCGAGCGCCACGGATTCATCCTCCGTGGCGGGATCGGGGAGCCAACGCTCGTCGACATCCCTCCACACCTTCTGAAAATCCGGATGTGACTGCGCGTGGATGGACATCAGCAGCTCAATGAGCGGATCATTTTTGCCCATTGATTCCAACGCGGCACGGTAGCGCTGGCGCGGGCTTAATTCCTCGGCCGTCTTGCCGTCTGAGAGTGCGATAAGCTCCTCCTCCCAGCGCTCCGCGCACAACGAATGGCAGTCTATGAGCAGCTGGTGCCGGGAAGGGAAGTGGTAGATGAGCCCAGACTTGCTCATGCCCGTGGCCGTGGCCAAGGAATCATAAGTGAGCGCGTGGACGCCGTCCTTCTCGATGATGGTGAGCGCCATGTCGAGCGCTTCGACCTTTTTACTAGTGCGAGGCATCGGCACCTCCTGACGTGGGGTTGGTGCGGAAGCACCAGCCGGTGACCGCGGCGAAGACGAGCATGACTACGCCGAGTCCTGCGGCGGTGGCCAGGTAGGCGTCGGTATAGGCGGGGCCGGCAACCTCCGCGAGCGCCGAGTTGTGGAGCGCTTCCATGCCCAGGTCTTGGACGTCTTCGGGCAGACCGCTCTTGTACACCATGGGGAGTACGGAACCGGTGATCGCAATCGAGAGCAGCGTGCCGAATTCATAAGAGACCTCCTCCACGCCGGCGGCCATGCCGGAGCGCGAGGCGGGGGCGGCGCCGATGATGGCGGTGGAGGAGACTGACATGACAAGTCCCGCGCCGATTCCGGTGATGAATAGGCCCGCCAGGTATGCGGGGAAGATGTCGTGCGTGCCGCCCCACACCACGCAGCCGATGCCCGCCGCCATGAAGAGGAAGCCACCGGCGATGATCGGCAAGAAACCCCAACGGTGGAGGTTGGCACCACCCAACGCGGACATTGGCAGCGCCGCCAGCGCGATGAGGGAAATGATGAGCCCGGCATGAAGCGGGGAATACAGGTCCACCAGCTGGAGCTTCTGCGTCGTGGTCATCTCTAGTCCCGCCATGCCAAACATGGCGCCCGCCGCAGCCAAGACGCCGCCGCTAAAGATGGGGGAGCGGAAAATATCGAAGGTGAGGAGTGGTTCCTCCAGCTTGTGCTGGCGGCGGGTGAAGAGGATGGCACCGATGAGGCAGGCGGCTAGCGCGCCGCCAATGAGCATGGCGTTGAGGTGGGCGCTGGCCACCGACTTGATGACGAGTATCAGCGAGGCCAGCGTGATGAGCGCATACAGCGAGGAGAGGAAATCCCAGTGCTTCGCCGGGTTCGCCATATTCGGCGGGGCGAGGAAGGCCGTGAGGATGAGCGCGATGATGACGATGGGCACGTTGACCAAGAAGACCGAGCCCCACCAAAAATGCTCCAGCAAGAAGCCACCCACCGTGGGGCCGGCCGCCGCACCCACGACGGCGATGGAGCCCCAAATGCCGATGGCTGTATTGCGCTCAATCTCATCCTCAAAGGTCAACCGGATGAGAGCGAGGGTCGCGGGCATCATGATGGAGGCCCCGAGGCCCAAAAAGGCGCGAGCCGCGGCTAATTCCCACGCGCCGGGCGCTAGCGCTGCGGCCAGTGATGCGATGCCGAAGATCCACAGGCCGATGACGAACATGCGGCGGTGCCCGATTTTATCGCCCAACGTGCCGGTTCCCAGCAGGAGGCCGGCCAGCATGAGCGCGTAGGCGTTGATGATCCACAGCTGCTGCAGCGAGGTGGCGTGGAGCTGATCGGAGAGCACCGGTAGCGCGGTGTAGAGGATTGAGTTGTCTAAGCCGATCATGAGCAGGCCCAGGGAAATGACGCCAAAAAAGGTCCACCGGCGCGTAGCGGAGGCGCGGAGGGATTCGGCGGAGGCTTTCACGTGGAGGTCTGACATGGTTCGAAACTATAGCGAACGGTCGTTACAGTTTCAAAGCCTAGAAGGTCGAGTTGTTGTCGCAGTCACAAAGTTTCTAGGACGTGAGAAGTCAGCTTTATGGTGGCGAAACGCGCCTTAAAGGGGGGACACTGGGGCCGTTAACGGCAAAAGTTAGAGAGGTAAATCATGGCACGCAATTACGCCACACAACTTGTTGAAACCTTGGAAGCCCAGGGTGTGAAGCGCATCTACGGCCTCGTCGGCGATTCCCTCAACCCCATCGTGGACGCAGTGCGGAAGTCCTCCATCGAGTGGGTTCACGTTCGCAACGAGGAGGCCGCAGCGTTTGCCGCGGAGGCCGATTCCCTCACCACCGGCAACCTTGCCGTGTGCGCCGCATCCTGCGGCCCGGGAAATACGCACCTTATTCAGGGACTTTATGACGCCCACCGCAACGGCGCCAAGGTCCTCGCCCTGGCCAGCCACATTCCTTCCCGCCAGATCGGCTCGAAGTTCTTCCAGGAGACCCACCCGGAGGCCATCTTCCAAGAGTGCTCGAGCTACTGCGAGATGGTGAACTCCGCTGACCAAGGTGCCGTGGTCTTGCACCACGCCATCCAGAGCACCATGGCGGGCAAGGGAGTGTCGGTCCTCGTTATCCCGGGCGATGTGTCCACGCAGGAGGCCGAGGATGATACCTTCACCTCCTCTGTTATTTCCGCTGGCAGCCCGGTCGTCTTCCCGGATCCTGCCGAGGCCGCCGCATTGACCCAGGCCATCAATGGGGCCAAGACCGTCGCCCTCTTCGTCGGCGCCGGCGTGAAGAACGCCCGCGAGCAGGTCCTCGCGCTCGCCGAAAAGATCAAGGCCCCCATCGGCCACGCCCTGGGTGGCAAGATGTACATCCAGTACGACAACCCCTTCGACGTCGGCATGTCCGGCCTGCTCGGCTATGGTGCAGCCCACGAGGCCACCCACGAAGCAGACCTGCTCATCCTGCTGGGCACGGATTTCCCCTACAACGACTTCCTGCCGGATGCCAACGTGGCGCAGGTTGACATCGACGGCTCCCACATCGGCCGCCGCACCCGCATCAAGTACCCGGTGACCGGTGATGTTGCCGCCACCATCGAGAACATCCTGCCGCACGTGGAGGAGAAGAAGGACCGCTCCTTCCTGGACAAGATGCTCAAGAAGCACTACGACAAGCTGAATCACGTTGTCGAGGCCTATACCTCCGGCGTGGAGAAGCACACCCCGATCCACCCGGAGTACATTGCCGATCTCATCGATCAGCAGGCCGATGAGGACGCCATCTTCACCGTCGATACCGGCATGTGCAATGTCTGGGGCGCGCGCTACATCACCCCGAATGGTAAGCGCGAGCAGATTGGTTCCTTCCGCCACGGCACCATGGCCAATGCTCTGCCGATGGCCCTCGGCGCGCAGGCGGCGAACCCGGGCCGCCAGGTCATTACGTTCTCTGGTGACGGCGGTCTGTCCATGCTCATGGGCGAGCTCCTCACGGTGAAGCTGCACAACCTGCCGGTGAAGATGTTCGTGTTCAATAACTCTTCCCTCGGCATGGTCAAGCTGGAGATGCTGGTCCAGGGCCTCCCGGAGCACGAGACCGACCACGAGCACGTCAACTACGCCAAGATTGCGGAGGGCGCGGGCATCAAGCACTTCCGCATCGAGGACCCGAAGGAAGCGCCGCGCCTCATCAAGGAGGCCTTGGCCTACGACGGGCCTGCGCTTATCGACGTCGTCACCGACCCCAACGCCCTCTCCCTGCCACCCACACTGACCTTTGAGCAGCTGCTCGGCTTCTCCAAGGCGGCAACCCGCACCGTCTTCGGCGGCGGCGTGGGCCAAATGCTCACCATGGCGAAGTCCAACCTGCGCAACATCCCGCGCCCGCAGGACTTCTAAGCGGACTCTCGGCATTCGGCCGTGACCCCCGCCTTCCCTCCGGCATACTTTTCGCCGTGGGGAGGCGGGGGTTTGCTGTGCGGGGAGTTCTCGGCTTGCACCTGCCGCGACGTCAACTTCTAAGCTTCGTGTCATGAGCACGGACTACAGCGACTACAGCATTGGTGAGGTGGCCGCCATCCTCAAAGTCACCACTCGAACGTTGCGGCACTGGGATGAGATTGGGCTGCTGAGCCCGCAGTGGCGCACTGTGGGAGACCACCGTCTCTACACAGAAGACGACCTGCAGCGCGGTATGGACATTGTGATCTATCGCAGCGTGGGCATTGAGCTGAAGGACATCGCTGAGTTGTTGCAGGCGCCCGCCGCGTCCGCCGTGGATCGTCTCCGTGCTCAGCAGGCTGCCTTGCGGAAGCGGCGCGCCGATGTTGACGCGATGCTGCAGGCAGTGAACCGACTAATCAAGGAGACCGAAATGGATCAGAACCTTAGCGCGAGCCAAAAGGTAAAGAAGCTGGGTGACGCATGGCCCACGTTGCAGGAGGAAGCCCACGAGAAGTGGGGTGACAGCACAGAGTGGGCGGCCAGTGCGGCCGTCGCGGAATCGATGGGGAAGAAAGACTGGGAGGAATTCTCCGTGGAGCATGAACACTTTGCGGCCGAGCTAGAGGAGGCCGCGAAAGCGGGACTTGAGGCAGGCAGCGAGGAGGCGAAGGAGATCGTCGACAAGCACTGTGCTCTCATCGCCCAGTGGTACCCGGTGTCGAGGTCCAAGCAAGTGCTCCTGGCGCGCATGTATTGCGAGGATCCGCGCTTCGATGAGACCTACCGTGGCAACGCCGACTACCTGCGCCAGCTGATCGAGGCTCAAGCCCAGGCAGAAGGGCTAGATCTGGATAATCTCGTGTGGGACTAATCTGTTCACAGCGCACGTCCAGACTCCGCTCAGTACCCTGGGAAGGCGTAGTGCAATACTTCTCACTTTGAATGAGAAACCCCCACGCCACCTAGTCATAGGAACAGCGGAGAAAGGACCAAAGCGGGACCATGGATGATTCAAAGGACGTCAAGGTACTTGTCGTCGATGACGAGCCCAATATCGTTGAACTACTTACTGTCTCCCTGAAGTTTCAGGGCTTCGATGTACACAGCGCCAACTCCGGCAACGAGGCTCTGCGCATCGCGCGTGAGATCAATCCCGACGCCTACATTATGGACGTCATGATGCCGGGCATGGACGGTTTTGAGCTGCTGGGCAAGCTGCGCGCAGAAGGCCTCGACGGCCCCGTCCTCTACCTCACCGCCAAGGACAGTGTGGATCAGCGCATCCATGGCTTGACTATCGGTGCGGATGATTACGTCACCAAGCCCTTCAGCCTGGAGGAGGTCATTACTCGCCTGCGCGTGATCCTGCGCCGCGGCAATGCGGTGGATGATCAGGATGGCAGCGCCACCATGACCTATGCCGACCTCACTCTCAACGATGACACCCATGAGGTCACCAAGGCCGGGGAGATCGTGGAGCTTTCGCCCACCGAGTTCAACCTGCTGCGCTACCTCATGCAAAACCGCGAGGTGGTGCTGTCCAAGTCCAAGATTCTGGACAACGTCTGGCACTACGATTTCGGCGGCGATGGCAACGTGGTCGAGTCCTACATCTCCTACCTGCGCCGCAAGATTGATACCGGCGATACACCGCTGATCCACACCGTCCGCGGCGTTGGTTATGTGCTGCGCACACCGCGCACGTAGGCTCATCCACTATGAGCGAATCCCCCGCGAACACTCAGGGCTCGGATTCTGGATCCTCTTCGGTGCGGAATAGCGCCCTGCGCCGGCGCATGCAACGCCCTAAAGCGCTGCCCCTGCGCACGTGGCTGCTCGTCCTCATGGTTCTGGTTTCGGGCTTGGGCCTGGCTATGTCCTCCCTGGCGGTGTCATCGATTATGCGCAACGTTCTCTACACGCGCGTGGACACGGAGCTCAATGACGCGATTGGCTCCTGGGCCAGCAACCTCGACGCGGCCTTTTATACCCCGCAGGACGGAAGCCGCCGGCCCCCGACGGACTATGTAGCACTGGCGTATTATCCCGATGGCTCCGTGGTAACCACGCGGCCGATGGCGGGGTTGCCGGATGCCCGCTCGGTGGTCGTCGGCGGCGAGCCCACGAGTGTCCGCTCGGTTCAAGGCGAAACCGAATGGCGGGCCGTGGCGAAGCTCAAATCGGATGGTTCCGTGGTCGTCGTGGCCAAAGACATGACGACGGAGAACTCCATCCTTAAAGGCCTGGCCATTGTCCAGGTCATTATCGCGGCGTTGGTCATGCTCATCATCGCGTTGGTGGGCATGTGGCTCATCCACAGAGCCTTGCGTCCGCTGCGCGTGGTGGAGAAAACGGCCTCCCAGATCGCGGCGGGCAACCTGGATAAACGCGTTCCTGAGTGGCCGCTGCACACCGAGGTGGGGCAGCTCGCCGCAGCGCTCAACGTCATGTTGACGCAGTTGCAAAACTCCGTGCTCCATGCGCAGGAGAAGGAGCAACAGATGCGCCGCTTCGTCGGAGATGCCTCCCACGAGCTTCGCACCCCATTGACCAGCCTGCGTGGCTATACGGAGCTGTACCGTTCGGGGGCGACCCAAGACCCGGAGTTTGTCTTCAGCAAGATCGATGCTGAGTCGAAGCGCATGTCGCTGTTGGTGGAGGATCTGCTGGCCCTGACGCGCGCAGAGGGCTCGCGCCTCGACATGCGTGAGGTGGACATGTTGGAGCTCGTGCTCTCTGTGGGTTCTTCGGCGCGCGCGGCTTTTTCTGGCCGCACCATCAACGTCAACAACGAAGCCTCCGGGATTCCAATGGTCAACGGAGACCCGGACCGCTTGCACCAGGTATTGCTTAACCTGGTGTCCAATGGCATCCGCCACGGCGGTGATGAGGCGTCGGTGACGCTGACGTTGCGGGATGACGAGGAGCACGTGCTTATCGACGTTGCCGATGATGGCAAGGGCATCTCTCCCGAAGATGCAGCCCACATCTTTGAGCGCTTTTACCGTGCTGATAGCTCACGAACTCGCGATACGGGTGGCTCGGGCTTGGGCTTGGCCATCGTGAAGTCACTCGTGGAGCAGCACGGCGGTTCGATTTCCGTGGATTCGGAGCTGGGCAGCGGCTCGGTGTTTACCGTCCAGCTGCCCAAGGCGGCAGCTAGTTCCTAGCTGCCGAAAGGTAGCAGTCAGCTCTTAGCTGTCGCGGCGGCCGTCCTCATCCGTGCCGAGGTGCTGGCGGATACGCGCGGCGGCCTCGTCCATGGCGGCGGGGTCGGTGGCGTCGGCAGCGAAGGCCTTGGCAAAGTCGTAGTCTTCCATCTTCTCGGTGGGGAAGAGGTGGATGTGGGTGTGGGGAACGTCGAAGCCGGCGATGATGTAGCCGGTACGTGGGGTGTCGAAGGCCGTCTTGATGGCGCCACCGATTTCCAGAGCGATGGCGTTGAGGTGTGCCCAGGTTTCAGGATCGAGGTCAGTCCACTTATCTACTTCCTCGACCGGCACCACCAAGGTGTGGCCGTAGCGCAGCGGCTCGATGGACAAAAATGCCACGCATTTCTCGTCGCGGTAGACAAAGCGAGCAGGCAGCTCGCCTTCGATGATCTTTGTAAATACGGAAGACATGGCCCCTAGGCTACCGCCAGTTAAGATAGACGGCATGCGCATTCTCGTTATCGGTTCGGGCGGCCGCGAACACGCCCTGCTCACTGGCCTGAAAGCTGACCCCACTGTTACCGATCTGCACATCGCACCGGGCTCCCCGGCCCATGCGAAGCAGGCCACCGTCCACCCAGAGTATTCCCAGGTGGATGATCCTGCGCGCATGGTTGAACTAGCCGTGGACATCGCCGCTGACCTCGTCGTCATCGGGCCGGAGGTGCCGCTGGTGAAAGGCGTGGCGGATGCACTGCGTGAGCGCAGCATTGCGGTCTTCGGGCCGTCGGCAAGCGCGGCGCAAATCGAGGGTTCCAAGGCCTTTGCCAAGGACGTCATGGCGGCCGCCGGCGTGCGCACCGCCCGCGCAGAGCAGCTCGCCCCTGGTGTAAGTGATGCGGACATTGAGGCCGCGCTCGACCGCTTCGGCCCGCACTTCGTGGTCAAGGACGATGGCCTAGCCGGCGGCAAGGGCGTGGTGGTGACCGAATCCCGCGAGGAAGCCCGCGCGCACGTCGATGCCGTTCATGCAGCCGGCAACCCGGTGCTGCTCGAGTCCTTCCTTGACGGCCCCGAGGTCTCCCTGTTCTGCCTCGTGGATGGTGAGACCGTCGTGCCGCTGCTGCCGGCGCAGGACCACAAGCGTGCCTATGACAACGATGAAGGCCCCAACACCGGCGGCATGGGCGCTTATACGCCGCTGCCGTGGCTGCCTGCCGACGGTACCCAGCGCATCGTCGACGAAGTTTGCGTCCCCGTGGCCAAGGAAATGGTCAAGCGCGGCACGCCGTATACCGGGCTGCTATATGCGGGACTGGCCTGGGGCAAGGAAGGTCCGGCCGTCGTCGAATTCAATTGCCGTTTCGGTGACCCGGAAACGCAGGCGGTCTTGTCCCTTCTGAAGTCCCCACTGGGAGAGGTCCTGAACGCCACCGCGACAGGGCAACTCGCGGACCTTGCGCCGCTGGAGTGGGAGGAAGGCTACGCCGTTACCGTGGTGCTGGCTGCCGAGGGTTACCCGGCTTCCCCGCGCAAGGGTGATCCGATCACCTCGCCGGATCTTGATGATCCCACCCGCGTCCTCCACGCTGGCACCACCACGGGGGAGGGCGGATACGTATCCAACGGTGGTCGTGTCCTCAACGTCCTCGGCCGCGGTGCCACCTTGGCCGACGCCCGCGCCGCCGCCTACGAGGTGCTCGACGGCATCAAGCTGGAGGGCAGCTTCTTCCGCAAGGACATTGCGTTGCCAGCGGAAAAGGGCCAGATCAGCATCTAGTCCGCTGATAATGCCGCCTTTGGGGCGAGGCGTGGAATAATGAGCGACGTGGCTGAAAAGAAGAACATTTCCAACGTCCTGTCCGCTCGATACGCCTCCCCAGAGATGGCTGAAATCTGGTCCCCAGAACACAAGATTATTCTGGAGCGCCAGCTGTGGATCGCGGTGATGAAGGCGCAGAAGGATCTCGGCGTCGATATTCCCGCCCAGGCCATCGCCGCCTATGAGGCGCAGGTAGAGAACGTGGACCTTGCCTCGATTGCCCAGCGTGAGCGCGTCACGCGTCACGACGTCAAGGCACGCATCGAGGAATTCAACGCTCTGGCCGGCTGCGAGCACATCCACAAGGGAATGACCTCGCGCGACCTGACGGAAAACGTCGAGCAGCTGCAGATTCTGCGTTCCTTAGAGCTGGTGCGCAATAAGGCCATCGCGGTGGTCTCGCGCATTGGTGAGCACGCCGCGCAGTACCAGACGCTGGTGATGGCAGGCCGCTCCCACAACGTTGCTGCGCAGGCGACGACCTTGGGCAAGCGCTTCGCCTCGGCTGCCGACGAGCTCCTGCTCGGCATCGAGCGCGTGGAATCCCTGTTGAGCCGCTACCCGCTGCGCGGCATCAAGGGCCCGATGGGCACCTCGCAGGACATGCTCGACCTCATGGGAGGCTCCGAGGACAAGCTCGCCGCGCTGGAGACGCGCATTGCGGATCACCTGGGCTTCTCCCGCGTATTCAACTCGGTGGGCCAGGTTTACCCGCGCTCCCTCGACTTCGACGCTGTGTCTGCGCTCGTTGAACTGGGTGCTGCGCCCTCCTCGCTGGCCACGACCATCCGCCTGATGGCCGGCAACGAGACCGTGACTGAAGGATTCAAGGAAGGCCAGGTCGGCTCCTCCGCGATGCCGCACAAGATGAACGCCCGCTCCTGCGAGCGCGTGTGCGGTTTCCAGGTAATCCTGCGCGGCTACCTCACCATGGTGGCGGATCTGTCTGGCCAGCAGTGGAACGAGGGCGACGTGTTCTGCTCGGTGGTCCGCCGCGTGGCACTGCCGGATGCCTTCTTCGCCATTGACGGTATGTTTGAAACCTTCCTCACCGTGCTCGCGGAATTCGGTGCCTTCCCGGCGATGATCGACCGCGAACTGGAGCGTTACCTGCCCTTCCTTGCCACCACCCGCATCCTCATGGCGGCGGTGCGCGCGGGCGTGGGCCGCGAAACTGCGCACGAGGTCATCAAGGAAAACGCCGTCGCCGTGGCGCTCAACATGCGTGAGAATGGCGGGGAGCAGGATCTGATCGAGCGCCTAGCTGCCGACGAGCGCCTGCCACTCGATGCCGCCGCCCTCGAGGCCGCGCTGTCGGACAAGCACGCTTTCATCGGCGCTGCCGAATCGCAGGTGAGCCAGATTCTGGGCCGCATCAAGGCGATTGCTGATCAGCACCCGCAGGCCGCCGCCTACACCCCGGGCGAAATCCTCTAGTTTCACCCTTGGCGGTACGTTTCGATCAATTAAGGCCCCAGATCCTCAATTTTCTGGCCCTTATTTGATCGAAACGACTTCCCATTGGCGGCCGGGCTCACCCGGCACTAGCTCTTAGGCTATTCCAGGGATGCGCAGAACCGGCAGCTCGAAGCCGCCGAGGGATTTGCCGTTGGTAGCAAGGTAGCCGCCGATCATCAGAGCGGTGAGCACCGCCATGATGCCGAGAACCGTAGCACCCGTGGACGAGGTTTGCTGCTGCGTCGTCTTGCCCGGGATGGGTAGCTCCGGCACCGGCTGGATACCTTCCTGCGCACCGCGGCTGTGCAGCTCTTCCACGCACTCGGCAAAGGACTGCACCTGCGCTGCGTTGAAGGCATCGACGGCCTCCTTTTCCTGCGCCTGGTTTTCTGCCAGAGCGGCGCGCAGCTTAGGGCTGAAATCGCTACCCGTAGACAATAACGGTGCCGGTCCCTTCTCAGTCCGGGACTTCGCCGCATTGATCGAGTATTCGGCATCCCCTGGCAACAGCACCGATTCATCCTCCACCAGGTCCTCCGGGGCGGACGCGCCGACCATGATGATGACCATATCCGCGCCCGTGTAGCCGGCCTTGCCCAGCGCGGCCACCGTCGCCGCGTAGCCCGGAGCCTTGCTGATATCGCGCGAGGTGTACGCGGAGAAGTCCAGCTTCGGGAACTGCGCTTGAATCTTCTCCGAGGTCGTGCGGATGGTGTTGATGTAGCCCGCCCGGACATCGCGGGCTAGTGCGCGATCCGTGGAGGACGCCGACATCGTGCACAGCCACTGTCCGTGGGCGGACTCGCGCACGGAGATGTCGGCTGCGTGCGCAGCGGGCACAGACAGGGCGGCGCCCACCAGCGCAGCGGAGGTCAAAAGGGAGGTCAGGCGAGAGTGCACGGGCTTAGCTCCTCGGGATTGGGATGTATCTTGAAGCAGTCTAGACGGGTCTAGAATGTATGTCATGCGTCCAGAACTTTCTTCCTATGCCCACATCGCCTCCGGCAAGGTGCGCGATATCTACGAAATCGATGACAAAACCCTGCTCATGGTGGTCTCCGACCGTATTTCCGCCTATGACCACGCCCTCGAGCCGGCCATCCCCGACAAGGGCCGCGTGCTCACGGCGACGTCGAAGTTCTTCTTCGACGCCATCGACTTCCCCAACCACCTGGCCGGACCGCTCGATGATGAGCGCATCCCCGAGGAAGTCCTCGGTCGCTCAATGGTCGTGCAGAAGCTCGACATGCTGCCCTTCGAGTGCGTCGCCCGCGGCTACCTCACCGGCTCCGGGCTCAAGGAGTACAAGGCATCCGGCAGCGTGTGCGGAGTCGAGCTGCCCGAGGGTCTGACCGAGGCTTCCCGCCTGCCCGAGCCCATCTTCACCCCAGCCACCAAGGCGGAGCAGGGCGAGCACGATGAGAACGTCTCCTTCGATGTCGTCGTGGACAAGCTCGGCCGCGAACGAGCCGAAGAGCTGCGCGATGCCACCCTGCGCATCTATGCCAAGGCCGCCGCGTTGGCGGAGGAGAAGGGCATTATTTTGGCGGATACGAAGTTTGAGTTTGGCGTCGATAAGCACGGCACCCTGGTGCTGGCCGATGAAGTCCTCACCCCGGACTCCTCGCGCTACTGGCCGGCCGACACCTATGAGGAAGGCAAGGTCCAGCCTTCCTTCGATAAGCAGTACGTGCGCGATTGGCTCACTAATTCCGGCTGGGACAAGGAGTCCACGCCGCCGCGCTTGCCGGACGACGTTGTCCAGGCCACCCGCGCGCGCTATGTTGAGGCCTTTGAGCGCCTGTCCGGAACCACCTTTTAAGGAGGCTGAATGAACGCACCGATTGCTGCTAAGCGCCCCATTACGCGAGAGTTTCACGGCCGCAGCTTCGTCGATGACTACGAGTGGCTGCGTGAGAAAGACACCCCGGAGACCCGCGAATACCTCGAGGCCGAAAACGCCTACACTCAAGAGCGCACTGCGCACCTGGAGACCTTGACGGAGAACATCTTCACCGAGGTCAAGTCCCGCATCAAGCAGACGGACATGTCCGTGCCCCAGCGTCGCGGCAAGTACTGGTACTACGGCCGCACCGAGGAAGGTAAGGAGTACGGCTATAGCTGCCGCATCCCGGTGTCGGAAGGCTCCGATCCGTGGACCCCGCCGACCATCCCGGAGACGGGGGCACCGGAAGGGGAGCAGGTGCTTCTCGACGTCAACGCGCTCGCCGAAGGCCACGACTTCTTCGCTCTGGGTGCGTCCACGGTGAGCGATTCCGGTGACCTGTTGGCCTATTCGGTCGACGTGGCCGGTGATGAGCGCTTTGAGCTCTTCATCAAGGACCTGCGCACGGGCGAGCTGTTGGAGGACCGCCTGGAAGGTATCTTCTACGGTGCAACGTGGGTGGGGGAGGAGTTCATCTTCTACACCACCGTGGATGATGCGTGGCGCCCGGATACGGTGTGGCGCCATCGCGTGGGCACCCCGCAGTCGGAGGACGTCGTGGTCATGCGTGAGGAGGATTCGCGTTTCGGCATCGGCGTGGGCACGACCCGCAGCGAGAAGTACATCATGATCGTGTCGAGCTCGAAGATGACGAGTGAGGCATGGGTACTCGAGCAGGACAACCCGGAGGGTGAGTTCCGCTGTTTGTGGGCGCGCGAGTCCGGAGTGGACTACGACGTCGATCATGCGATCGTGGACGGTACCGACTATTGGGTGGTCACGCACAACGTGACCGGCCCGAACTTTGAGTTGGGCTATTGCCCGGTCAGTGAGCAGCTTCCTTCCTTGCGTAAGCTCACCGTGCTCATGCCTCACGATGATGAGGTTCGCTTGCAGGGCGTTGATTGCTACCGCGACCACATCGTCGTGGCCTACCGTCGGGGCGGCATCGGCCGGGCGGCGATTATGGATGTGCGGGAAGGCTGGGCGCGCCTCAGCGAGCTCAACTTCAACGAAGAGCTCTATACCGTTGGAGTGGCCGGCAACCCGGAGTGGGACGCCCCAGTTCTGCGCGTGAGCTACACATCCTTTATCCAGCCCGCACAGCTCTTTGACTACCGCGTGGCCACCGGTGAGTACACGCTGCTCAAGGAACAGGAAGTACCAGGCGGCTATGACAAAGACGAATACGTGGCCTACCGCGTCTGGTCTGAAGCACCCGATGGGACGAAGGTGCCGGTGTCCATCGTGCACCGCGCGGACCTGGACCGCACGCAACCGAACCCGACGTTGCTTTATGGCTACGGTTCCTATGAGGCGAATATGGACCCGTACTTCTCGGTCTTCCGTTTGTCTCTCATGGACCGCGGCATGATCTTTGCCATGGCGCACGTTCGCGGTGGCGGCGAGATGGGCCGCAACTGGTACGACGACGGCAAGATGCTGGCCAAGAAAAACACGTTTACGGACTTCATTGCGGTGGCGGATGACCTCATCGCGCGCCGGGTGACTACACCGGAGACCTTGGTGGCTGAAGGCGGTTCCGCCGGTGGCCTGCTCATGGGCGCGGTGGCGAATATGGCACCGGATAGGTTCAAGGCCATCGAGGCTAACGTGCCCTTTGTGGATCCGCTGACCTCGATTCTCATGCCGGAGCTGCCGCTCACGGTGGTGGAGTGGGAGGAATGGGGCGACCCGTACCACGATCCGGAGGTCTACGACTACATGGCCTCCTATGCGCCGTACGAGAACATCGCTCCGCAGGAGTATCCGAATATTCTGGCGTTGACCTCGCTCAATGACACCCGCGTGCTGTATGTTGAGCCGGCGAAGTGGGTGGCCAAGCTGCGTGACGTTGCCACCGGCGGCGAGTTCCTCCTCAAGACGGAGATGGCCGCGGGCCACGGTGGTGTGTCCGGGCGCTATGCCCAGTGGCGGCAGGCGGCTTTTGAGTACGCGTGGTTGATCAACCAGGCCACGGGTGTCGCGGCCTAGGGACCGCTTACGGCGTGTGGCTAATCAGCCGCACGCCGCCCATGTGGGGGAGCGCCGAATCTCTCTCAGCGCGCGCCGGGGCGGTGGCTGTGCGATAATTTTCCTTATGCATGGCCACCTTCTGGTTTCGATTTCCAGTATTTTTGATGACACCCGAAGCCAAGCCTCCGATCTGCTCAAGCAGTTCGATAAAGCTGACGTTCCTGTCTCTTTGCTGGTGGCGCCGCACATCGACGGCAATTGGCACCTAGCTAAAGACACAGCGACGCAATCCTGGCTTCGCGAGCAGGCCGAATCGGGCCGCGTGCTTATTCTCAATGGCTTTGACCAAGCGGTCCAGGGCCGCCGTGCGGAGTTCGCCAACCTGGATGCGCACGAGGCACGTCTGCGCCTAAAGGGCGCGACGCGACAGATGGCCAAGATCGGCTTTGAGCCGACCATTTTTGCACCACCGCGCTGGCGAATGTCGGAGGGAACACTAGAAGTCCTTCCCGAGTTTGATTTCGACTTTGCCGCCTCCACCCGTGGCATCCACGACCTTCGCACAGGCGAGCTCCACCAAGCCCGCAACTTGTCATTTGGTGAGGGCTTCGGTTCGGCCAAGTGGTGGCGCCGCAACATTATTCGCGCAGCAGAGCGCTCTGCACAGCGCGGCAACACCGTGCGCCTGTCAATCTCTGGCCGCAACCTCGATGACCGCAAGGTAGTTGCTGATTTCCTCAAAGCCGCCGAGCGCGCCATGGCAGCTGGTGCTCGACCCGCCGACTATTCCGTTTTCACGCACGCCGAATAGCCCACCAACCTCTTTTTCTT
The DNA here is from genome assembly GCF_001809405.1 of Corynebacterium sp. HMSC055A01. NCBI lineage: Bacteria > Bacillati > Actinomycetota > Actinomycetes > Mycobacteriales > Corynebacteriaceae > Corynebacterium > Corynebacterium sp. HMSC055A01. The sequence continues at coordinate 38,340 of NZ_KV797521.1, read as the reverse complement.
TGGGGTGTGGCCGAATTAGACGCGGTGTAGGTTTGTGAACCCGTCGGGTGTGCTGGCTGCGTGTTTCACGAGCGCAATCCCCGAATTGCGGTAGCGGACGTAGGTTTCAATTGCCCCACCCGCAATCGGAGCGAGAAAAGCCTCTCTGATGAGGAGCTTGACCTGGCTGAGCAGAGACGAACTTAGCGAGTATTCCGGCGTCGCGGGTCAGTGAGTAAGTGGCAGGGAGCTCCGTCAGTAATGCTGGCGGGCGTCCGGCTGCACTGTTGGCGGTGTCTAGCGCTTACTCGGTACTACATGGGGGTGTTGGAGGCGCTACGACTCGGTGGCGTTGCGTCAACTTCTACTTGGAAAAGCTAGTTCTTGTGGCTAACTTCAAACAGATCATCGCGATGTGCATTGAAGGTGATGGGGTCTTTACAGGTTTACAGCCAACTGCCCGTGTAAACACATGCAGATAAGCGTTTGGCGCTCTTGGGGCAGAGGTTTAAAAGCGTTCATTTGTTTGAAAATGATGTTTTGCTGCTGTCATTAAATGCGCAGCTTCTCATACGGGCGCGTACGAAGGTACGGTTCCCTCTCGAATTAGGTGTGGTTCATTGAAAAGCGTGTGCCCACAGGAGGTTTCCCTGGGGGCACACGCGTGTTTCTCTTAGCTCTTTAGAACCAAGAAAGCTAGGGCCAATCTACTTAACAACAATCTTTACCATTACCGGCTCGTCATTCACCGTTACTTCCTGGCTGCCCTCGAGCGCTCGCGCGGAGGAAAGGCTGGAAAGCCCCGAACAAGATGCGTTGATGGTATGCGAACCAGGTTCCAACGCGTAGAAGTACACGCCTTTGGCATTAGTCGTGTGTACCTTTTCCTGCGAAAGGCCAATAAGCTTACATTCGCCTGCCGGGTTACCACTGGAGGTTACAACGCGAATCGTTGATTCTCCTGCATTAGGCTTGGTCTGCCCATCGTTGGGGAGGCCTTGGCCGACACTGATTGCAACAACTAGGGAAATAATGCCCAGAACGGTACCAATGAGTCCGAGAAGATTACTGGGGTTATTAATGAGAGCTTGAATCTGAGCTGGAACCGGGATCTGTGGTTGCATTGTTTTGGATCTCCTTAATGTCATTGAAGGTATTTAGCATGCTTGGGCTTATACGTAGGGCACTGTTTTCAGGGCAGCCGAGATCGCTGATGCCATGCGTGTGAATGCCGATGGCAGCGTTGTCTGTGGCATAGACCGGAGAACCGCTTTGTCCGCCTGTGGTGTCTAAGCTATAGCAAAGTCGAGTTTGGGTTCCTGGATGAAGGATTCCGAAGAGAGAACTTCATGAGTGTCCTTTGCAGGAGAGAGAAGATTTGTGGGGTGAGCTGGGGTAAGTCCCATTCACCTTGTAGTGAATTATGAGGCATCGAAAAAGGGGCTGCAACCGTCAGGCGGTTTGATGTTGCCTTGTGCTCCCCCCAATAGGGGAGGGGAGGCCGCGTGTTTCATCGGGTCCGGCTGGTCTCTATTCAGATTCGGTTGGGGCACAGGCCGCGCCGATGATGCCAAGCGCAGCCAGCAGGCCGAGGCCACCAGCAGCGTACTGAGCTTCGCGCGGGATGTTGCGGGTCATCGACTCAATCTGCTTCCGGACAGGCTCGAAGCCCGGGATGTTGAACTGCGTGTTGGCAAACCCAAGGAAGGCAACCGGAATGGCGAGGGCTGCGGGGATGGTGAGGCCGAGGGCAGTCGGCAGGCAACGCTCGCCGGCAGAAGAACTGGAACTGTGAGTGGGCTTGGTGCCAACCTTGTCGTCATCGTCGGTCTGATCTGGCTCCTCCGCCGGATCTGGTTCCTCCGACGGGTCCGACTCTTCGGGGGTCTCGCAATCCTTGAGCTCGTCCGCAGAACGTTTCACCGCCGCAAGGTTAAAGCCCACCTTGACCGGGTCGTGGTCGGAGGAGCGGTAGGGGTTATCGGCCTCGAAGACATCGCCGCCGGTGTAGTTGCGGCGGGAGTATTCCATGGCGATGGGCTCGTCGGAGTTGATGTTCCAGGTCTGTGCGGCCTGCGCGTCGACGTGCTCGTTGGCCAGGATGTGGTCCAGGGAGCCGAGGCGGCCGGAGAACTGGTAGGAGGCCACGTTCTGCCAGTCCTCTTGCGCATTGAGCTCTTCCACCGGGATGGTGTAGCCCGCATTGCGGAAGACGGAGATGGCATCTTCCTTGGAGTAGGTGTTCAAATCACCCATGACAAAGGTGGCCTTCTTCTGCCACTGCGGTTGCTTGGCCAGCCCGTCGAGGACGGCCTGGGCGTGGGCGTTGCGCACGTTGGGGTTGTTGCCTTGGCCGTCGCCGGTATCGGCATCACCGTTCGCTACCGATCCCTTGGATTTGAAATGGTTGGTCACCACCACGAAGGAATCGGGACCTTCAACAGCGCACCTATCGGAAACAGGCTGGAACTCCGCGGCGAGCGGGGTGCGGGCGGTGCCCTTGAAGCGGGCGTCCTCAAGCAAGGTGGCCTCACCCACCGGCTTAACGCGGTCCTTCTTGTAGATGATCGCGGTGCGGATGACGTCCGTATCGGCTGACGCGTTCGCCGGGGCCTTGACGTAATCCCACTTCTCAGAACCCGCGCGGGAATTGAGCTCACCCACGAGGTACTTCACGGCGTCATCGTAGGAGCCACCCACGGTATTCGCGGCATTCTCGATCTCAGACAGGCCAATGACATCGGCATCAAGTCCCTCCAGCGCGGTGAGGATCTTGCCCTTCTGGTCATTGAACGCGGACTCGGACCACGCACCGCGGAAGGTCCCGCTATCGGAGCCCACGCCGTTGCCAAAGCGGTCCTTGTAGGATTTCGCGCCGTTGTCTTCGCCCAGGTTGATGAAGAAGTTCAGCACGTTAAACGCCGCGACGGTGTAATCGCCGTCCACCTGCGGGGCCTCCGGACGGGCCGGGTCCCACGTAATCGGCAGGTCCGCGGCGGCAGAGTCACCGGTAATCATCGCGGTGGGTTGGAAGCGCCACTGCTCGTGACCGTAGCCCAGGATGACGCCGGAGTCCGCGAACTCTACCTGGTTGGTGGTGCGGATGGTCTTGACCTCCGAGCCGTTCTGCATGATGTAGGGCAGCTTCGTCGAGGCGCCATCACGGGAGAAGTCGCGGGTGGAGCCGTCGTCCAAAATGACGTACTTTGCCGCGTTAGCGGCTTCCATGTCCTTTTGTTCCTGGCTGCCCGGGGAGACGATGTCGGTGGGCTGACGCAGAGCCTCGGTGCCTGGAGCCAAGCCGAGCTCGCCGTAGCGGTTGAGACCGTAATTGTCGGTCACGGTGTGCACGCCAGGCTTGAGCAGCATGGACTCGAGCTTCTCCCGCTCCTCATCGCCTTCCGGAAGGGCATCGATGGCGAGCGGGGTGACGGCGGGGAGGGCGTCGTCAAGCGTGGAGCCGGCGCTCAGGGCAATCTGGGTCTGCCCAAAGTACTCATCAACGGTGCCGGTGACCTCGACGGAATCCCCGATGGCCGGGTAGAAGCCGGTGCCACCGGTGTAGACGAAGACGGCCTCGGAGGCCTCGGTCGGCGCGGTCTGGCCCGTGCCCGGGGTCTGAATGGTGAAGCCGTTAAGGGACTTCTCGCCCTGCCACACCGCGGTCACCACACCTTGGGCGGTGACGTTCTGGCCCTTGAGCGGGGACTGTGCGCCGGTGCCCTGGATCTCCGGGATGGTGACGGTGGAACCCGGCTCGGCTGGGGTGGGGTCTGGGTCCGACACATTTGCGCGGCCGGCAGACTTCGGCGTCGGCGCTGCAGCGCTGAAGTCTGCGGCATTGTCGTCGGTGTCGGAGCCCTCGGCGTCCCGCTGCGCGGAGGTGGAGTTGTTCAGGGCTTGGGCGGGGGAGCCCTCGCTGAGCGACGCCGCCCCGTACCCCACGAGGTCTACCTCGGCCCCGGAGGCGTCGTAAAGCTTGACCGAGCCTTTGGAGCCGGACAGGTTCAGGTTCCCCTCTGCATCAGGGGAAGGAAGCGGCTCCCCGGTGTCGCCGCCACCTTCCTGGATGAGGAAGTAGCCCCCAGCCGGGATGGAGCCGGACAGCTCGTGCTTTCCGCCTGAGTTGCCGGAGGCGGACAGGTACTCCACGGACCAGCCAGTGAGGTCGAGGTCAGCGGAGGTGGGGTTATAAAGCTCGATGAAATCGTTAGTAAACGCCGCCCCCTTGTTGCCACCGCCACCGTAGACCTCAGAGATAACGGCGTTGGAGCCGTCCGCTGCCGCACCGGCCTGAGGTGCGACGATGCAGGTAGAGGCAAGAGCAGCGATGGCGAGTGAGCCAATGCGTGTGAGATGCATGAGAGGTTCCTTGGATAGGTGAGAACAGGACAATGCATCTCGTTCTACCCGGGTTTCAGCGCGCGTGATACCGGAGCGCACTAGGTGAGCTGGGGGTTAAGGTGGGATTCCCCAAGAATTCTTCAGCCGTTTGGTTTGAATTCATCACCCCCAAAGATTCCGAATCTTTCTTGCCGGCGGGATAGACTGGCGGGGCACCTATACTCACGCACAGTAAGGCAAAAATTTTCATGGCTCGTGTAGTTGTCAATGTCATGCCCAAGGCCGAGATTTTGGACCCGCAAGGTCAGGCCGTTGTTCGCGCGCTGGGCCGCCTGGGGGTTGCTGGTGTCAGCGACGTGCGCCAGGGCAAGCGCTTTGAAATTGAAGTCGATGATTCGGTCAGCACCGAGGAGCTGGAGAAGGTTGCTTCCACCCTGCTGGCCAACACCGTGATCGAGGACTACGAGGTCATCCAGTAATGAAGATCGGCGTTATTACCTTCCCCGGCACGCTTGACGACGTCGACGCGGCCCGCGCCGCCCGCACCGCCGGCGCCGAAGTCGTGTCCCTGTGGCATGCGGACGAGGACCTGCGCGGCGTCGATGCCGTCGTGGTTCCCGGTGGCTTTTCCTACGGTGACTACCTGCGTTCCGGCGCGATTTCGGCGCTGGCCCCGGTGATGCGCGCGGTGGTCGAGGCTGCGAATAAGGGCATGCCGGTGCTCGGCATCTGCAATGGCTTCCAGATTCTGACGGAAGCTGGCCTGTTGCCCGGCGCCCTGACCCGCAACCAGGGTCTGCATTTCCACTGCGTGGATACTTACCTCGAGGTGGAGAACGCACAGACCTCCTGGACCAGCGAGTTTGAGCAGGGCCAGCGGATCCTCATCCCGGCGAAGCACGGCGAAGGCCGTTTCCAGGCGGATGCGGAGACCGTGGAGCGCTTGGAGGGCGAGGGCCGCGTGGTTTTCCGCTATACCGATAACTTCAACGGCTCCATCAATGGCATTGCCGGCATCACCAACGAGGCCGGCAACGTGGTGGGGTTGATGCCGCACCCGGAGCATGCCATCGATCTTCTCACCGGCCCGTCCACCGACGGTCTGGGTTTGTTTGTGTCCGCCCTCAAGGTCGTCGCTTAACCCGCGCCGACGGTTAAAGGAGAAACAATGACCGTACACAACGACACCGTCGAGCAGGCATCCGCGCAGCCTGAACTGGACCAGCCCTACCGCGAATTGGGCCTGAAGGATGACGAATACGCGCACATCCGCGAGATCCTGGGTCGCCGCCCGACCGATGCCGAGCTGACCATGTACTCGGTGATGTGGTCGGAGCACTGTTCTTATAAGTCCTCCAAGGCGCACCTGCGCTACTTTGGCGAGACCATGACGGAAGAGATGGGCTCCAAGATCCTCGCCGGCATCGGTGAGAACGCCGGCGTGGTGGACATCGGAGACGGCAACGCCGTGACCTTCCGCGTGGAAAGTCACAACCACCCCTCCTACGTGGAGCCGCACCAGGGCGCCGCGACGGGCGTGGGCGGCATCGTCCGCGACATCATGGCCATGGGCGCGCGCCCGATTGCCGTGATGGATCAGCTGCGCTTCGGCCCGGCGGATGCGCCCGACACCAAGCGCGTTCTGCCGGGTGTTGTCGACGGCATTTCGCACTACGGCAATTGCTTGGGCTTGCCCAACATTGGTGGCGAAACCGTTTTTGATGAATCTTATGCTGGTAACCCGTTGGTCAACGCGTTATGCGTGGGCACGCTGAAGGTCGAGGACCTCAAGCTGGCCTTCGCTTCTGGTACCGGAAACAAGGTGATGCTCTTCGGCTCGCGCACCGGCCTCGACGGCATCGGCGGCGTGTCTGTGCTGGCGTCTGACACCTTCGAGGATGGCGCGGAGCGCAAGCTGCCGGCTGTCCAAGTGGGTGACCCGTTCGCGGAGAAGGTTCTCATCGAGTGCTGCCTGGAGCTGTACAAGTCCGGCATCGTGGTGGGCATCCAGGATTTGGGCGGTGCGGGCTTGGCCTGCGCCACCTCCGAGCTGGCTGCGTCCGGCGACGGCGGCATGGAGATCAACCTGGACAACGTCCCGCTGCGTGCGAAGAACATGACCGCCGCAGAGATCCTCGCATCCGAATCCCAGGAGCGCATGTGCGCTGTGGTGACCCCGGAGAACGTGGAGAAGTTCAAGGAGATCTGCGCGCACTGGGACGTCACCTGCGCCGAGATCGGTGAGGTCACCACCGGCAAGCACCTCATCATTCGCCACCAGGGCGAGGTCGTCGTCGATGCCCCGGCACACACCATCGCCAACGAGGGCCCGGTGTACGACCGCCCGTACGCACGCCCGGAGTGGCAGGATGCGCTGCAGGAATTCGAGGGCGTCGAGAAGCAGGACATCACTGTGGCGCTCAAGAAGCTCGTGGCCTCCCCGGCGTTGTGTTCACGTGATTTCATCACTGAGCAGTATGACCGCTACGTGCGCGGTAACACCGTGCAGTCCCACCACGCGAACGCTGGTGTTCTGCGCATTGATGAGGAGACCGGCCGCGGTATCGCGGTGTCGGCTGACGCGTCTGGCCGCTACACCAAGCTGGACCCGAACATGGGCGCACGCCTGGCTCTGGCGGAGGCCTACCGCAACGTGGCCGTCACCGGCGCCCGCCCGGTCGCCATCACCAACTGCCTCAACTACGGCTCCCCGGAAAACCCGGACGTCATGTGGCAGTTCCGCGAGTCCGTGCACGGGCTTGCCGACGGCGCCGTGGAACTCGGCATCCCCGTCTCCGGTGGCAACGTCTCCTTCTACAACCAGACCGGTGAGGAGCCGATCTTGCCGACGCCCGTCGTGGGCGTCCTGGGTGTCATCGAGGACGTCCACTCGTCCATTGGCAACGAGCTCGGCCTCGTGGAGGAACCAGAGGTGCTCGTTCTGCTGGGTGAGACCAAGGATGAGTTCGGCGGTTCCATCTGGCAACAGGTGAGCGCTCATGAGCAGGGCCATGAGGCGAAGAACGGGCTCAACGGTTTGCCGCCGCAGGTCGACCTGGCCAACGAGCAGCGCCTCGCTGACTTCTTCGTGGGCAACGAAGGCCTGACCGCCGCTCACGATATCTCCGAAGGCGGCCTCGCCGTCACCGCGTTCGAGATGGCCAAGCGCAGCGGCGTGGGCCTGAACCTGGATCTGTCCAAGGTCCACGAGTCCGCCTTCGTGGCCGCCTTCTCCGAGTCCGCCTCCCGCGTGCTCGTGGCAACGACCGCTGACCGCGTCGACATGCTGCTGCACCGCGCTGAGGAGTGCGGTGTGCCGGCCGTCATCATCGGCCAGACCACCGATAACGGCGAGTTTGAGCTCGGCGGCGAGTCCATTGCTGTCTCCGAGCTTCGTGAGGCCTGGGCAGCAACCCTGCCGGACCTCTTTGGCCACGCGGTGGGTGCCAACTCCGTCGTGGAGTAGACCTCACGCACAGAACTGCAACCGGGCGGGGTTCTCGCCAAGGCGAGGCCCTGCCCGCACTGTCTAATTGCTCCAGTCAGCGTTGTAGACTATTAGTAATAGCTGCGTACGGGGGCCGGGGAACAGAGATGGAAGACGTGAAGAGAAAAAGAGCTTTGTATGTTTTTCTCGATGAGTCGGGGGATATGCAGTTTGGTGCAAAAGCCTCCACGCACTTCCTAATCACAGCATTTTGCACTTTCAATCCAGCAGGCACTGCGATAGGACTGCAAGCGCTGAAGTATGAACTTATGGCAGCGGGGAGTAAAGACCTTGAGTTTCATGCAACAGAGAATTCGAAGGGAACGCGAAAGCGGGTAATAGACCGAATTAATGAGCTTGATCGGTGCCGTGTCCACACGATCTGGGTGGATAAGCGAATGACGCATCCGACTTACCAGTCTCCACCGCAGCTTTTAGGGCTCTTTGCTGGTGCAATGGGGAAGTGGATTAATGCGGTGTGGGGAGACTCAGAGGTAAGCCAAGTAATCTTGATTTTCGACTCGGTTCTTACAGGCAAAGAAAGATCGGCATTTGAAAAGAGGATAAAGCCTCTGTTGAAAGGTCTACAGCTAAAGTTCCGTGTGCTCTTTCATCCAGTAAAACAGGATTTGAACGGTCAGATTGCTGACTACTTTTCTTGGTCCTGGTTTCAGAAAATGGAACGAGGCAAGGGACAGTACGTTCAAGCACTTTCGCAGCGGCACAATTGGGATCAATTCAATATGTTTTCGGCGGGAAAGACCTATTACTGGAGTGGCCCGGTCCGAAAATAAGCGACCGCCCCACCTACCGGCGTAAGCCGGAAAGCCTTCAGGGGCTCTTTCAGTGGGGCGGAACCTTTCGCCTTGAGTTTAGACCTTCATCGTGTGGGGAGGCAAGGGAGCTATTAGGAAATGCCGAAGGCAGGAGCGAGGGGCCGGCCCCGCCCGCCGTGAGGCGGCAACCTCCTAGGAACCAACCAATTAAGCGCCGATGGTGCGGGCGATGGTCTGGTCCCAGCTCAGCTTCATCTGGTGGGAGAAGAGGTTGAAGGTGTGCGAGCCCTGGGGGCTGAAGTAACGGTTCACTCGCACCCCGGCATTGCGGGCGTTGCGGGTGAATTCCTCTGAGCACTGGTTAGCAACCGTCTCTACCGCGCGGGGTCCGAGCCATTGGCCGGGGTTATTGGTCCCATCGATGGGACCCGGGGTGCCGGAGGCCGAGCCCACGAAGACCTCGACGTCGCGCAGGCGCCCAGGGTTGGCGTTGGGGTCGTGCTCGAACCACTGCGGGGAGCCCGGCAGGCCCCACGCATTGAAGGAGGATCCGCCGCCATAGGCGATCATCGCGGTGGAGGTGGGGAAGCCAATCGCACCGGAGCGCACCGGGCAGCCGGAGTAGGAGGCTGCTGCTTTGTAGCGCTGTGGGGCGTGGCCGGCGATGTCGAGTGCGGCGCCGCCCGTGGAAGAAATGCCGCCGATGGCATCGCGGCCGGTGCCGTGGAATTCGGCGTCGATCAGCGGGGGCAACTCAGCGGTCATGTATGTGTTCCACTTGTTGACACCCAGGATGGGGTCCTCGGCATTCCAATCGGTGTAGAGGGAATAGGCGCCGCCGAGCGGCATAACGACGTTGACGTTCTTGCCCACGGCCCAATTGCGGATATCAGAGTGGGTCATCCAGTTCATGCCGGCCTGGCCGCCTTCCACTCCGGGCAGCAGGTAGAAGGAGGGGCGCGGCTTATCGCCCTCGGGGAGCAGGACGTTATTAGAAATCACCGCACGGTTGGCAGGGGACCACACGTCTACCACCCAGTGGTTGCCACCCATGTGGCGCTTTGAGGTAATGAAGGCCTTGTCACCGAGCCAGGGCTGCGGGTTGGTCACGCGCGAGGAAACCTCGCCGATGGTGCTGGACTGTGCGGAAGCGGAGCCGACGCCTGCCGACGCCGCCCCCAGCGCCACCATGGCAGCTGCGAACAGCGCCGCGGTGCGGCGAGAGCGTGAGACAAAGGAAAGCATAATGTGGGTAGTTTACGTGGCCAGCGCCCTCGAACTGCAAATATTGGAAGAAAAACTGGTGAAAACTGTTGCTCCACCCTTGTCTGCCACAATGCTCGTCCGTATAGTTACGGGTACGTAAGTTTTGGGAGTGAATGCGTTATACGCATGACCCGCATCTCAGGCAAGGCAAGGCCCCCACTATGAACGCACCCAGTGCTCAGAAATCGTCCCCGCAAGAATTTCCAGTTGAAGAAGGCTCTGTGCAGGAAAGCAGCACGATAGAGCAGCTCATCCAGCGCACGTACTGGATGGCGGACCGCGGCCCGCGCCCACTGACGCGCGGCTGGGGCCACTTCTTTGCGGCCATCGCCTCCCTGATTGCATCGACGGTTTTGATTACCTTTGCGTGGATGACACTGCCGTGGTGGCAGGGGCTCGCGGTGACGGTCTACGGCGTCGGCGTGGTGGGTCTCTTTACGGTCTCGGCGTTGTACCACCGCTGGCCGTGGGTGACCATGCGGGCGGTGCAGTGGTGGCGCCGGGCGGACCATGCCACCATTTCCGTCTTTATTGCCGCGACGTACACGCCGCTGTGTGCCATCGTTCTAGAGCCGACCCAGGCGCTGTGGATGCTGACTGCTGCTTGGGTGGGCGCCATCATGGGGGTTGTCTTGAACTTGGTGTGGATTAATCACCCGCGCTGGCTGGACGTGGTGGTCTACCTCGTGCTGGGATGGCTCATTCTGCCATTGTTGCCGAACCTATGGCACTCCGCGAGCCCAGCCGTGGTGTGGCTTCTCTTTGCCGGCGGCGTGGTCTATTCAGTGGGTGCGTTGATGTACGGCTTCAAATGGCCAGGGCGCAACGCACGCTGGTATGGCTACCACGAACACTTCCACACCGCGACGATTGCCGCGGCAGTGGTGCACATGGTAGCCATCTGGATGGTTGTTGCGGGATAGCCGAATAAGGGGTTGACCATCTGGAGCCGCTTAGTCGGTGAGGTCGTCCGCTAGGGGGAATTCGAGGGTGACGTCGTGGCATAGAACGCGCGCTTTCGTCGAGCCGTTCCATTCGGGGGGGGGCAAAGTCAAGGGCGCGCAGGGCGTCGACAAGCTGCGCGCCGACCTTTATTGTTGCCTCTTCGCTTTTTCCATGGCGGAAAACCAAAGTACAGTTCGCCGTTGTAGATAGCCCGGCTGATGTCCTGCCGGTGGCAGTAGGCATAACCGCTGCGGCCTTCCTCCTCAGCGAGCTCTGAGCCTACCCAGGCCTGACTGCAGGTTCTCTGGGCTATGCCCTCCCCGCATCCGCGTAGTCCACGAGAAAGCGCAGGAACTGATGAGCAGGATCGGAAAGTCGGTTCTGCGAGCTCCACACGACTCGTAGCGGACGGTCAAAACTAATACCAGCCACCGGTACTTCGACATACTCACCCGTCTCCAGCTGGGACGCCACCGCACGTCGCGCAATTATTCCAGGAGCTTCTAAAGCACCTATGGCAGTACGTTGCGCACCCAGAGAACCAAACTCTCCCGCAGGCGAGGCGAGCGTCCCCAGAACATCGGCTACAACTTCGCGCGTACCACTTCCATGCTCACGCAAAACCAGAGGCGTAGATTGCAACTCCTCTTTAGTCACCGCCGCTATTTCAGGAGCCGATGTGGGAACTTCAGTACCGCTTGGTTGACGGGGATTATTCGTTTCAGCCCAGCGATGCGCTGCGGGGACAACCACCACCAACTCATCGTGCCCGACTACACGCTGATGCAGCTCGTGCGCTACCCAGTTGCCTTCAACAATGGCTAGTTCGGCATGGCCTTGAACCACGTGAGTCTGCGCTTCTCGGCTGTTGAGCTGACGCATATGCAGATGGCTATGTGGGTGAGCACGCTGATAGGCCGCGGCCCAGCGAGGATAGTCCACTTCGGCGATCGTATGAGAAACCACCAGTTTGACTTCCTCGGTGGGACTTCCCCCTACGGCGATTTCGAGACCCCGCGCGCATTCATCCAAAGCACCTTGCAGACCTTCGAGCACACGAACGATCCGGCTCCCCGACTCTGTGGTGAAGCTACCCGCCGCTCCGCGCCAAAAAATGCGTTGACCTAATCGCATTTCAAGTTTCGAAATACGCGTACTTACCACTTGTTGGGAGACTCCCAAGTGATGAGCGGCCTTATTCATACCCCCATACCGAACAACGGCAAGCACCGCATCAACTGTAAGAGCGTCGGGAACGTAGCCGCGTCGAACTGGAAAAAATTCATCATTATCGTTATTTCGCATGGGGTACATTCATTTATTGTAACCCCGTTCGGTTTGTGCGCTCTCCCGCTTCGTCGCGGCAGTACCTAGCCTGAAACCCATGTTAAAAATTCAAGATGAGATAGATCTCCCACCTCTAGGCCCTGCCTGGGCTGGCTCACTCATGGGTCTATCGATCTCATCGACCCTTATCAACATTCATCTGACGCCAGTTGTGGGTAGGCTGCCCGCCGCATTCATGCTTGGGATTGCAACCTCTCTAGCCCTAGCGCTCCTGATCGGCTTCTTGAGAAACCGCGTTCCTGGATTTCACTCCACTGTAATGCCATCGTGGGGTATGGCTTCAATGGGCATCCTCGCCTTGGGGAGCGCATACTCCGGTGTTTTCACTGCTTGGACAATCCATGCGCTGTGCTGGGGAGTAGGAACAGTCCTTGGCGTCGTTACCTGCCTTCGATTTCTCCATTTCCTTATCGTCACACGCCCCTCTGGGCCGGCATTCACCTGGGGATTGCCCCTCGTAGCACCCATGGTGGCCGCCACGTCCTCAGCGCAATTGACACCACATGCTGGCGAGTGGGCTTCGGTAGTCCACGGTATCGGTGTGGCCTGCTTTGTACTAGCCTGGACTACCGCGGTACCCACGTTTGTCTTCGTCTACCTGCGCACTTTTCCCAAGCTTCCCACCAGCTTCGCCGCCACTGCTTGGATCCCACTCGGCCTGGTTGGCCAGTCCACCGCAGGCGCGCAGCTACTCGCTGGTGACAAATTGCTCGACGGAGATCAATGGCATCTTCGAGCTGCGGTCTACGGCGCCGCGATGCTCAGCCTCGGTGTCCCGTTAGCTGTCTATGCCGTCACCAAACACTGGGGAGCAGTCCTGGGTAGCACTCCAATGTCCTACAACCCCTCGTGGTGGGCCAGTACTTTTCCTGTAGGCACATGTTGCCTCGGTGCTCATGCCTTGTCTACGCAGGGCACTAGGCTGTCGTGGAACGTGGAATGGTTAGATACTGTCAGCGCCGCCCTGCTTATTCTTCTTCTTGTGCACATCGCTTGGGCGACTTTCGGTGCTGTCGCAATAACTTGGGGGAGGGCTCGCAGTTCATGCAGTTAAGGCAATAAACACTGAGGTGGCCCACTGGAAGACGTCAGCCCTGCGAGTACATGGATGGTTGTGGCTGGTTAGCGGAGATCATCCGCGAGGGGGTATTCGACGACGAGACCCTCGCACAGCACGCGTGCGTCAGGGTTACCGTCCCACGTGGGGTTGAAGCCAACAGCGCGCAGCGCATCAACGAGTTGCTCACCTACAGCTGCAGCTGTGCCGAGTGCGTCGTCGGTTTTCATAGTGCCGAACCCGAACAAGAGCTCGCCAGTGTGAATCATCCTGTCGACGTCCTGCATGTGGCAATAGACGTAGCCTGCGGCATCGTCTTCTTCCGCCTTATCGGCGCCGTACTCGGCGCCTTCGGAAGCATCCCAGCCTTCGCCGAAGCTGAAAGCTAGGTTGCGTTGCTGGAGTTCATTCCGGAGGTTCTCGAGGCGCTGTGCGTCAGCAGACTTTTCTGTAACTTTCTGTGCATACTCAGCGGCTACCTCGTCGATGATGGCGTCGAAGTCCTCCGGGAACGGGTCCTTGCACACCATCTTCCACTCGGCTGGGGAATCGAGAAGCTCGAAGAAATCGTTGTGAATGTCCTGGCGTGAATGGCCGTGACACAAATGTAGCGAGATGTCGTTGCGCAGAGTGCCGGAAACTAAGAGATCATCGGAAGGTGGGAAGGAACTAGAGAACATGGAGTGTGAAGTGGTCATGTCTGTGGATGGTAGATGCGTGATACTGACAGTGGCCGAAAACTGGGCGAAAGCAGGGAGGGCACCCCGCCAGATGGCGGAAGTGCCCTCGAGATGCGTGGCGTGACTACACGTGGAGCGGATCCACACCGGCCTCGGTGAGCATCGGGATGTTGTGCACCTCAGGCGGAACGCCGAAGGCATCCACGAGTACGACGGACCATGGTGCGAGCGAATCGACGAGGTCGTTGATAGCAGCGCGGGCGGCCTTCATGCGGCCGGCCGGAATCAGGTTATGCTCCTGGTACCAGCCCGCGTGCTGAACCAAGGTGTCGAAGACGAAGAGGTGGCGCAGCTGCTCGAAGACCTGGCGTGCCAGCGAACCTTCCTCAAGGCGCTCTTCTGCCTCAATCATGGCCTGGACCAACAAGGTATCCACGCGGGCCCAGCCGGCGGCGATGAGGTGATCCTGGCACTGGTCCACGATGGCAGCGGCCTGCACCTTATCGGCCTTGCGGGCCGGCTGGATGCGGCGCACGAGGGAGAAGAGGATGGACTGGGCGCGGTCGTCGATCAGCTTGGCCTGGTAGGTGGCGTCGAAAAGCGAGGCTTCTGAAGGATTCACGCGGTCCACCAGCCCCTGCAGACGGGTGGTGAACCCGTAGCGGCGGCGAACCACTTCGGTGGCGGTGGTGGCTGCGTACTTCACGGTGTCCCACGGGCTCATGTCATTCATCGCACGACCATAGGCGGTGAGAAGGTTCTTGCCCACCATCTGAATGAGCACAGTGTTATCGCCCTCGAAGGTGGCGAAGACATCGGAATCGGCACGGTAGGTAGTCAGGCGGTTCTCGGACATGTAGCCGGCACCGCCGCAGGCCTCGCGGCACTCTTGGATGGTGCGGGTGGCGTGCTGGGTCTGCGCGGATTTGATGGCTGCTGCCAGGGACTCCATCTCGCGGGAGGCAAACTTCTGCTCCTCGGTCGGCTCCGTCACAGACCATGTTCCAGCCTCGTGCTGATCGTTTTGCTCCTGGTAGCGCTCCAGAATCTGGTTGTAGAGCAGGTGCAGCGCGTAGGTGCGGGCCAGCGGAATGAGCAGACGGCGGCGGTGCTGGCGGTGTTCGATGAGGCGCTTCTCGGCGCCGGTCGCGCCCTCGAACTGGCGGCGGCGGTTGGCGTAGCGGATGGCGATGTCCAGGGAAGCCTCGGTGGCCGCGCCCGCTGCGCCGGATACGCCGATGCGGCCGCGGATAAGCGTGCCCAGCATGGTGAAGAAGCGAGCATTCTTCGACTCGATGGGGGAGGAGTACTTGCCGTTCTCATCCACATCGGCGAAGCGGTTGAGTAGGTTCTCGCGCGGCACGCGGACGTTGTCGAAGCGCAGGGTGCCATTGTCGACGCCCACCAAACCACCCTTGTGGCCATGATCACCCAAGGTAACGCCTGGCAGCTCGTTGCCTTCTTCATCGCGGATGGGGACGATGATGGCGTGGACGCCGTGGGAGCGGCCATCGCTGTCCGGGGTGATGAGCTGGGTGAAGACGACGGCCGCGCGGCCGTCCTTGGCGGCGTTGCCGATGTAGTTCTTCACCGCGGAATCGGAAGGGGTGTTGATGATGAACTCATCGGTCTCCGGGTCGAAGGTGGCGGTGGTCTCGAGGGATTGCACATCGGAACCATGGCCGCGCTCAGTCATGGCGAAACAGCCCGGCAACTCCAGGCTGGCGGCCTTCTCAACCCACTCGAGGTGGCGCTCGGTGCCTAGCTGATCCAGCGCTCCACCCCACAGGCCCCATTGCACACCGGACTTAATCGCCAGCGAACCGTCGACCCACGCCAAGCCTTCGAGGGTGAAGGTGGAGAGATTTGGCTTGCCGGCACCGCCGTGCGCGCGGCGCAGGCCGTGGTTGAATCCGCCGAAGTCACGAACCTTGGAGAGGTTCTCAAAGGTGTGTTGGCGCTGCTCCGCCATAGGTAGATCCGGGTTTGGGAAGAGCGAAGGATCGTTGAGGAAGGTGCGCAGCTCCTGGCGGAAGGCGGCGTGTGGGCCGTCGAGAAGCGCGGCAAGTTCGGTGGCAACAGCAGGCTTCGGGGTGGTGGGCAGGCGGTGTGGGCTGCGGGCCTCGGCCTTGGGGGCGTCGGTGGAGGCCTGGTTGTTGAGCTCCGGGGAGATGGACTTTTTGTCCGTGGAGGACTTGGTGAGTGCCATGGTGAGGGTCCTTTCTGTGGTGCTTTTCTTAACGCTCGACGATGGCCGCGACGCCCTGACCGCCGGCAGCGCAGATAGAAATGAGGGCGCGCCCGCCGCCGTTTTCTTCGAGAATCTTGGCGGTGGTGGCGAGGATTCGGGTGCCGGTGGCGGCGAAGGGGTGGCCGGCGGCCAGGGAGGAGCCCTTGACGTTGAGCTTGGCGCGGTCGATGGGGCCTAATGCGGACTGCAATCCGAGGCGCTCGCGGCAGTAGGTCTCGTCCTCCCATGCGGACAAGGTGGCCAAGACCTGGGAGGCGAAGGCCTCGTGGATCTCGTAGAAATCGAAATCCTGCAGGCTTAAGTTGTTGCGCTCGAGCAGGCGCGGGACCGCGTAGGTGGGGGCCATGAGCAGGCCGTCGGGACCGTGGACAAAGTCGACGGCCGCGGTCTCCGAGTCCACGAGGAAGGCACGGGGCTCGATGTTGTGCTCGGCCGCCCATTCCTCGGAGCTCAGCAGGGCGACGGAGGCGCCGTCGGTCAGCGGCGTGGAATTGCCTGCGGTCATCGTGGCCTGCGTGCCGTGTTGCTCGGCATCGCGCTTGCCAAAGACCGGCTTGAGTTTGGCCAAGGACTCCAGGGAGGAATCCGGGCGCAGATTGGTATCGCGGTTGACGCCGAGGAAGCCCGTGGTGAGGTCATCGAAGAAGCCCTCCTCCCAAGCCTTGTGGAGGTTCTGGTGGGAGGCGAGCGCCAACTCATCCTGGGCCTCGCGGCTGATGTTCAATTCGCGGGCGGTGATGGCGGCGTGATCACCCATGGAGAGTCCGGTGCGCGGCTCACCGTTCTGCGGCTGTTCCGGGGCCAGCTGCGAGGGACGGATAGAGCCGATGAGCTGGGCGCGCTGCGCAGCGGTCTTGGCGCGGGTGAGGTTGAGCAGCGTACGGCGCAGCGTGTCATTGACGGCCAGCGGGGCATCCGAGGTGGTGTCCGTTCCGCCCGCGATGCCGGTGGAGATTCGGCCTTGGGCAATGGCATCACCGACGTGGATAGCTGCCGCAAGAGAAGTGCAGCAGGCCTGTTGTACATCGATGGCGGGGGTCGTGGAGTCGAGGGCGGAGCCTAGAACGACCTCGCGGGTGAGGTTGAAATCGCGGGAGTGCTTGAGCACAGCGCCGGCGGCGACGAGGCCGAGACGTTCGTCGTGAAGCCCGTAGCGTGCGACGAGTCCATCCAGCGCACTGGTGAGCATGTCTTGGTTGGACGCGTGGGCGTACTGCTTATTGGAACGAGCAAATGGGATGCGGTTGCCACCCAGGATGGCTACGCGGTGCGGGGGGTTGGTCATTAAAAAGCTCCTTCGCGAGTGGTCTCGTGCGAATCATCCCAGCGGGAGGGGGGTAGCAACCCGGCTGTTCGTTTCGCGTCACAACTAAAGTGATATTGTTAGTTCTATCACTCAATTAACTAACCTTGCAACCAGCTCAACAAAGCTCGCAAGGTTGTGAAGAATCGAGAAAGGAACATGCCAGCCTATGCCGAACGTCACAATTGCTGAGAAGCTCATCAACTCACCGCTCGCCGCCAAAGCAGGAGTACCCCAAGGTCATCCCCTGCGCCGCCACAAGGCTGGGGAACCAGCGCTCGATGGCCCCATCGTCATTGGCGGCCAGGGGCGCATCGCTGAGTTTCTGAGTTCTCAGCTAGCCGTGGACTACCAGGTCATCAATGCTTCCGCGGAGGCGAAGCGGGCCGCCCTCGTCTTCGACGCCACCGGCCTGGAGACCCCAGAGCAGCTGCGTGAGCTCTATGACTTCTTCAACCCGCAGATGCGCAACCTTCTGCCGTGCGCGCGCTTGGTGGTCATCGGTACCACCCCGGAAGCTGCGGACACTATCGACGCCCGCATTGCCGCCCGCGCACTCGAAGGGTTCACCCGTTCCCTGGCCAAGGAAATGCGCAAGGGCGGCACCGTGAACTTGGTCTGGGCAGACCCCGCTGCCACCGCAGAGGTGGAGTCCACGCTCCGCTTCTTCCTGTCTGGGAAGTCGGCCTTCGTGGACGGGCAGGTTGTGCGCGTCAGTGCCCAGGGACACGATTCTCCGGCGGCCAATGGCGAAGCGCAGAACTGGGAGCAGCCGCTCGACGGGCGGCTGGCGGTGGTGACCGGTGCTGCCCGTGGCATCGGCGCCACCATTGCTGAGGTGCTGGCGCGCGATGGTGCGAGCGTCATCTGCATCGACGTCCCGCAGGCCAGCGAGCACTTGGCCAAGACCGCGAACAAGGTCAAGGGCACCGCGCTGCCTCTCGACGTCACCGACCCCCAAGCCGCAGACAAGATTGCCCAGCACGCGCAGGAGCGCCACGGCCGAGCCATTGACGTCATCGTCCACAACGCCGGAATTACCCGTGACAAGCTGCTGGCCAACATGAATGAAGGCCAGTGGGACTCTGTTCTTGCCGTTAACCTCTTGGCGCCGGTTCGCATTACCGAAAGCCTCTTGGAATCCGGTTCCCTCGCCCCGGGTGCCGCTGTGATTGGTGTGTCCTCCATGGCTGGCATTTCCGGCAACCGCGGCCAAACCAACTACGCCACAACCAAGGCCGGCATCATTGGCCTCGTTGATTCCTTGCGCTCAGTGTTGGCGGAGAACGGCTCCACCATCAACGCCGTGGCGCCGGGCTTTATTGAAACCGCCATGACCGCGGCGATGCCGACCGGGCCGCGCGAGATCGGCCGCCGCCTGAACTCACTGCAACAGGGCGGTTTGCCTGTCGACGTCGCGGAGACCGTCGCCTTCTTCGCCTCGCCGGCCTCCGCGGCGGTGAGCGGCAACACCGTCCGCGTCTGCGGTCAGAACCTCATGGGAGCCTAAATGAACGTCACCACACTCAACGAGATTCCGGACCTTCCCGCCCTGTACCGCAGCCTCATGCTGGGTGCGGTCCCCATCCCCGGGCTGGGGGCGGGCAAGCGCAAGGTTGAGGACCCGCAGACCGCGTACCGCGTCGACAGCGTAGGCGTCGACACCGAGCACCTGGCTCGCTACTGCCAGGCCACGGGCCTGCGTCTGAGTAACGAGCTGCCCGCTACCTATCTCTACGCGCTGGCCTTCCCGCTTGCCATCAAGGTCATGGCAGCACCGGACTTTCCGTTCCCAGCCGTGGGCGTGGTGCATCTGTCCAACCGCATCGAGCAGAAACGCCCGCTGCGCGTCGACGAGCGCTGTGACATCGCCGTGCACGCGGAAAACCTGCGCCCGCACCGCAAAGGGTTGGTCATCGATATGGTGACCACGTACAGTGTTGGCGGCGAGGAGATCTGGCGCCAGACATCAGTCTTCCTAGGCCAGGGGGCGAAGTTCACCAAGGACACCCCGCGACAAGTGAGAACACGTCCGGAGGCTGAGCGCTTCCTCGACTTCCCCGGCGATGAGGCGGGAACGCCTGCGGCAACGCTGCGCTTTAGCCCCGAAAGTACCCGCGTCTATGCCGCGGCATCGGGGGATAAGAACCCCATTCACGTGTCTGCGGTGGGTGCCAAACTCTTCGGATTCCCCGCGCCCATCGCGCACGGCATGTACACGCACGCTCGCATGCTGTCGGTGCTCGACGGCACCCTCCCCGGTGCTGTGCGCATCAGCGCGGACTTCTACAAGCCCGTCATCCTTCCGGCGACCACGGGAGTTTACGTAGCGCCCGGCGGCACCACGGACAGCGGTGGTGAAGCCCGCACCGTCACCTTGCGCAAGGCCAAGGACCCAAGCTCCCTCCACGTGGCGTGCCGGGTTGAGCCTCTACAGTAGGCGCGGCCCAGTGGATGAGCCTCGGGCTCATCCTTTTGTTAATCCACGTGCTGGTGCTTTGGTGCCACCACCAGTGGCTTCGGGGAGTATTTGCCGCGCAGTCCGCGAAGGATGCCGGCGTGCTCCCAGAGGCGCTTGTCTTCCTCGGTGCGGGGAGTGAATTGGCGGGCAGCTAGCGGCTGCCAGTCAGCGTCCATCGCCATGTAGGAGACGGTGGCGTGGATGGCGGTCTCCAGTTTTTCGCGGCCGCCGCGCGGGTTGCCTGAGCGCACGTGGACGGACATCTGCATCGAGCGGGTATCCGTGCGCATCATGCGGGCATCCACCTCGATGAGATCTCCAATGTGGATTGGCCGGTAGAAGCGGATTCCGCCGGCATAGACCGCGACGGTGTGCTCGCCGGACCACTCCATGGTGCAGGCAGCGCCCGCCTCATCAATCCATTCCATGGCGGTGCCGCCGTGGACGTTGCCGCCCCAGTTGACGTCGGTGGGCTTGGCCAAGAAGCGGTTGACCATGCGGGGAGCGTCGGACGGGCCGTCATAAGTCTGCTTTTCCATCTCCGCTTCGATGGCTTTGCGCAGCTCGATGCGGGACTCTGCAGCCTCCCATACGCGCTGGTGCTCAGTGGAATCCGGAACGAGCGGCGGAACGGCCATCGACTTTCCGGTCTCAGTGTCCTTGGCCACGAAGATGACGAGGCAGTCGCAGGCGCGTGTGAAGATGCCATCGCGCGGGTCAGCGGAGAGCACTTCGTTGACGATGTGCATGGAGGACCGCCCGGTCATCGCGATGCGCGAGCGTACCTCTACCAAGTGGCCCGAAGGGATCGGGCGCGTGAAGTGAATGTGGCCCACGTAGGCCGTCACGCAGTAGGTACCGGACCATTGAACCGCGCACGCATAGGCGGCCTTATCGATCCATTCCAAAACACGCCCGCCGCCGATGCCTTGGGCGCCGGCGATGGTGAGATCTGTCGGGGCGGCCATAAACCGCAGCGTGATGGAGGGGGACTTCCCAGTCGGGACAGGCTTCTTTTCTTCCGAGGAGCTTGGTGGCATGGTTGGTGACATGGATAACAAAGTATCAGGGAGTGTGCATAGCGTATGAAAAAGGCCGTTGATGCCGCCACCACCCGTGCCGCCGTCGAAGCGGTGGCGGAGTGGATCCGTGACCCTGAGAGGACCGAAAAACCAGGTCGCTCTGCTCTGGCGAAGGCCACCCGCACAACAGCCCGCCTGGTGGAGGCGGACGCGCCGGGACATTCCGTGGAGTTGCGGGTCCCCCCATTCGTGGCAGTCCAGTGCATCGCCGGTCCCCGCCATACCCGGGGTACCCCTCCGAATGTGGTGGAGATGGATCCCCTGACATGGCTGCAGCTGGCAACGGGAGTCATTGGCTGGGAGCAGGCGCTTAACGCCGGCCGCGTGGACGCCTCCGGATCCCGCTCCCACGACATTGCAGCCTGTTTGCCCGTGATTCCGTTAGTTTTCACAGGCCCAAACAGCTAGGATTGGCGCCGTGGTAGCTGAACACGTCCAGAGCATGACTAAGCCCTTGTCGACGGATCCCAGCCTGGATCCGGAACCCCGCGAAGAATGCGGAGTTTTCGGTGTTTGGGCACCAGGAGAAGAGGTTTCGAAGCTAACCTACTTCGGGCTTTTCGCCCTCCAACACCGCGGACAGGAGGCCGCCGGTATCGCGGTGGGCGATGATGATCGCATCGTCGTCTTTAAGGATATGGGCCTTGTCTCCAATGTCTTCGATGAATCAATCCTGAGCTCGCTGCATGGAAACGTGGCCGTCGGCCACACGCGTTATTCCACTGCAGGCGGCAAGGAATGGTCGAATGTGCAGCCGATGTTTGGGACGTCCCCCAGCGGTGTTGACATCGCGCTTGGCCACAACGGAAACCTAGTAAATTACCTGGAGCTGCGCGCAGAGGCCGTGCAGCGCGGGCTGATTAAGCCACAGGAAGAGTCCGTCTCGGATTCCATGTGCTTGTCCATCTTGTTGGCGGACGGCGTCAACGAGGACAACACCGTCTTTGATTCGGCCCTGCACTTGTTGCCTACCGTAAAAGGTGCCTTCTGCCTCACCTTCACTGACGGGCACACCCTGTATGCGGCGCGTGACCCACATGGCGTGCGCCCGCTTGCCCTGGGCAGGCTCAACACGGGCTGGGTGGTAGCCAGCGAGACCTGTGCGCTCGACATCGTCGGCGCGCAGTTTATCCGGGAGATCGAACCGGGCGAGCTCGTTGCCATCGATGAGACCGGAATCCGCTCCGAGCGCTTCGCCGAGACCAAGCGCCATGGTTGCGTCTTCGAATACGTCTACCTAGCGCGGCCCGATACGAATATCAAGGGCCGTTCTGTCAACGCCACGCGCGTGGAAATTGGGCGTCGTCTAGCGCGCCAGTACCCGGCACCCGATGCGGACATGGTGATCCCCGTTCCCGAGTCTGGCAACCCGGCTGCCGTCGGTTATGCTCGCGAATCCGGGCTGACCTTCGCGCACGGCTTGGTGAAGAACTCTTATGTGGGCCGCACCTTCATCCAGCCCACGCAGTCCCAGCGCCAGATGGGTATTCGCCTCAAGCTTAACCCGCTGCGGGAGGTCATTGAAGGCAAGTCCATCGTCGTGGTGGATGATTCAATCGTGCGTGGTAACACGCAGCGCGCGCTGATCCGGATGTTGCGGGAAGCCGGTGCTGCCGAAGTCCACGTGCGCATCGCCTCCCCGCCGGTGAAGTGGCCGTGCTTCTACGGCATCGACTTCGCCTCCCCGGGCGAGCTCATTGCCAACGCCAACCCTTCCGATGATCCGGAAGAGGTAGCACAGACCATCTGCACCGCGATTGGTGCGGATTCGCTGGGATTTGTCTCCACCGATGAGATGGTGGCGGCTACTCAACAGCCGCGCAACGAACTGTGCTGCGCATGTTTCGACGGTAAGTACCCACTCGGACTGCCTGCCGGAAACCCCAATGCTGAGGCCGTGCGCACCCTGCAGGGCTCGACGACAACTAACGAATAAGGACTAAGTCACTCATGAGCGAGAACACGTATGCTGCCGCCGGCGTCAACATTGAGGAAGGCGACCGCGCAGTAGAGCTAATCACCCCCCACGCCAAGCGCGCCACCCGCCCCGAGGTTATGGGCGGGCTCGGCGGATTTGCCGGCCTATTCAAGCTGGGGGAGTACAAGGAACCGGTCCTTGCGGCTGGCTCTGATGGCGTAGGCACCAAGCTGGCTGTGGCCCAGGCCATGGACAAGCACGACACCATCGGCATCGACCTCGTTGCCATGTGCGTGGATGATCTTGTCGTGTGCGGCGCTGAGCCGCTCTTCCTGCAGGACTACATCGCCGTGGGCGAGGTAGTGCCGGAAAAGGTAGCAGAGATTGTCAAGGGCATTGCTGAGGGCTGCGTCCAGGCTGGTGCAGCGCTCCTCGGCGGCGAGACCGCCGAGCACCCAGGGGTGATGGGCAAGGATGAATACGATGTCTCCGCTACTGCGGTTGGCGTTGTAGAGGCTGATGAGCTGCTCGGCCCGGATAAGGTGCGCGAAGGCGACGTTCTCATCGCCATGAAGTCCTCCGGCTTGCACTCCAACGGTTACTCCTTGGCACGCTACGTGCTCCTGGAGCAGGCGGGTCTGCCGCTCGACGGCTACATGGAAGACCTAGGCCGCACCCTCGGCGAGGAACTTCTGGAGCCTACCCGCATCTACGCCAAGGACTGCCTGGCGCTGACATCGGAGTGTGCGGTGTCTACCTTCTGCCACGTCACCGGAGGCGGCCTTGCCGGCAACCTGGAGCGCGTCATCCCGGAGGGCCTGAGCGCTGAGGTGAGCCGCTCGACGTGGACTCCGGGCCAGATTTTCAAGACCATTTCTTCGGTGGGCAAGGTTGCCCTCGAGGAGATGGAGAAGACCTTCAACATGGGCGTTGGCATGATCGCCGTCGTTGCGCCGGAGGATCGCGAGCGAGCATTGGCTATGATGACCGCCCGCCACGTGGAGGCGTGGGAACTGGGCACCGTTCGTGCTGCCGAAGAGGGCGAGCCGCGCGTTGTCATGACCGGCGAGCACCCAGGGTTCTAAGTCCTGAGAAAAGGAACAAGGCCGGAGGCGCTTCCCCTTAAGAAGAGGGGGAGACGGCTCCGGCCTTTCGCTTAAGTGATGTACAGGGTGGGACAGTGACTCGCGCGCCTAGCGCGCGTCGGAATCATCCTCATCCCACTCATCCGAGTCCCAGCGATCTGCGTAGTCCTCGTAATCCGCGTACTCCGAGTATTGGTCTTCGTCCTCATCGTGGGAACGCTTGGAGTTCTGTGAGGCGAGCTCACGCTGGAGCGAATCCAGATCCATCTCGGGCGAATTGTACTTCAGCTGGCGTGCAACTTTGGTCTGCTTTGCCTTTGCGCGTCCGCGTCCCATGTGCATGACCCCCTTGAGGTGTGTAGGGCGGTCCAGGGATTCTTGGCCGCCCCATCGTCTTAGTCAGATATGTGTATGTTCCTGTAAGACACCATAGCCTGTGTGAAGAAAAAATTCCGAACTACCCCCCAGTGGTGCGTGGAAAAGTGCGCTAGCCCGCGGCCAACGGGCAGTGTGCATTTCGCCACTATTTTCCGCGCAGCCGGTCCACAGCGGCGCGTCCGGCCTTGGGGCCCTCGTCGGCGGGGATGGAGTCCGGCTCGACCGATGCCGCCACTGGACCAATGCTCAGATCCCCGTGGTTGAGGGCGCTGCGTTTCACTAGACCAAGCGCGATGGGGCCGTAATCGCAATCCTCGACCACGGTGCCGAGCTTGCCGACGCGCCGTCCCCCAAGCGTAATATCCGCTCCGCTTACGGGGAGCTCCGGAGCGGAGCCATCAAGGTACAGCATGACCAACAAGCGCGGAGAGCGCCCGAGGTTTTCTACGCGCGCGACCGTCTCCTGCCCGCGATAGCAGCCCTTCTCCAAATGCACGAACGCGGGGTTATCATTGCTGCGTCGGATCCACTGGGGAACCTCGTGGGCGATGGTTTTCGCATCGAGGTCAGCGGCCAATTCTGGTTCGCGTGCGCGCACTCGTTCGGCGGTGTAGGCCATGAGCCCCGCTAAACTTCCGCCTTGCTTTTCCAACTCTGTGACTGCTGTCTCCAGCTCACCCCGCGGTACGAGGAAATCCTGGCGCGGGCAGCCCGGCCAGTGCACGCAGCGCTCCATCACGGCGCTGGAAGGCTTCTGTAGCGGCTTGCCCAGCACGGTGATGATCGCCGCGTCCGCTTCCTTCACGGTGACCTGGGACCAGAAAATCATGGCGGTGAGGAAGTCCCGCAAAGATTCGAACTGGGCCGGTGGCACATCGAGGTAGAAGGTTTCCCCGTCGAAGGACAGGTCGATGTGGTGTAGGACGTGGCCCTGTATGTCTAGATCAAGGGCGCCGGCAGAGAATCCGGCGTCCGCGTCATCGAGCTTCTGGCTCAGGAGGTTGTGCAGGAAAGCCCGGGCATCGGGCCCGGAAACGGCAATGACCCGGCGTTGGGAACGGTCGATGATGGCGGAACCTGTCTCCACCGCGCGCTGCTCCACGAGGGGGTCGCCGTAGTGCCAGGGGATACCGGAGACGTCGACAAGCGTGGTGCCCTGGAACTCAGCGGCCCCGGGCCGGGAAAGAAGTGGCGAAGTATAACTCACGCCCTCCGATGGTAGGGCATAATCGGGTCTATGAGCCTTCAGCGTAGGAAAGAGCCGGTCATCTACGTCGTGGAACCGTTTGGAGGGTCGGTGCGGCGTCATATGCCGAACCTACCGTTGGTCTATTGGGACGATGCTGCGGTCACACGCGGTGACGGTATCTTCGAGTCCCTCCTCGTGCGTGACGGCAAGGCGGCCAATTTTCATCGCCACGCGGAGCGCTTCCGGCATTCCGCGCGTGCTCTCGATCTTCCGGAGCCACCCATCCACAAGTGGAAAGAAGCCACCGAGCTGGCCATCGCGGACTATTGTGGTCCCGCCGCCGGGGAAGGCGAGGACGGTTTAGCGCGAGAGGCCAAGTGCACGTGGACCTATACCCGCGGGCGGGCCTCGACTGGGGTGCCCACGGCATGGGTGGTGGTTCAGGAGATTCCGGATGACGTTGTGGCGCAGCGTGATACCGGCGTCAAGGTGATGAGCACGCCGCGTCTGTGGCAGGTGGCGGAAGAGCTGCCGGCGAAGACGCTGAATTATGCGGCCACGATGGCCACGCTGCGCCTGGCCCGCGAGCGTGGATTTGATGATGTGATCTTTACCGATCCCGATACGGGGCTGGTCTTGGAAGGGGCCACCTCCACCGTGGTGGCGGTCAAGGGTACAAAGCTGCGCACCCCGGCGGGCAAGGGAATACTGCCTGGCACCACGCAAGCTGCGCTCTTTGAGTATGCCTCTGAACAGGGATATCGCTGCAAGGCGAAGGAGCTGAATCTGCGCTACCTCGAGGAGGCTGACTCAGTGTGGCTCGTCTCCTCGGTGCGCACTGCGGTGCGTGTGACGCGCCTGAATGAAAAGAAGCTCAAGGCGCCGGCGAACGCGGAGAAGATACGCGCGCTGATCGACGCCGCCCTGGCACGCTAACTTCGCCGCACTGCTAATTAGCCAGCCACACGGGTGAGCTCGGCGGACATGTAAGGGCGCATTTCGCCGTCGACAAGCCGCTCATCCACCCAGCCGAGGTTGTTGTTCGGCATGAGGCCATACATGCGCTTGCCGGGGCCGAGGTTGGCGGGGCCGGTTTCGGTGACCATCGTGGACGCAGACTCGAGCTGCCAGGCGCGCTCGTTAAACAGCGAACCATAGAAGATCTCGTTGATGCCGTTGGACGAGGTATAGGTCATCTCAATCTCGTCCTTGAGTGAGATGCGCCAGAACCCGGACTCGCGGACATCGGGGCCAACCGGGTTGCCCTCGGAATCAATCTTCCAGGTGCGGGACGTATAGGTCAGGTAGTTCTCACCGTCGTGGGCGATGATGAGCTGCTGGCCAAAGGCGTACTGTTCACCGTCGGTGCTGTGGGCTTGGCCTTCCCCTTGCCATACACCGACGAGGGGGAGAAGCCCGAGCAGACCATCGTGCAGCGACGGGCCCTGACGCAAGTTCGCCGTCTCATCCGGCAGGGGATTATCTGCTACATCAACGGTGGGAATGTTGCGGGAGGCTGCATCCTTCCATGCCTCCGCTGCCTGGTTGACGGCCGCGTTGCCGTCTACCTTGGTGTTCTCCGGGTGGGTGTTTTCCGTGTTTTTCTCGCTATTTGTCTGTTCGCTCATGCTGCCCCAGCGTAGTCGTGGCAGCGCCGCGGAAACCACTAGGCTCCAGTAGTCTAGGGAGCCATGCGCGCTTTGCTGATTTCAAACCCTAATTCTACGAGCCAGAATGCGGCTCTCTTCCGAGAGGTTTTGCCCGTCATTCGGGAGGTGGATGGGTTGCAGCTGCTCGCTCGCTTCACGCACTACCCGGGCCACGCGGAAGACATGGTGCGCGGTATGACGCGGGAGGACTTTGACGTCATCCTGGTCTTCGGCGGCGATGGCACGGTCAATGAGATCGTCAACGGGTTGCTCGGCCCGGCGAATTCCGCACAGCGTCCTAGCCCCCAGGAGATCCCGGCGCTAGCGGTGATCCCTACTGGTTCAGCAAACGTCTTCGTCCGCGCCCTTGGTTTCCCCAATACCCCTGTCGAGGCGGCGCACGTGCTGGCCCGGATGCTGGAGCGAAATACCCGCCGCACCGTGTCGTTGGGTATGTGGAATGACCGGTGGTTTGCGGTCAATGCTGGTTTCGGGCTGGATGCAGACGTGCTGGCTCGCGTGGACCGTGCACGGGAGATGGGCTTTTCAGCCACCCCGCTGCGCTACCTGGCGGTGGCCTTTCAGGCCTATCAGCGCGCCCGCATCCGCCCACCGCGCATTAATGTGCGTGCGCGCTCGAGCTCGGGCGAAACCTTCGCGGCCGATGACGTTCCCGTCATGTTCACCTCCAACACCAACCCGTGGACCTTCCTGGGACCGCTGCCGGTGGTGACCAATCCGCGCAATTCCTTCGATCAGGGGCTTGGCCTTTTTGGCGTGTCGGATCTTGGCGGGATTGATGGTCTCGTGGGCGTTCTCCACCTGTTCGGCGTGGATCACCGTCACTGGTTGAATAAGGTCACGGATGCCCGCACGCTGCATTTTGAGGATGCCGTTGAGGTGGACTTGGTCTGCCCTAAGCCGCACCGCTTCCAAGCGGACGGGGAGTCGGAAGGCACCTTTACGGAGGTGCACTTGGAGTCGGAAGCAGACGCGCTGGAAGTCTTTGCTCCCATCGACCCGGCACCGCCCATTCACCGCAGCTTCCGCCGAGTCCTGCGAGATCTCATCCGTATTAAGTAGCCGGCGGTAGCAAAAGCCTGCGGTGCGGGTACCGCTGGTGCACCGTCGGCTTAGTTTTGCCTATTTTGACGCCAACTCGGCGGCGTCGTCGGCGCGCTGCCTACTTCGTTTGCGGTGTCTTGCGCTTTTTGCGCGGCATCCTCGACGGCCTTTTCCTCCGAACCGTCGATCTCCAGCGGGGAGAGCTGTGCTGTTTTCAGCGTAATGTTGCGTCGCTGTACCTCGAAGGTGATGGAGCCGCCGTGTAGTTTCACGGAGGTGGCTTGAGAAGGCAACGGGAGTTGGCGCGTGTCCAAGACCAGGCCGAAGGCCTTTTTCAAGCGTTCGTCATCAGTCCCGTAGACACTCATGCGAAATTCTGGGCCGACGAGGCGCAGCGTCACCGTCGCGGTGGACTTGGTGGTATCCCCCGGCAGCGTGCCGGTGAGCTCAGCTTCGGCGGAGGGCCCGCCGGTGGGGGACATATTATCGGGGTTGGCAATGGAGAGGTCAGTAATACCCAGCATGCGGCCCAAGGCCACTCCGTCGAGGCTGATGCTGCGCGTATAGGTGGATACCGGTGAGCCTTCCAGTTCGCCGCTGAAGAGTTGCTCGGGGCTAATTGTGATGTCGCGCAGTGTTGTGGAGGCATTGACCATGCCGAGTTTCGGAACTTCCACGTCGGAGGAGTTGACCTCCAGGTATGGAATCTCTTTGGTTAGCGCGGCAAGGGAGAAGGGGACGCCGCCGATGTAGACATTCGGGGTGTTTTCCAACTGGGAGCTGGCTTTCGCTTTCTGGGCCACGGTATGTTCTGCGTGCATCGCCACCGCTGAATCCGCCAGCCATGCTGTCAGGGCCACACCCGCAACGGCGGCAAGGCGTACGGCAGTGCGGTTGAGGTAGATGACAGTCACCCCTCTATTACTACCGCACGTAGGGTGGGAAGCATGAATATTGAGACCAAGACTCTGCCACAGAACCCAGATGTGGCCCAGCGCGTGGAGGAGCTGGCCACTGCTGCTGAAGCTCACGACGGCGTTGCGCCCCTCTCCGAGCAGTTTCTTTTAGGGCTCAGGGATGAACGCCTTGGGCACCATCATCTTCTCGCAATTGAAGATGGTGCGGTAGCTGGCGTGGCTGCCCTCGATGGGCAGACTGTAGAGCTCTTTGTTGACGTGGAACACCGTGGGCGAGGGGTAGGGCAGGCGCTTGTCGACGCCCTCCCAACCTCCCCCCAAATCTGGGCCTATGGCAATCTTCTCGCTGCGCAAGCGCTGGCGAAGCGCAACGAGATGGACGTCGTCAGGCGCCTGCTTGTCATGGCGATTGAGGGGCAGGACTTGCGCGCGGCCGAGGAAGCGCCGGCAACGGTTGATGGCCTAGAGATTCAGACCTACACCGAGTCAGTGGAGCGCTTCGGGCGCGGGCACGTCGAGGCGGAATGGGTACGCACGAACAATGAAGCCTTCTCGTGGCACCCGGAACAAGGAGGCTGGGATCTGGAGCGCCTGCACCGCGGGATGGAGGCAGAGTGGTTCGATCCGGCCGACGTGCTTTTTCTGTGGGATTCTCCGAATGACTCCCACAGCCACCCGGTAATGGCTGGCTTCCACTGGCTGAAGTGGCACGACGAGGCTACCCCAGCCTTCGGTGAGGTCTATGTTGTGGGATTGGGTGAGGACTATCGCGGGCGCGGGCTCGGTGGACCGCTGCTGAGCGCTGGGCTGCAGCGCATGGCGGCTAAAGGTGCGGACAAGGTCATCTTGTATGTCGAGGCTGATAACGCTCCGGCGGTAAAGGCCTACGAGCGTTTGGGCTTTGGCATCGCTGAGGAACACTGCGTCTGGGCGAAAAGTGGCTAGCCTCACCGGCTTTTGGTACAAGTTCACCGATTGTTCATCTCTTGATCCCTGTGGGGTTAACCCGCCCTGTATAGCTTTACAACCCGTGAGTTAATCGCGCTCGTCTCAAGAAGATTGCTCAAAGAAGAGCAGAGGGCGATTTGCTCGGACAATCATTCTCTTGTATCCGCACCGGAAAGGTTTCCCGTGATCCGCAACTTCAAGCGCACCGCCACTATCTTCGGCATCGTCGCCGCCACCTCCACCGTTCTCGTTGCCTGCTCTGAGTCCAACGAATCTGGCTCCGCTGAAGGCGGCTCCGATGGCGCAGAGGTTTCCGGCGACCTCTCTGGTGAGGGCGCATCCTCCCAGAAGTCCGCTATGTCCGTCTTTGAGAAGGCATTCCTGGAGGCATACCCGGATGCTAACTTCTCCTACACTTCTTCCGGCTCCGGCGCTGGTGTGAAGGCTTTCAACGGCGGCACCGTTGACTTCGCCGGTTCTGACTCCGCTCTGAAGGAAGATAAGGGCGAGGTTGAGGCCGCCAAGGAGCGTTGCGGTGGCAACGACGCATGGCACCTGCCGACGACCATTGGCCCCGTCGCCATCGCCTACAACCTGGGTGACACCGAGGTCAACCTCTCCACCGAAACCCTCGCCAAGATCTTCAAGGGCGAGATCACCAAGTGGAACGATGACGCCATCAAGGCTGAGAACGAGGGCACCGACCTTCCGGACAAGAACATCACCGTTATCTTCCGCTCTGACGAGTCCGGTACCTCCGATAACTTCCAGAAGTTCCTGAAGTCCGCTACCGGCAACTGGGACAGCGAAGGCAAGCAGTTCCCGGATTCTGTTGGTGAGGGTGCTAACGGTTCCTCCGGTGTGGCTGACCAGGTTGCCTCCATCGAGGGTGCTATCACCTACGTTGAGGCTGGCTACGCTCACCAGAAGGAAGCCGATGGCGTCAAGATTGCCAAGATTGACTTCGGCAACGGCCCGGTTGAGCTCAGCTCTGAGTCCGTCGGTGTGGCTCTCGACCACCTCGCTTTCAAGGAGACCAACTCCGAGCACGACATGGTCGTTGACTCCGACAAGCTCTTTGCTTCTAAGGATGAGGGCGCTTACCCGCTCATCCTGACCACCTACAACATCGTCTGCTCCGCTGGCTACGACGAGGAGACCTCCGCTCTGGTGAAGGCCTTCTTCAACACCGTCCTGGACAATCAGTCCGAGGAACTGGAGAAGGCAGGCTTCATCCCGGTTTCCGGTGACCACCTGGAGCGCCTGAAGGCAGCCGTCGAGGCTATCCAGTAAGAGCGCGTTACTACGCGGGCAGCTTTTAAGCCCCGTAGTTTCCGTTTGAATACACACTTCCGCCCCCAACCCGCCCTTCACGAGCGCTTTGGGGGCGGCAGCATGTCCCGTATTTTCATTGTTTCCGTTGAAAAGGATTCCCTAGTCTCATGGCAGACAACAATCTCACCACAGCGTCGTCCGTGAAGGAGGATGCCGTTTCAGCGACTCGCCCTAGCGCGCATGCGTCCGAGGCGGACGCCACCTCTACGCCCGCCGTCAAGTCCGGTGTGAAGCGCCCTGGTGATCGCATTTTTGAATTCCTGTCCACTGCGTCCGCAACGCTGATCACGGTGATGATCGCTGCCATCGCGGCCTTCCTGATCTGGCGTGCGGTTCCTTCTCTGTCCGTCAATGAGGGTGGCATTCTGGGCTTCTTCACCTACGGTGACCGTTGGGAGACCAACGACACCGATGCTATGAAGTTCGGTATCCCGACCATGTTCGGCCACACCGTCTTGATTTCCATCGTGGCTCTCATCATTGCGATGCCGGTCGCGCTCGGTATTGCCATCTTCCTGTCCAACTACGCGCCGGCCAAGCTGGTCAAGCCGTTGGGATTCTTGGTAGACATGCTCGCCGCCGTGCCGTCCATCGTGTACGGCCTGTGGGGCTGGCAGGTGCTCGGCCCTGCACTGTCCGGCTTCTACACCTGGCTGCACTCTTGGGCTGGTGGCTTCTTCCTCTTCAAGGTCTACGACAACTCCCCGAACTTTGCGACGGGCCGCAACGTCCTCACCGGTGGCATTGTTCTGGCGGTGATGATCCTGCCGATCATCGCTGCCACCGCCCGCGAGGTCTTTGTGCAGACCCCTCCCGGTCAGATCGAGTCCGCCTTGGCCCTCGGCGCCACCCGGTGGGAAGTCATCCGCATGACGGTTCTCCCCTTCGGTATGTCCGGCTACATCGCCGGCTCCATGCTGGGTCTGGGCCGCGCGCTGGGTGAGACCATGGCGCTGTACATGGTTGTCTCCCCGCTGGTGGACTTCCGCTTCTCGCTGTTCGACGGCGGTACCACCTTCGCAACGGCCATCGCCCTGGCGGCTGCTGAGTTCGGTAATGAGATGCGTGCCGGTGCGTATATCGCCGCAGGTCTCATGCTGTTCCTTCTGACCTTCTTGGTCAACGCTATTGCCCGTTCCATCGTGAAGAGCAAGTAAGGAGGGCTCAGAGATGACTACGACTACAACTTCCAACTCTGTCCCGGCATCTTCCGGCCCGACCTTCCTGGATATCTCCTCGAGCCGAAAGACCACCAATACTGTTGCCACCGTTCTCGTGTGGGCAACGATGATTATCGCCATGATCCCGCTGTTGTGGGTTCTCTTTGAGCTCATTTCTCGCGGTTCGGGCGCTATCCTGAGTCCCGAATGGTGGACCCACTCCCAGCGCGGAATCCTTGATACCGAGGCTGGCGGCGGTGCGCTCCACGCTATTATCGGTACCTTTGTGCAGACCGTCATCGCGACCGTCATTTCCGTTCCGATCGGCATCTTCACCGCGATTTACCTGGTGGAGTACTCTCGCGGTGGAACGCTGAGCCGCCTTACTACTTTCATGGTGGACATCCTCTCCGGTGTGCCTTCCATTGTTGCGGCCCTGTTCATCTTCGCCATGTGGATTACTCTGTTCGGCTTCAAGCGTTCCGGTATGGCGGTGGCGTTATCGCTTGTGCTCCTGATGATTCCGATTGTGGTCCGCAATACCGAAGAGATGCTCCGCGTGGTCCCGATGGATCTGCGTGAGGCTTCCTATGCTCTCGGTGTGCCGAAGTGGAAAACCATCGCGCGCATCGTTCTGCCGACCGCGCTGTCCGGCATCGTCACCGGCATCATGCTGGCCGTGGCCCGCATCATGGGTGAGTCCGCGCCGGTGCTGGTGTTGGTGGGCTCCACCTCCTCCATCAACTGGGACGCACTCAAGGGTGCGCAGTCCTCGTTGCCGTTGATGATGCTGGATATGTACAAGTCCGGCGCTGATCCGGCCGTCCTAGACAAGCTGTGGGGTGCCGCCCTGACGTTGGTTCTCCTCATCGCGATTCTCAACATTGGCGCGCGCATCGTTTCGGCGAAGTTCTCCGTCAAGAAGTAACCGTACTCACTTTCTACCTACCCCAAAGGAGCACTACTCATGTCCAAGCTTGAGCTCAACGACGTGAACATCTACTACGGTGACTTCCACGCCGTACAGAACGTCAACATGCAGATCCCGGCGAAGGCCGTGACTGCCTTCATCGGCCCTTCCGGCTGTGGTAAGTCCACAGTCCTGCGCACCCTCAACCGCATGCACGAGGTCATCCCTGGTGCTTATGTCAAGGGTGAGATTCTCCTGGACGGCCAGAACATCTACGGGCCGAAGGTCGATCCGGTGTCCGTTCGCAATACCATCGGCATGGTCTTCCAGAAGGCCAACCCGTTCCCGACGATGTCCATTGAGGATAACGTTGTTGCCGGCCTGAAGCTGTCCGGCGAGAAGAACAAGAAGAAGCTGAAGGAAGTCGCCGAGAAGTCCTTGCGCGGCGCCAACCTTTGGGATGAGGTTAAGGACCGCCTGGACAAGCCGGGCGGCGGCCTGTCCGGCGGACAGCAGCAGCGTCTGTGCATTGCTCGCGCGATTGCCGTGGAGCCGGAAGTCCTGCTCATGGACGAGCCCTGCTCGGCGCTCGACCCGATTTCCACCTTGGCCGTGGAGGACCTGATCCATGAGCTGAAGGAAAACTTCACCATCGTTATCGTTACCCACAACATGCAGCAGGCAGCCCGCGTGTCGGACAAGACCGGCTTCTTCTCCCTGGAAGCCACCGGCCGTCCTGGCCACCTGGTGGAGTTCGATGACACCACGAAGATCTTCGAAAACCCCGCCAAGAAGGATACTGAGGATTACATCTCTGGCCGCTTCGGCTAAACACTGACAGCGCCGAAAGCCGGCACCTCTTCTAAAGGTCTAGAAGAGGTGCCGGCTTTGTGCATGCACTGTGCGCTAGGTGTGGCGAGCGGTAGGGGCTAGCGGTGAAACTGGCGCTCCAGCTCCGCCATGCGGGCCTCCAGCTCTGCCTCTCGTAGCTCCTGATCACGCTTGCGCATGTAGCGGTCGGGGTCCAAGCCCGTTGCCAGGTAAATGATGCGGCCGGCAGCTGCTGCGCAATGATCGGCGAAACGCTCGTAGTAGCGCGAAAGCTGCGAGGTTTCCACGGCCTGGCGCACCGTTCCTTTCCACTCGCGCTGCGTCAACATACGAAGCAGGTGTTGGTTGATGTCATCGACGGCGTCGTCGTCCTCGGTCAAACGGAGCGCCAGCTCCGGATCGCGGGTGATGAGGATGTCTTTGAGGCCTAAGGACATGTCGAGAACGAGGCGGGCGTATTCCTCGAAATAGCCCATAATGTCTGGCGGAACAACTGATTCAGGGTGGCGGCGGCGGGCGCTGGTGGCAATGTGCTGAGACAAGCGGCCCATGCGGTAAAAATCTTCCACAATATAGATGGAAGCGATGACCTGGCGCAGATCCTTGGCCATCGGGTTCTCCAAGGCCAGAAGGGACACCGCACGGTCTTCGCAGCGCGAGCGGACTTCATCCAACTCATCGCGCAACGACAAGGCCTCTTCGGCTGGTTGCAGGGAGGATTCGATTAATGCCTGAGAGGCAAGAGTCATCAGCTTATGAACCGCAGTGCTCATGATGATGAGGTCATGGGCAAAGTTGTCCAACTGTTCACGGTAGGCAGCGCGCATGTCACGTACTTTAGCTGAACAATTGGTCTAGTGCCTGTCGAGCGACACAAAAGGGGTTTTCGTGGCTAGCCGCCGGAATGCATAATCTCCGCGCCTTCCGGAACGGTTGCGTCCTCCGGATCGTCGAGCCAGCCCTCGGGAAGGACTACCTTGGCGGGCGAACCCTGGCGGCCGCGGGCGCCATCGGCATCGTCGGCAAGCGCAGGCGAATCCGCCCACGGCTCGAGCAGCTCCCGGAGATCGTCGAGGGAGTTCACGCGGGACAGGCCAGCACGGACCTGACCTCCCACGGGAAAACCGCGCAGGTACCAGCCGATGTGCTTGCGGATATCGCGGCTGGCCTGGTCCTCGCCCTCGTGCTGCGCCAGCAGTTCTGCGTGGCGAATCATGATCTGCGTGACCTCACCCAACGTGGGCTCGGCCGGCACCGGCTCGCCGCGGAGGTGGGCGGAGAGCTCCGCAAAGAGCCAAGGACGGCCCAGACAACCTCGCCCCACGACGACGCCGTCGCAGCCCGTTTGTTCCATCATGGCGTGGGCATCCGTGGCTTTGAAAATATCGCCGTTTCCCAAGACAGGAACACCGGTATGGGCCAAGTGCTCCTTAAGGCGCGCAATTTCATTCCAGTCCGCATGGCCCGAGTAGCGTTGCGCGGCGGTACGTCCGTGGAGCGCGACTGCCGACGCCCCTTCTTCCACCGCAATGCGGCCGGCGTCGAGGTGCGTGTGGTGCTCATCGTCGATGCCCACGCGCATTTTCACGGTGACCGGGATATCGGTGCCCTCTGTGGCCTTGACCGCTGCGGCGACGATGTTGCCAAAGAGGCGGCGCTTATAGGGGAGTGCGGAGCCTCCGCCGCGGCGCGTGACCTTGGGAACCGGGCAGCCAAAGTTCATATCGATGTGGTCAGCCAGATTCTCATCCACGATCATCTTCGCAGCCTTGTAGGTGTACTCCGGATCGACGGTGTACAGCTGCAACGAGCGCGGATTCTCCTGTGGATCGAAAGTGGTCATGTGCAGCGTCTTGGGATTTCGCTCTACCAAGGCGCGGGCGGTAACCATTTCGCAGACATAAAGGCCGGAGACGGTGCCGGTCTTCGCTATCTCTTGCTCGCGACACAGCACGCGAAAGGCCACGTTGGTCACGCCCGCCATGGGGGCGAGGACAACGGGGGAGTTGAGCTGGATTTTTCCGATAGCAAGAGTCACGCCGCCAATTGTGCGCGGAAAGAGCCTGGGGTGGCAAATTCTCACGAGGAAAGTGAGGGGTGCACACAGTTTGGGGCAGAGTGCGGTAAATCCTCCACCGATTCGCTAGTGTGGTGCATGTAACTAACAGGAAAGGACCGTAACGTAGGTCGTTTCTGCACATAAAAGGAGGACTAATGTCTGAGAGAATTGCATACGCACCGTTTGAGAAGCTCGTGATGAGCGCTGACGAGGCCGCAAAGTTCGTCAACCACGGTGACCGTGTGGGAATCTCCGGCTTTACCGGCGCTGGCTACCCTAAGGCGCTGCCGACCGCCATCGCGGAGAAGGCGAAGGCAGCTCATGAGGCGGGCGAGGAGTTCAAGATCGATGTTTTCTCCGGTGCCTCTACCGCTCCGGACTGTGATGGTGTGTTGGCTGAGGCAGACGCCATCCGCTTCCGCTCTCCGTATAACTCTGACCCGGTTTTGCGCGGCCGCTTCAACGACGGCTCCGCCCTGTACCAGGACATCCACCTCTCGCACTCTGGCCAGCAGGTGGAAGAGGGCTTCTACGGTGACTTCCAGGTAGCCATTATTGAGGCCGTTCGTATTGACGAGAACGGAAATATCGTTCCGTCCTCCGCTGTGGGCAACAACCTCGAATACATCGATGCCGCCGACAAGATCATCATTGAGATCAACGAGTGGCAGTCCCTCAACCTCGAGGGCATGCACGATATCTACAAGATCGAGAAGCTGCCGAACCGCCAGCCAATCCCGATTACCAAGCCGGCTGACCGCGTCGGTACCACCTACATCGAGATTCCGGAGGAGAAGGTCGTGGCTGTGGTCAAGACCAATGCCCCGGACCGCAACGCTCCGTTCAAGGCCCCGGATGAGGTTTCTGAGAAGATTGCTGCGAACTTCATCGAGTTCCTCGAGGGTGAGGTTGCTGCCGGCCGCCTAGAGTATGACAAGTTCATCATGCAGTCCGGTGTGGGCAACGTCCCGAACGCCGTGATGGCAGGCCTGTTGGACTCCAAGTTCGAAAACATTCAGGCCTATACCGAGGTTATCCAGGACGGCATGTTGGATCTTATCGACGCCGGCAAGATGACCGTCGCCTCCGCAACCTCCTTCGCCCTGTCCCCGGAGTACGCGGACAAGATGAACGCTGAGGCTGATCGCTACGCCAAGCACATCATCCTGCGCCCGCAGCAGGTATCCAACCACCCGGAGGTTATTCGCCGCGTGGGCCTGATTTCTTCCAACGGCATGATTGAAGGCGATATCTACGGCAACATCAACTCCACCAACGTCTCCGGCTCCCGCATCATGAACGGTACCGGCGGCTCGGGTGACTTCACCCGTAACGCCTACATCTCCACCTTCGTCTCCCCGTCGGTGGCCAAGGGCGGCGCTATCTCCGCTATCGTGCCTTTCGTTTCTCACACCGACCACACCGAGCACGACACCATGGTCATCATCACCGAGTATGGCGTTGCGGACCTGCGCGGTTTGGCCCCGAAGGAGCGCGTGGAGAAGGTCATCGCCGTGGCTCACCCGGATTACCGCCCGATGTTGGAGGAGTATTTCGAGCGCGCCAAGGCTAACAAGTTCCAGCACACCCCGCACGACCTGAAGACGGCCTTCGACTTCCAGGTGAACTTCATGGAGAAGGGTGACATGCGCGGCTAAGTCTTAGACCCGCAAGGCCGTGGCCCTTACCGCTGAAGGTGAGGGCCATTTCCTTTTCTTTGGTGCCACCGGCTAGGATAGGTGAGCGTTGGGCCTTTAGCTCAGTTGGTAGAGCTACGGACTTTTAATCCGCAGGTCGTGGGTTCGATCCCCACAGGGCCCACAAAAAGAGCCGCCTTCGGGCGGCTCTTTTTTGTTTTGGGGCCCAAGCGCAGGGCTGGGTTCAGGCTTAAGGGACATTTCGTGTGGATTTAGGAGCG
>NZ_KV797520.1:0-1181 GCF_001809405.1 Corynebacterium sp. HMSC055A01 | reverse complement strand
GTATCCGCGGTGGTTAGTATCAGTGCTTTATCATGGGCGCGGATATACGGGTACCAGAATATCAACTGGTTATCCATCGACTACGCCTGTCGGCCTCGCCTTAGGTCCCGACTCACCCTGGGAAGACGAACTTGACCCAGGAACCCTTAGTCATCCGGCGGGAAGGATTCTCACCTTCCAATTCGTTACTCATGCCTGCATTCTCACTCGCACACACTCCACGCCGCCTTACGGTAACGCTTCAACACATGCACGACGCTCCCCTACCCAATACAAAAAGTATTGCCGCGGCTTCGGCGGTGTGCTTGAGCCCCACTACATTGTCGGCGCAGGACCACTCGACCAGTGAGCTATTACGCACTCTTTCAAGGATGGCTGCTTCTAAGCCAACCTCCTGGCTGTCTTCGCGATCCCACATCCTTTTCCACTTAGCACACCCTTAGGGGCCTTAACCGGCGATCTGGGCTGTTTCCCTCTCGACTATGAAGCTTATCCCCCACAGTCTCACTGCCGCACAACACAATTAGTGGCATTCGGAGTTTGGCTGACATTGCTAAGATTGTAGTCCCGCTCAACCAACCAGTAGCTCTACCTCCACCAAGCTAATGCGACGCTGCACCTAAATGCATTTCGGGGAGAACCAGCTATCACGGAGTTTGATTGGCCTTTCACCCCTACCCACAGCTCATCCCCGCAGTTTTCAACCTACGTGGGTTCGCGCCTCCACAGCATCTTACTACTGCTTCACACTGGCCATGGGTAGATCACCCCGCTTCGGGTCCAGGACATGCCACTAAACACCCCATGAGGATTCGGTTTCCCTACGGCTACCCCACACGGGTTAACCTCGCGACATGCCGCTGACTCGCAGGCTCATTCTTCAAAAGGCACGCCATCACACACAACAGGTGCTCTGACGGATTGTAAGCACATGGTTTCAGGAACTATTTCACTCCCCTCCCGGGGTACTTTTCACCATTCCCTCACGGTACTCATACACTATCGGTCACACTGAGTATTTAGGCTTACCGGGTGGTCCCGGCAGATTCACAGCAGATTCCACGAGCCCGCTGCTACTCGGGCAACCCAACAACCCATGCATTGAAGCCTTCAACTACGGGACTATCACCCTCTACGGTGGGCGTTTCCACACCACTTCACCTAACAACAACACACAAGCA
>NZ_KV797519.1:0-29878 GCF_001809405.1 Corynebacterium sp. HMSC055A01 | reverse complement strand
ATTTATCCACACGAAATGTCCCTTAAGCCCACAGGGGCGGGTTAAAGGACCAAACTAAAGGCACCATATGGAGACCTCCGACCCGAAAACACCAGGTAGATGGATACGGAAATCTGCATAAGGTGCCTTTAGTTTGGTCCCAGAACAGGCTGCTGTGCGCTAGCGGGTGAGGTATTGCTTTCCCGCCTGCGGATTGGGGATGAGGCGGTCGAGGCTGACTGGCTCCAGGCCCTTCGCGCGCAGTCCGTCGATGACGCAGTCTGCGGCCCCTACGGTTGTGGCGTGAATGTCGTGCATGAGGACGATGGAGCCGGGCTGCGCCCCGCTGACTGCGGCCTCACAGACGTGCTCGGAATTGCGGTCCTTCCAATCCACGGTGTCGACGGACCACAGGGCCTGTGCCTGGCCAT
This sequence comes from Corynebacterium sp. HMSC055A01, assembly GCF_001809405.1. NCBI lineage: Bacteria > Bacillati > Actinomycetota > Actinomycetes > Mycobacteriales > Corynebacteriaceae > Corynebacterium > Corynebacterium sp. HMSC055A01. The sequence continues at coordinate 29,468 of NZ_KV797519.1, read as the reverse complement.
TAGCCTTCGCAGCGGCGTCCACGGTGCCGTTGGTGGCACCGTACGGGGGACGCATCCACCGCGGGTTCTCACCCGTTGCTGCCTTGATTGCCGCGGCCCCGGCCTTGATCTCGCCGTCCACGTCGCTGGGGGAGAGCTTGTTGAGCTCGCGGTGGGATGCGGTGTGGTTTCCCACGGTGTGGCCCTCAGCCTTCATACGGCGCAGCAGATCCGGGTGCGCGGTGGCACTGGGAGCCAAGACCATGAAGCTGGCGTGGGCGTCCTTGGCCTTCAGGGTGTCGAGGAGCTGAGCGGTCAACTCGCCGGGGCCATCGTCATAGGTGATAGCCACGCAGTTGGAGCAGGTGGCATCAGCAACCGACTGCGACTGCTGTTTGCCGGTCGGCGCGGGCTTCGCAGCCGGCCGCGAGGAGCCGGCAAAGACAGGACTATTTTGAAGCTCCTTGGGAAGAGCATCGTAGGCGTCGTGCTCTAGTTGTTGGATGTCCTTCTGGACGTCGGGGAGCTGTGGCAACGTCGGCTGTTGAATCACCGGCTGGGGAAGCTCCACGGCAGCAGCGGCGCCAGGCAGGGCCGTGGCTGCTGCAAGGGCGATGAGGGAGCGGACAAGAACACTTTTTCGGCGCATGACAACCTTCCACAGACTTTCTTAAGACGCTTTATTGTCTGTCCGGTGAAGGTGGATTATCCCTAGTGACACGCAACTAGAGTGAAAGAAGTTAACTCCTGAGGTTTCGCTAGGCCCGTAATAGGGGTGATTTCGTTGCTTTTACCGAGAGGAGTACGCTCTACAGGTATTGGGGCATTAGCTCAGTTGGTAGAGCGTTGCGTTCGCAATGCAAAGGTCAGGGGTTCGATTCCCCTATGCTCCACAGGGCGCTCACACAGTGAGCGCCCTTTAGCTTTTCGCTTAACTTAGTCGGCATCCTTGAAGCGCTTGACCAGGACGATGTGCCCGCTTCTCTCGCTCACCGGCTCAAAGCCAAGGTGCAGGTAAAGGCGGTGGGCGCGGTCATTATCTTTAGCCACCGACAGCGAGATGCCTGGGGCGCCCATCTCGCGGGCGAGTTCGGTGGCGGCGTCGATAAGCATGGTGCCCACTCCCTGGCTGCGGAAGCGAGGTTCCACAGCTAGAGCAAGCTCTGGGATGCCTTCAATAACGTGGCCGAAACCATGGCGCTGCGCCGTTCCCCAGTTCAGCCACACGCCACCGGCAGGGACGTGGCCCTCCCAGGCGATGAAACCTCCGCGGGAAGGCTCCCAACCGCCGAGGTAGTAGTCAAAGCCTTCCTCGAAACCCGCAGGAAGCTCCTTGTGCTCATCGCCGAAGGTATCGGCGAGGAAATTGATGCGGGCCAGGTAGGTGCGGTCAGCTTCGGTGAGGGAAAGAAGATGCATAGCTTCCATGGTAGGACGCGGCGTGCACCACCTATGAGCCGTGCTCCCATTGGGAATAGGCCGAGGCATAGCGCCCGCCGAGGTCCATCAGCTCGGCGTGGGTGCCATCCTCGACGATCTGACCCTGTTCCATCACGATGATGCGGTCGGCCTCGCGAGCCTGGTCCAGGCGGTGGGCAACGACGAGCGCGGTGCGGCCCCTCGTGACTGCCTTGGCGGCGTGTTCGAGCACTTCGGCGTGCTCAGAGCCGGCTTCGGAGGTGGCCTCATCCATGATGAGCACCGGCGGCTGGCGCAGGATCATGCGGGCCAGGGAAAGCTGTTGCTCGGCTTCAGCGCCAATTTCCTCGTTGCCCGCACCAATGAGCGTATCGAGGCCCTGGGGCAGCCACCGCGAATGTTTATCCAAGCCCACGGTGTTAAGCGCCTGCCACAGCTCCTCATCGCTGGCGTCAGGTTTGGCCAGGAGCAGGTCCTCGCGCAAGGTGCCGGAGAAGAGATGGACTTCTTGGGTAATGAGCGCGACGTGCTCTGTAATCCACGTATTGGGCACTGAGGCGGTATCGATGCCATCGAGGCTGATGTTCCCCGCCGATGGGTACTGCAGGCCCGCCACGAGGGCGGCGAGCGTGGACTTACCCGCGCCGGAGGTACCAACTAGGGCGGTGGTGGTGCCGGCGGAGAGGGTTAGGGAGACGTCGTCAAGCACGCGTGCCCCGCCGGGGTAGGCGTAGGAAAGGTGATCAATGGTGATGGCCGGCGCGGAGGTTAGCCGGGGCGTGTCCTTGAGCTCCTTCGTACCAGCGCTGCTCTCCAGGGTGGCCAGAGCCACCGCGCGGCCGAGGGAGGTCACGGAATGCTGGATCTCGCCGGCGAAGAAGAGGATGTTGAATACGTGGATCTCCAGCCGCATGACCAGCAGCACAGCGGCGGTGGCCTCGCCAGGTGTCAGCCATTCCCACATCACCATGGGCACGGACATGAGGACGGAGCCCAGCAGCAACACCGCGAAGGCCAGGGCGCCTTGGCCCAGGATGCGGTTGATGAGCGGCACCTTGTCGCCCCAGGCCTGTACCGTGTCCCAGGAATAGCGCTCCATGCGTGCATGCGCCCAGTCTTTCAGGGAGAACTGGCGGAGGGTCTCCAGGGCGCGAATGGTGTCCAGCAGCACGTTGTTGCGGTAGGCCTCCACCGAGGACACCTCGTTGGCCACGGCGGGGATATCCCGCATGGTGCCGCGGATGAAGGGGTAGAGCAGACAACTCACCGCTATGAAGAGCAGCGCATAAGCGGGGTGGATGAAGATCATCATGAGCGCGGTCAGCGGCAGCATGAAGAGCGTGAGCACGAGGCGGTCACCCATCATGGAGATGGTCATGACGACGGTGTCGATGTCCTTGGACAGGCGCGTGATGATGTTGCCGGTGCCCAATTCCATGACGGCGGGCACGGGGGCGCCGAGGGTGGAATCCAGCGCTGAGGTGCGCAGATCTACCGAGAGACGGCGGGTAGTGGAGGTAACCAACAAGCGGCCCACTGTGCGGCCGGTGACCTCCACGAGGAAGCCCACCGCGATAACAACGAGCGCGCCCACCATGGCTGCGCGCCCCGTGCCAAGGATGGGGATCTCCACGCCCTGGATGATGTCCACGACGCGGCCAAGCACCTGGGAGACCAGGTTCATCATGATGACCGTAACGGTAAACAGTCCGAAGAAAAGGGCGATGCCAAGCCGACTGGGCGCACTGGGCAGGGTCTTCAGAAAACGGAGACACTCCCGCGGGGAGGCAGGTGCAAGGGCATCCGCGCGATCCTGCTGGCTCATAGCTCCACCACCTCATCGGCGTTGGCGGCCCACGTGGAGGCGGATGTAATGATCACGGTGGTCTTGCCGGCGCGCAGTTCACGCACGCGCTTGGCGACGTCCGCCAGGGTCAACGAATCCAGTCCCGTCGTGGGGTTGTCCAGCACGAGGACATCGGGGTCGAGGGCGAGCGCGCGGGCAAGCGCGACGCGCTGGCGCTGGCCGCCGGAGAGGTTGAGGCCGGCCTCACCGATGGGCGCGGTGGGTAGCTCGCCGTTGGGACCAAGCCCACCGAGGCGGATAACAATATCCTCGCAGGCGGAGGCGTGGAGGGCGTCGTGAAGCTGCGTAGCGCTAGCACTGCGGAGCGGATCGACGTTGTCCTGCAGGGTGCCCTCCAACACGGAGATGCGGTGTGGCGGGCACAAGGCGCCGTGCTCATGGAGGTAGCGCACCCAAGAGTCCACGGTGCTGCGCCCCTCTGTGCTGATAGGCATCCACACGTGCAAGCCGGGGGAGAGGTCAATCGGCGTGCCGGCGGCCTCGGTGGTGTTGGAAGAAAGCTGTCCGAGCAGCTCGCCGACGCGCTCCACGGAGGCACGCGCCCGCGCCCAGTTCTCCGTGAGCAGGCCGAGAGACACACCCAGCGCGGTGAGCGCGGGCGGGACGAGCATGGTGATCGCCATCATCCCGCCGGGGGCGATGCGGCCCTCGAAGGTTTCCCAGGAGGTCCAGGCAAGAATGCCCACGGCAAAGGACGCGGGAACCATCTGGCGCAGCCAGGCCATGAGGGAGGACAGCTTGGCCTCGCGGAGCATGGCACCCAAGGAGTTCTGGGCGGCGTCAGAAAAACGTTGGCGCGCGATGTCCTTGGCGCCGAGGCCTTTGATGACCCGGGAGCCTTGAGCAAAGTCCGTGGCGAGTGAAAGCGCGGTGTTCTCCAACTGGCGGCGGCGCGCGGCGATCCTCGTCAGCGGCTTCGTGGTGGCCCAGGAGGCCAGCGCGGTGGCGAGTGCACCAATCAGCAGCACAGCTGAGACCTGCCAGGAAATCGGGGCCAGGCTGACCACCGCGCCCAAGAGGTAGCCCACCATGACCAGTGGGAAGTTGAGGATCTGCTTGAGTTGGCCGATGTAGTGCGAATCCTCATCCATCGTGTTGAGCAGCCGGCCGGGGCTAATGCCTGCAGTGGAAGCGCTCAGCAACTTATCCAGCAGGTTAAGGCGCAGCGTATGGGTGGTGCGGGCTTGGGATAAGTCTGTGAAGGCATCCGCCGTGGCCTCGCAGATATAGGCGATGAAGAGGAGGATCGCCGTGGCCGCAAGCGGCAGCGCTACGGTGCGCCAGGAAGGCTCGGAGAAGGCATACTGCGTGGTCTGGCCGACGATGACGGAGACCAACGCGCCCAGCGGCGCGTTGATGAGGGTGGCAACGAAGATGCCGATAACGCCGGTGCGCTGGGCGCCGAGCAGACGCCACGTGGCTTTAGCTGGGCGGGAGAAGTTGGTGGTCTCGGTGAGGGAAACCTCGCCGGAAGGTGGCTCATCGGGGAGATACCACGACCACGTCCGCATGCGTGGATAGTGAGTCATAAAGACTCATCCTATAGCGCAAAAAAGGATGGATGAGTGATTCAGATTACGATCGGTGACTCACTGTGGGAACTTAAGCTAGGTGGTAATTTTCCACGTCATAGCCGTTGAACTCGCGGTCGACTCCATAATCATCGACGGAGCTAAACTGCGTGCCGTTTTCAATGGCAAAGCGCAGGTTGTCCACGCGGGTGGACGGATCGCCGCTCACGGCACCTGCGGGGAAATAAAAGGTCTCCCCGTTCTTGAGCTTGACTACGAGCGACTCAAAGCTCATGTCTGATCTCCTTGCCTGCTGTTGATAGGGCTTCCCGCGCAAAACAGCGCGCGGGCACCGATCTATGAGGATCGATGCCGATTAGCCTTCAATTCAAGCAGGTCGGACGCGCGGGGGCAACGCAGTGAGATCAAGGCAACGAAATGCACACCCCCAAGGTTGGGGGGTTAGTTCTCGTCCTCGGTCTGGAGGCGGTGCTTGCCCTCGGACTCGTGATCATCGGTGATGCGGGAGGTGTCGGCATCCTTCTTGTCGGCGTTGCTGACCTCAATCTCGGTCTCGACGGCGTCCTGGATGGCGGTTTCTTCCTCGCGGTGCTTGGCCAGCTGCTCATCGAGGGAACCCAGCAGCTCTTCATCGCGCTCGACGACGCCTTCCTCGGCCAAGTCGGACTCCTTCTTGGCGTCATCCTCGGTGGTGGAGGTGTAGACCAAGGTGGAACCCTGCGGTGCGGACGGGGAAGAGAAGTCCTCAACGCGCGGCGGGACGGCGGATTCCTTCTCCTTCTTCTGGGTGAAGAAGTAGTAGATGCCACCGCCGATGGCAGCAATGGCGGCAACCAGCGCGGAGATCAGCCAGATCTTCGAGCCCTTCTTCTTATCCTTGCCGCTGATGGCGCGGGCCTTCTTCTGCAGCTGGGCGCTTTGCTTCTGTGCCTTCTTCTCAGCCTTGGAAGCCTTCTTCTTGGCCTGCTTGCGGGCCTTGGTGGCCTTCTTTTCAGCCTGCCTCTGGGTCTTCTCCCACTTCTTGGTGGCCTTGTCCTGGGCGTCTGCGGCGGCAGCGGAGAGCTTCTCGGTTGCTTCCTCGCTGCGCTCCTTGAGCTGTTCGAGGGTGCGCTCGAGGCGGGCATGCGCGGCCTTGGTCACGGCACCGGCTTCGCGGCGTGCCTCCGGGAACCACTCGTCATCGCGCTCTTCCATGCGGGCGGCGGCGGTCTCCAGGACGGAGTAGGCCTCGCGAGCCTTTTCATCGCGGCGTTCCTTGAGGCGCTCCACCAGGGCGGAGGTGGCGCTAATTGCTGTGGACAGTGCGGTGGGGTTCATCGGGAGAGATGCTCCTTTACGTCAATGCTTGAGGCGATTGCTCGGTGGGTAACTGTTTATGGAGTGGTTGTCTGCGCCGGACGGGACACTGCACATGTGTGTCCGCGTTAGCGCTGGATACTCCCTTTCAGCGTAGTGGCGGCAGCTACGTCCTGCCACCACGGGACGAAAGTAGAGAGCGGTTCAAAGAAAATAGACAGCTTTGTACGGAACAGTGGCCTTTTTATTCACCACAGGTTTGGGCAACGGTGCAGCTGGCTGGGTTGGAAAGGTATGACCATTTCCTAAATGCTTTCGCTCAAAATGGACAGCTTGGTACGTTTTCCACCAACAGCACAGATGACCGACCACGATAACCTGCAGAGGAGGTGAGCATGTCCCCGCGACTCTCCGCATCCGCGCCACTAGACCAAATCAGCGAAGATACGCCTAAGCGACCACAGCGCACCGCTCTCTCCTTCGAGGTGATCCCACCGCGCCACGATGCGGACGCCAAAAAGATTGACCGTTTGCTCGACACGCTTGCCGCATATAACCCCGATTACATCGCCGTCACCAGCTCCCAGCGCTCCGGGTGGCTGGAGGGAACCGCGGCCTTCATTGAGAAGATTTCGCGCGATACCGCGATGCGTCCCCTGGCGCACCTGGCTTGTACTGCCGGCACGGAGGAAGAGCTCGTTGGCTGGATCGACACGCTCGTCGACGCCGGCGTGCGCGGCCTCCTCGCGCTTCGCGGCGACCTGCCCGAGGGCGGGATGCCCGAAGGCCACTTGCCGCACGCCGACTCCCTCGTCCGGCTCATCCGCCGCTGGGAATCCGCCCGCGTGGCGCGCTTGGCCGCTGGGCGCTTGGCCGTGGGCGTGGCTTGCTACCCCAACGGTCACGCCGAGTCCGCCACGGCGGACGAGGACATCGACGTTCTCCTGGCCAAGCAACGCCTCGGCGCTGACTTCGCCATCACCCAGCTCTTCTTTGACGCGGAGGATTACGTCCGCTTCGCCCAACGCGCCCGGCTGGCGGGCGTGCGCATTCCGCTCATCCCCGGGATCATGCCGATGACTAGCCGTGCTCGGGTGGAGCGAATGTGCCAGCTGTCCGGGCTGGACGGGCCACCGCAGGTGCTCGATCAGCTCGCGGCAGCGACCTCCCCCGAGGAAGAGAAAGAAATCGGGATGCAGCTTACGGCCTCCCTGGCGAAATCGGTGATGAACGCCGGCGCCGACGGGCTGCACATCTACACGCATAACAATCCAGACATTACGACTGACCTGCTACATCGAATTGGAGTTACCCCATGACCGCACCATTTCCCAAGGCAACGATTGAGGGCTATCCCCGCGTAGGTGCCCATCGTGAGCTTAAGCGCGCGCTGGAGTCCTACTGGTCCGGCAAGATTGATGCCGAGACCTTCGAATCCGCCGCGCACTCCCTGCGCCTCGATACCTACGCCCGCCTCAAGGAGCTGGGTCTCACTGAGGATTACGCCATCCCGGCGGACGTTGCGTACTACGACCACGTCCTCGAGACCGCGCTGACCGTGGGCGCTGCCCAGGGCGAGAGCCTCGATGACGAATTCACCTTGGCCCGCGGCAACAAGGACACCGCGCCGCTGGAGATGACCAAGTGGTTCGACACCAACTACCACTACATCGTCCCTGAAATCAGCGATGACCAGACCTTTAGTGCCCGCCCCCAGCGCGTGCTCAAGATCGTCGAGGAGGCTCGCGCCGCAGGCCACACCGTGCGCCCGGTCCTCGTTGGCCCCGTGACCCTGCTGGCCCTGTCCAAGCAGGCTGAGGGCGCCACCAAGCAGCCGCTCGACCGCCTCGATGAGCTCGTGGACTCCTACCTCACCGTGCTGGAGCAGCTTGCCGACGCCAACGTGGAGTGGCTCCAGCTCGTTGAGCCGGCCCTGGTCGCTGACCTCGCCGCGGCTGACGACGCCACCCTCGCCGCCGCGCTCAAGAGCTCTTATGGCCGCATCCTCGGCGCGAAGAAGCGACCGCAGGTCTACCTGACCACGCCCTATGGTTCCCTCAATGCTGGCCTCGACGCCATCGCTGAGCTCAAGCCGGAAGCGGTCCAGGTGGATCTCTCGGTGGGCACCTTGGCGCTGGACAATTCCTACCTCGAGCGCGTCGCCAAGCTTGCCGAAGCCACCCACCTCGCCGCCGGCCTTGTCGACGGCCGCAACGTCTGGGCCGCCAACCTGCGCGACCTGCGCGAAAAGCTCGAGACCCTGGGCGAAGGCGTCACCGTAACCACCTCCGTCTCCCTGCAGCACGTCCCGCACACCGTCGAGGCGGAGACCTCCCTGCCGGTCGACGTTGCCACCTGGTTCGCCTTCGCCGACGAGAAGGTCCGCGAGGTCGTGGCACTCGCCGCCGGCCCGCTCGACGCCCCGGAGGCATACGCGCAGGCCGACCGCGCCGTGCGCACCCGCGCCGAGTCCTCACGTATCCACAATCAGGCCGTGCAGGAGCGCACCGCGCAGCTGCCGGAGGGCCAGGTCCAGCGCCAGCCGGAGTTCGCGGAGCGCAACAAGGCACAGGAGGCCCTCGGCCTGCCGCAGCTGCCGACCACCACCATCGGTTCCTTCCCGCAGACCTCTGAGATCCGCGCCGCCCGCGCCGCGCACCGCAAGGGCGAGCTCTCCGACGCCGACTACACCGAGGCCCTGCGCAACGAGGTGAAGTCCGTCATCGAGCTGCAGGAGCGCTTGGGCCTCGACGTCCTGGTCCACGGCGAGCCGGAGCGCAACGACATGGTGCAGTACTTCGCCGAGCTTCTCGACGGCTTCGTCGTCACCGAGAACGGTTGGGTTCAGTCCTACGGATCCCGCTGCACCCGTCCGCCAATCGTGGTTGGTGACATCTTTCGCCCGAAGGCCATGACCACCGAGTGGGCGAAGTTCGCGCAGTCCCTGTCCGAGAAGCACGTCAAGGGCATGCTCACCGGCCCGGTGACCATCCTGGCCTGGTCCTTCGTGCGCGATGACGTCCACCAGTCCGTCTCCGCCGACCAGCTCGGCGTGGCGCTGGCCGACGAAGTCCGTGACCTCGAAGAGGCCGGCATCGACATCATCCAGATCGATGAGCCCGCCCTGCGTGAGTTGTTGCCGCTGCGCGAGAAGGACCGCAAGGCTTACCTCGACTGGGCGGTGCGCTCCTTCCGAGTGGTTTCCTTGCAGGCGAAGCCTGAAACCCAGATCCACACGCACCTTTGCTACTCGGAGTTTGGCCAGATCATCGACGCCGTCGCCGGCCTCGACGCCGACGTCACCTCCATCGAAGCTGCCCGCTCCCGCATGGAGCTGCTCGAGGATATCGATGAGAAGTTCCACTCCGAGATTGGCCCGGGCATCTACGACATCCACTCCCCGCGCATCCCGTCCGTGGCGGAGATGGCCGAGCTTATCCGCGCGGCACTCAAGAACGTGCCGGTCGAGCGCCTGTGGGTCAACCCGGACTGCGGCCTGAAGACCCGCGGCTACGAGGAGACCGAGGCCTCCCTGCGCAACCTGGTCCTCGCCCGTGACGAGGTCCGCGCCAGCCTCTAGGGGTTTAAATCTTTGGATTTAAACCTTTTAAAAGTGGTCCATCGCCGTCAGCTCACTGAGCGCGGCGATGTCTCCGTTTCCGGCCCTATCGAAGTGCAGTGCCTTGAGCCCCGCTGCACGTGCACCCTCGACGTCATTAGCCACCGAATCACCAATCATGAGCGTGGAGCCAGGCTCTACCTCTAGGCGCCGACAAGCCTCGAGGTAGGCCTCTCGGTGCGGTTTTGGCTTAGCCATTTCCACGGTGGGAAAGAGCTCAACGCCTGGCAGGTCGAGCCCGCCCGCCCGTAGTTTTGCCTCCTGCATGTCCCGCGCACCGTTCGTCAGAATGCCGACCTTGAGGCCCAGGGATAGGACGTGCTGGAGGGCGGGGAGGGCGTCGCCAAGCGCCTGCCAGTGCTTTTCATACGCGGCCAAATACTTGGCATATTCCGCCAGCGCCTCCTGCTCCGTCATCTCTGGACGGCCCAAGAATTCGCGGCAGCGCTCCACGCGCTGGCCCTGGTGGGTGACCTCGCCGCGCTCGTAGGCGGCGAACCACTTGCGCTCGATCTCCGCGAAGCGCTCATGGTGCCCGCCCGGCAGCCACTCCTCGACGGCCGCATGCATCGCGGCGGTGTGGTCCATGAGGGTGTCATCGAGATCGAAGAGAACGGCGCGAATCATGCTTGCAACCCTACGCAGATCGCTGACAGCGTCGCGGCGGAACAACGAAATGGTGGAAATTTCCATACAATGGCTGGCATGACTCAGAAGACCGCAACTGCAACGATGCACACCAACTACGGTGACATTGTTATCGACCTGTTCGGTAACCACGCACCGGTAACCGTTGAGAACTTCATCGGCCTGGCTAAGGGCGAGAAGGACTACACCACCCAGAACGCCAAGGGCGAGCAGTCCGGCCCGTTCTACGATGGCGCTATTTTCCACCGCGTCATCGACCAGTTCATGATCCAGGGCGGCGACCCGACCGGCACCGGCCGTGGCGGCCCCGGCTACCAGTTCCAGGATGAGTTCCACCCGGAGCTGCAGTTTGACCGCCCGTTCCTGCTGGCCATGGCGAATGCCGGCCCGGGCACCAACGGCTCCCAATTCTTCATCACCGTGGCGCCGACCCCGCACCTGAACAACCACCACACCATCTTCGGTGAGGTCACCGACGCGGCTTCCCAGGAAGTCGTGTCCAAGATTGCGAAGGTCTCCACCGACCGCATGGACCGTCCGGCTGAGGACGTTGTCATCGAGTCCATCGAGATCGCCTAAGCGTTCTTAGCTTTTCATCTGAGCCCGCTGCCACGTGATGTGGTGGCGGGCTCGTTGTTTTAGGAGTCTGCGTGAAGAACTATCTGAAATCAGCACCGGCCACCCTGGTGCTTATGGTGCTGTGCATCGGTGCCTGGTGTGCCGCGGCCATTCAAGGCTCATCCCTCTCCGCGCCCTACTATCGCAGCATGCTGGCCCAAGACTGGACGCTGTGGGGCCCTGAAGTGTCCGAGCACCCCACAACTGTCATTACCGCGGGCTTTATGCACCTCGACGCCGGGCACCTCTTGGTCAACATGGTGATGCTGTTCTTTGTGGGTAGGGAAGTAGAACGCGCCCTGGGCAGCGCGCTGTACGTGGCGGCCTATCTCATCTCCATTGTTGGCTCTTCCGCCGCAGTGCTGTGGATGGATTTCGGCACACCCACGGTGGGTGCCTCCGGCGCTCTCTTTGCGCTCATGGGTCTACTCATTGGTGTGTACCGCAGCCGCGGTCTTGATCTGCGCGCGCCCATCGTCTTGGTCGTAGCAAACGTTGCCTACAGCTTTGTGGCGGAGAACGTCTCCGTGTGGGGGCACTTGGGCGGTTTGCTCACAGGACTGCTGTTGGCGCCATTCCTCTTTCGCCAACGTGCGTGGCTGCGTTGGCTGGGGATTTGGATTATCGGGGTGATAGCTGCTGTTGCAGCGGCGCTGCGAGCTGGGCTTTGGGGATAACTCGGGCGTGTTATCCACCAAAACCTCTGTGCGAAAGAATTCCACATAAGTTATCCACATTGTGGATAACTACATTTTTGTAATTTACCGAACGTGTGGGCCAAGATAACCGCAGATCAGCAGCGTATTAGGTTGTGTTCGAAGTTTTTGTGCGGGCTGTGGGAAGCGTGAAAACACTTATCCACAGGGTGTGGAGAAAGGCTGTGGAATTCGTTCTCCACAGAGTTATCCCCACCCTGTGGATAACTTTGTACCCAAGGTGTTAACAGTGCTCCGGCTGCGAGGTGGTGTTGGGAACTGCGCCCCCTCGTTAGCTCACCACTCCTGCGCGAAAGGCCCAGATCACGAGCTGTACTCGCGAACTAGCTCCAACTTTGGCCATCGCAGATGACAAATGAGTCTTGACCGTAGAGGGCTCCAAATACAGCTCGCGCCCGATTTCGATGTTGGTCAATCCTTTGCCCAGGGCCCGTACGCAATCGAGTTCGCGCGGCGTGAGTAGGGCTGAATCTACCGTGGCCCGCGCTTTCCGCCGACCAAATTCCGCAATCACCCTTTTAGTAACCGCAGCGTCGACCATGCCTTCACCTGAGGCCGCGTGTTTGACGCCTTGGATGAGGTCGATCATTGGGGAGTCTTTCAGCATGACGCCACAGGCACCGGCTTCGAGGGCACCAAAGACGTATTCGTCTAGGTCAAAGGTGGTGATCACGATGACTGCTGGGGGATTGTCTTGCTTGTTAATCTCCGTGGTTGCATAGATCCCGTCCCCGTCAGGCATGCGGATATCGAGGCACACCACATCAATGTCGCGAGCCTTTGCAGCTGCTATCGCCTCATTCCCGGAAGCTGCCTCAGCCACAACTTTGATCTCACCGGTGGCCTCGAAGATTGCCTTTAATCCCTGTCTGATCAGAGGTTGGTCATCAACTAACAAGACTCGAATCATGGCTTCCTCCAGGTAATGAGCACCAGCCAACCATCTTCGGTAGGTTCATTGAAAGCGGTTGCACCGACAGCTCGGGCGCGCTCTTGGATGCTGATGGTGCCACGGCCCGTGGGGCTATGTGTGAAAGTGCCGCGGGTGATTATCCGCAGTTCATCATCGCTCAGCATGACATCAACAGGCGCGCCTGTTGCATGCTTGCGGGCATTTGTCAGAGCTTCTTGGGTGATTCGATAAGCCGCGATCAACTCGCCCTCCGACAAGTGGGAGGTGTCCGAAAACGTTACTGCCTGCCCTAGAGCGCGAACCTCCGAAATTAGCGCAGACAGATTTGTCGGCTGAGGGATGCGGTGTATTTCGGCATCGGAAACCGAAAGCTTGCTAACGGTCGCGCGGACATCCTGGAGTGCCTTCGTCGTCGACGAGGTCACGTGTTGGAGATGCTCTTTGGCAGCGGTGGGGTTGACATCGATGCATGCCTGTGCGGCTTGAGCTTGGATGGCGATGGCTGAGAGGTGATGGGCGGTGGTGTCGTGAAGCTCCCGCGCAATGCGGGCGCGCTCTTCGACAATGGCGTTTTCCTCAGCGAGTTCTGCTTGGCGGGCGAGGGATGCGGTGAGCTCACGGTTATTGCGGACAGCGAGTCCAATAGCAAAGAACACTATGAGGGGGAGCAGCCAGCCCAAGGCTGTGAGCAGAGTAAAAAGCGGAGGCTCGATTCCTCCCAGCGGTGGCATGGCAATGGCGCGGAGGGTGCCGACAATGAGACCCGAGATAATGAGGGAAATAGAGTCGCGAGTTTTTGACTTCGTGTGCAGCGCTAGCGAAAACGCAGCCACCGAGGCAGCGATACCGTTGTAGCCGAGGCTGTGGTCTGCGGTGACGAGACAGTAGAGGGACCACAGAAGCTCAGTAGCAGAAATCCCGAGTAGGACGCTTAAGGGAAATTTACGGCGCCAAAGCAGGAGGATGCCTTTGGCAATGATGGCAACAAGAATCAGCCAGAACTGCGCTGGAGACAATGCGGTATTGAAGGGGGTTGGTTCCATCGAGCTAGCCACTAGGAACCCAACGAGGTCAAGGGATAGAACGATGACAGCGAGAGCGATGTCTCTGGCTGAAAGGCGATTCATGAAGTCCATGTTAAAGATTTGCCCGGTAAAAGCGGGTGAGCCCAAGTCCCATGCTCACAACCGACCAGCCGGCAAGTACAGCAATACCTACCCATGGATTCATAGTTTGCGTTGCCCCCTGTCCACCAGCAATTGACACAGCAGAAGAAGGAAGCCAACTGTAAAGATACGGTTCCCACCCGGCCATGACGCCGATAGTTCCCAAGATCACTCCTGCCATTAACACTGCGACAATAACCCCGATGGCTGGACCGATCCTCCGTATGGCTAATACGACACCGATGATCGCGAGGGTCAGTAGTAGCACGGCCAAGCTGCCTCGCAGCCACACGACAGCGACATTAGAAGCAGAAGCAACCAGAGAAACATCATTCATCGGAGCCGCAACCAGTGCGATCAGTGAGTTAAGAACACACGCTGCCACGCATACTAGGAGGACGGTATTCAGCACCGCCACGATCAAAGAACTCGCCCATTTCATACGCGAACCAGCGCCAACCACCTTCCACACCACTGCACCGCTGGAAAATGGGTAGCTAGCTGCAGTGATTGTGAGTGCAACAATGGCGATGAGGAAGATTGAAATGCCTGTGGACTGGCCAGAACCTGTGATATCGAGGGCGGCCAATTGGAAACTGGACGTCGTGGGGTCGGAGCCGTCGATAAGCGCCTGCACCTGTTGGCCTGTTGGACTGTCACCGACTTGTGGCGGGTCAATTTTCAAAAGGAACGGAAGTGCCCACTGCAGGACAGCGCTGATGCCCGCCATCATAACTGCGAGTATGGCGACGATCAGCACGTTCGGGAGGTGGCGAAGGGTATAAAACTCGGATTTCATGTCTAGCCTTTCGTAGCGTGGGCGAAGTAGGTGGCTTCAAGGTCAGGGATTTCACTGAGAACGCCTGTGAATGTGGTGTGACCACGAGAAATGATGACTACGTCGTGGGCGATTGCGGCCGCTTCAGCCAGATGATGGGTTGCCATGATAATTGCCTTCCCACGGGAAGCTTCCGCACACAAGACTTCGCCCAGCCAACGAATGCCGTCAGGATCAAGACCAGAGGACGGTTCGTCCAAGATGATGATGTCGGGATCTTGTAACAGAGCTCCCGCTAGCGCTATACGCCGTTTCATGCCTAACGAGTAAGTTTTGAGCTGCCGGTCGCAGCGGTGCGACATATCGACAAGCTCTAAAACCTCTTGCACTCGATACTTATCGACGCCATATAGCCTCGCCATTGCTTGAAGATGCTGACGCCCAGTGAGACTGGTAACGAGGCCGCCATCGTCGAGGAGCAGCCCGATGGTGCCATTGATGTGCTTCGTTCCGGTGGCTTTCACCAAGCCGAGGGCAGCCCGGAGCGTGGTGGATTTGCCGGCGCCGTTTGGACCAAGCAAAGCGATGATCCGTCCGGGCGATGCCGTGAGGTTCGCGCCGTGGACAACCTCATGTCCGGCGAAGGAGACGGTGATGTCTCGAGCAGTGAATACGGTGTTCATACCTCTGACGATATTGATCAGGGGCATGAGAAACATCGCCTAAGCAGGCAATCTTTTGCCTCCGCCATTTGGGGGAGAAGCCCGTTAATCGAGCAGAGTTGAGTCGGGCCTAAGAGCCAGCGCCGCCCAGAATCTTGGCCACCAGGTTCAGGCGCGTGCTGGCGCCGAAGATGGTGATGAGGCGTGAGACATGCTTCTTCACGGCGGATTCGGAATAGTGGGTGGCGGCAGCGATCTCAGAATTGGAGTTGCCGGCGAGGAGGAGTTTGAGGACGGCAATTTCGGCGTCGTGAAGCTCGTGGCTCTCAATGGCGGCGGCGACGGGATCGCGTGGGGTGGCGGGTTCCCCAATGTAGTCCACCAAACGGTGCATGGCGGCGGGTGCCACGACGGTGCCGCCCTCCACGGCGGCGCGGACCGCTTCGATGATGGAGCGCGGGCGCTGGTTCTTCAAGATATAGCCCGCGCCGCCCGCCCGCAGGATCTTCAGCATCGTGTCATCCGAGTCGAAGGCGGTGACGGCCAAAAACGTCGGTGGATTTGGCGCGGAGTTAAGGTGCTTGAGCAGCGTAATGCCGTCCATGTGCGGCATGTGAATATCGGCGAGGACGAGGTCCGGCTTGGCTTCTTCAAGCTGGGCTAAGCAATCGGCGCCGTTAGTTGCCTCACCGACCACCGTGATGTCCTCGGTGGTCTGGAAGTAGACGCGGAGCGTCGAGCGAACGAGCTCATCATCATCAACGAGGAAAACCCGAATGCTCATGGGAACAGTTTAGCCGCACCACCAGAGCTGGGGGCTGTTGGAGCAACGGAAGTGGTCAGCGAATTCGCCCGCGAAAGACTTGTAGAAGGTGAATCCGGTGGACTCAGTGTTCTCAGTAGCGGTGTCAACGGTGGTGTCAGCAGGAGCCTCAGCGGCGCTGGCGATTGGTGCGGAAAACAGCGCGAGTGCTGCGGCGGCAACGGCGAGGGAAGTACGCATGTCAAACCTTTTTAAATTTAAGAAACGGCGGACTACCGGGAAAGCTTACTATATTTTTCTGAGGCTGGCGGTGGGAAGAGAAAGGCGTGTGACCCAGTGCTCGCCTTCTTTGCCGCTGCCGAAGCTGCCGTGCATTCGACGAACGCGGCGGGCGATTTCACCCAAGCCCAGATTCGTCGTCATGTATTGGCGTGATTGCTGAGCCGCAATCACGGAAGTGATCACCACGTCGATGGTCTTGGAGGTGCTTGTTGCCTCGATGCTTACACGGGATTCAGGGCGAGCGTACTTGAGGATGTTGATGGCGAGCTCAGAGAACACGAGCGATAGCTTTTCCGGCAGTGCAAGCTGGCCATTCTTGCCCACTGTTATCTGCGGTTCGCACTGAAAACCATGACTGCTCAGGAAGCTGACCATAGTGTCGAGGTCTTCCTCCAAGGACTTGACCCCCTTCGTCACGCTTTCGTTCTTCATCACGCGCAATAGATCGCGCACCTCGCCCATGGCGCGGCGGGCGTCGTCAGCAATTGCCTCTGCGGAGTCGGCCGCTGAGGGATCCGTTTGGGTCAGCGCTAGGGTCTCAGAACGCATAACCACGGAGGTTAAGGTCGCGGCTACCGAATCATGGAGGGCTGTCATAAGCGCCTCGCGCTCTTCTGCGGCGCGTTGCTCAGCGGCAAGACGCTGGTCCCAGGTCCTGCGCAGTACGGCCCCAATGACGATGGCCACCGCATACAAGACGAGCGGTATCGACAGGCTTAACGGATCGAAAACAGGCAGATAGTTTATCGAAGGATCCGTCGTGACGATGTAGGTGTACGCCACCGCTGGGGGAACCGCCCACAGCCAGCGCGTGCGAAACGCCACGATGCCGACGATGACGGGGCTCCACGCCAGGAGCAGGAATGACCGCCAATCGGAAAACCACATCGCCAGCGCAAAAAGCGCACCGTACCCGCAGGCCGCCACGCGTGGGTAGCGGACGGCCAGCGGCGTCAGGGTGACGCCGAGGCCAGCGAGGACGAGTGCGCCGGGGGTGAGGAAGTTTTTATCCACCGTGACGGTGAGCATCACCAAAATGATGCAGCCGACGCCGGCGATGCTATAGAACTTCGAGGAGTTCATCGGCGGCGCTGAAAGCTAACGCCAACCCATCGTCATCAGGAGACCGATGATGGCCAAGCCGAAGCCGATGCCGTAGTTCCACGGCCCCAGTGCCTGCATGAACGGAATGGACTCGCCCGCCAGGTAGTTCACCACGAGCCAGAGCAGGCCGATGAGCATGAGGCCCAGCATGATGGCGATGTACCACTTCGGGGTGCCCTCAGAGTTGATCTTGACCGGGGTGCGGTTAGTAGCAGAGCTGGAGGACTGCGGGAGTGCGGAGCCCTCCGTCGTGATCTTGGACTTTGGCATTATTACACCTTCACGAAGAATAGGGGTGGTTAATCTGTGGGATACCTTAGCAGCTGCGGTACTGAGAGCTACTGCGGCAGCAACGCTGCCGGGTCAAACTCCCAGAAACGGACCTGGATGGTCTGATCCTTGCGGATGACATCGCCGCGGCTTGCCGACGCCCACCCAATCTTGTTGCTGTCGATCGGGTTCGACGTCGGGATGCGCTCGCCTACCTCCAAGGAGCCGGACCAGCCCTTGGCGCGCAGCGCGGATTCAGCTTCCTGCTGCGTGGAGTGCACAAGCTCCGGTGCCTGGATGAGCATCGCGTTAGAGACCTCCAGCGTAACAGGGCTGCCCTTCGGAAGCTTTTGGCCCTTCTCGACGACCTTGAGCACCTGGTTTTCCGGCAGCTCAGAATCCACCGAATTCACGGTGACATCAAAGTCCATGGAGGACAGCATCTCAACCGCGCGATCGCGGTCCATGCCGCTGACGTCCGGAACGCTGACTTCCTTCTGGCCCTTGGACACCGTTATGCGGACCTTCGAACCCTTGGACAGCTGCGCGCCGCCCGCTGGGTTCTGGGAAATGATCTCGCCCGCGGGGGCTTCATCATTCACCTGCTCCACGTCGCTATTCAGCTCCAGGCCGGCTTCCTCCAGCGCAGTGGTGGCTTCATCCAGCTTCATGCCGGTGAGGTCTGGGACCTCGGTGACTTCCTTGCCGGAAGACACAGTCAACGTGACTGACGAATTCTTCTGCAGCTCCGAACCTTCCGCCGGGTTGACCCGGATAACCTTGCCACGCGGCACATCGGGGCTGGGCTCTTCGTTGACGGTTACCAACAAGCCAAGCTTCTCCAGCTCCGCCACCACTTCATTGCGTGGGCGGTTGGCCACCTTCGGGATCGTGACCATGCCAGAGCGTTTGGCCGCCTCGTGCTGCGCCTGTTCGCGCTCGCGGGCCTCCTGGCGGGAGCTGTCCCAGAAATCCCAGGCAAAATAGCCAATGATGGCCACGAGGGAGGCGGCGAGCAACGCCGCCAGCCACTTGAGACCGGATCCAGATTCCTCATCGTCGGAGGGGCGGGTGGAGGCCACCGGCGCGCGGTGTTGCGCGGACACGGGTGCCACCATCGTGGTGGGGTGATCCTCGTCGTTGACGTGAGAGCGCGCCGCTTCGGGCAGCTGGCCCTGGGATAAGCGTTCGAGGTCATCGCCCATCTCCCACGCGGACTGGTAGCGGTCCGCTGGGTGCTTGGCCATCGCCGTGAGCACAACGGCGTCAACGCCGAGTCGCTGCCGTTCCGTGAGGTCCGCAGTGATGAAGTCCGACGGCGGTGTTGGTTCCTCTTGCACGTGCTGATAGGCCACCGCAAACGGTGTCTCACCTTCAAAGGGAGTGCGCCCGGTGACCGTTTCATACATGACGCAGCCCAGGGCGTAGACGTCGGAGCGGGCGTCGGCAGGCTTGCCCCGCGCTTGTTCCGGGGAAAGATACTGCGCGGTGCCGATGACGGCGGAGGTCTGCGTCATCGCGGACGTGGAATCATCCAGCGCGCGGGCGATGCCGAAGTCCATGACCTTCACCTGGCCGGTGTTGGTGAGCATGATGTTGGCCGGCTTGATGTCGCGGTGGATGATGCCTGCCTCGTGGGAAGACTGAAGGGCATCCGCTACCGGCTTCAGCACGCGCGCGGCTTCTTCCACCGGCATGGGGCCATCCTCACGGACAATGTCGCGCAGGGTGCGCCCCTGCACGTATTCCATGACGATGTAGGGCACCATCAGGCCGTCGATGTCTTTTTCACCCGTGTCGAAGACAGCGACGATGTTCGGGTGGTTGAGCTTGCCGGAGTTCTGGGCCTCGCGGCGGAAGCGCTCACGGAAATTAACATCGCGCGCCATGTCGGGGCGCAGCATCTTGATGGCAACGGTGCGCCCCAAGACGGTGTCCTCGGCCTCGTAGACCTCGGACATACCGCCGGTGCCGATGGACTGGCGGAGGTGGTACCGATCACTGACCATGGTGGGTTACTGGCCTCCCTGTAGTGCGGATTCTTCGGTGGGGTTGTTCTGTGAGTCTAGTTCGGGCTCGAGCGTTGGGCTGTCATTGACCTGTGGCTGCGTCTCCTCCACGGGGAGGGTGGGCAGTTCCTCATGGGTCGTGTGGTGTGTGGTCACGGAAGGGGAAGGGATGACAGAGTGCGTCGTTGTGACGGTGACTTGAGTAGGTTCCTCTTCCACGGTGGTGATCTCGACGGTCTCGGGGCTTTCCGGTTCCTCTTCCACCGTCGTCTCTGGCTCTACCGTTTCGGTCACGATGACCTCGGTGGGCGGAGGCGGCGGAGTTGGAGAGGTGTTACCCCACAGCCTATAGGCCATGAAGCCAATAGCCACGAGGGCGGCGATGGCCACGGCGATGAGCAGCCCAGTGCCGAAGCCCCCCTGCTTGGCAGGGCGCTCTTCAGACTGCGGTGTGGAAACGGCCGGACGCACCGTGGTGGGGTGCGCCATGTTGGCCAGCATCTCCGTGGAGGCGGAAGGCGAGGGTTCGGCTGCGATAGGCGCGAGCGCCGCGGACTTCGGCTGAGGCGGGCGCTGGCCTTGGCGCACGGCAGCAATCGCGTTGGTGAACTCGTTGCCGTCGGCGAAGCGGGTGCCCGGGTCCTTGCGCAGGGCCATGCCGATCAGTTCACGGGTGGGCGCGCTAATCGACGTCGACAAGGGCTCCGGCGCCTGACTGATGTGCGCCAGCGCCACCGATACCGAGGAATCGCCGCTGAAGGGGCGCTTACCAGCCAGCATTTCATAGCCCACGACGCCGAGCGAATAGACGTCAGAGGTCGGGCCGACTTCATATCCCTGGGCTTGCTCGGGGGAGACGTATTGGGCGGTGCCGACGACCATTCCCGTGCGGGTCAGCGGCACCGCGGCGGCGGCCTTGGCGATACCAAAATCGGTGATCTTGACTTGCCCATTTTGGGTAATCATGAGGTTGCCGGGCTTGATATCGCGGTGCACGAGGCCCATGTGGTGGATCACGGAGAGGCCGTGGGAGGCCTGCTCCATGACGTCGAGGGCCAGCGTTTCCGGCAGTGCGCCTTCGCGGGCTAAGAGATCCGCCAGGGATTCTCCGCGAATGTACTCCAAGGCCATGTAGCAGAAGATGCGGCCGTTATCCTCGAGCTCCCGGTAGTCGTACGTAGCTACGACGTTTTCGGAATCGATGGATTCTGCGGCCTTGGCCTCGTTGCGGAAGCGCGAGAGGAACTCGTTGTTATCGGAGAACTCTGGGCGCAGGACCTTGAGGGCGACCTCGCGGTCATTGCGGACGTCGTCCGCCAGCCACACCGTGGACATGCCGCCGTGGCCGACTATCCACTGCAGCTGGTAGTCCTCGCCGATGAGTGCTTGTAGGTGTTCCTTATTATCAGCGCTGTTCACTACTGCTCACCTCCGTATGCGCGCAGGATGGCGCGGCCGATGGGCGCGGAGACTTGGCCGCCGTAGGCATTCTGGCCTAGGTGCCCGCCGTCCTTGACCACGACGCCTACCGCGATGTCCTTGTCCGGATCGAAAGCCACGTACCACGCGTGCGGGGCAAGGCCCTCGCCGTGCTCGGCGGTACCGGTTTTCGAGGCGAAACCGTTCCCGTCATAGCCATAGGTGCTGTGCTCGGAGGCAAACATGAGGTCCTTGATGGTGTTGGCCGTCTCTTCGCTGACGGCTTCGGCAGCCTGGCGTGGCTGGGTGGAGCGCAGCTCATTCATCTGGGCATCGGTGATGCGGTTGATCAGGTAAGGCTCCATGCGCTTGCCCTGGTTAGCGATGGTCCCGGCCATGATAGCCGCCTGCAGGGCGGACATGGTCACGTCGCGCTGGCCGATGGAGGATTGGGCGACTTGGGCGCCGTCGCCAAGCTCGCCCAGCGCACCAGCGGAAGTCTCCACACCGAGCGAGTACTTCTCACCCACGCCGAAGCCCTCCGCATACTTGCGCAACTCATCGGCGCCGATGCTCTCTGACATCTGCGCAAAAGCCGTGTTGCAGGACAGCGCGAAGGCCGTATGTAGGGTGACGCTCTCTGCGCCGCCGCAGGCTCGGTTGCCGTCGTTGGTCAGCTCCGTGACGGAATCGGGCAGCGTGATGGAGGCGGCGCCGGTCAACGTGGAGTTCGGGTTGAAACCGTTATTGAGGCCGGCGGCGGTGGTGATGATCTTAAAAATCGAGCCCGGGGGCAGGGTGTCCTGCGCAGCGTGGTTAACCAGCGGCGTGCCTTCTTGATTCTGCAACTGTTCCCACCGTTCGCTGGCGTTGTCACCGAGCAGGTCGGAGACGTTGAAACTAGGGGTGGAGGCCATGGCCAGAATCTTGCCCGTCGAGGGCTGGATGGCCACGGCTGCGCCGTTATAGCCGGGCCCGGCTAGCTGGTCGTAGGCGGCTTGCTGCAGTGCGGGATCGATGGTGACCTCGACGTTCGCTCCCATCTGGGGTTTTCCGGAGAGCGTGTCGAGCCAATTGCGCGCCAGCAGCGAATCATCCTTGCCGTTGAGGATGTCATTCTGGGATGCCTCCAGCTGGGAGGCGCCGAAGCGCTCCGAAAGGTAGCCGGTGATGTTGGCGAAGGCGGGGGAATCGGCAGGGTAGGAGCGGGAGTAGTTTCCCTCGGCGTCGGCAGTGGACTGCGCTAAAACCGTGTCGCCAGCGAAAATCTGGCCGCGCGGGGTCGTGCGCATCTCCAAGAAACCGCGAACGTTCTTGGGGTTATGGGCGTATTTGTCGTCGGAGAACGCCTGGATCACGGTGAGGTTCACCAGGAGCACGGCGGTAAGGATGAGGGCAAAGAGGGAAACGAGGCGGATCGATCTGTTCATCGGCTTGCCTCCTGGACGGCTGGGAATAGGGACGTGTCAGTGGGCGCGTTCGAGGTCTGCTCGCGCGCCGGGCGGCGCGCCGCATTGGAGATTCTCAGAAGGATGGCCAGCAGCATGTAATTGGCCATGAGCGAAGAACCACCCGCGGACATGAAAGGCGTGGTCAGACCAGTCATGGGCAGCAGCGCGGAGATGCCGCCGGTGACGACGAAGACTTGCACGGCCAAGGTGAGCGCGAGGCCAGAGGCGACCAGTTTGCCATAGGTATCGCGGCAGGTCAGCGCGGTACGGAATCCGCGCGAGACCAGCATGGCAAAGAGAATGAGCACGGCGGCGAGGCCGATGAGGCCGAATTCCTCACCAATCCCGGCCAGGATGAAGTCCGAGTGCGCTACCGGAACCATGTCCGGGTGGCCCTGGCCCAAGCCGGATCCGGTAATGCCGCCGGAGGACATACCGAACAGAGCTTGGGAAAGCTGGTAGCCGGTGGAGTCATAATTGCCCAACGGATCCAAGAAGTTGGAGAAGCGCTGCTGGATCTTGTCCGAAACCTGGTAGATGCTGAAGCCACCGACCCCCACGAGGATGACGCCGATGAGCAACCAGCTCACGCGGTTGGTAGCCATAAAGAGCATGCCGAGCACGGTGCTAAACAGCAGCAGGGCGGGACCGAAGTCATTGGAAATGCCCATGATGATAATCGCGATGCCCCAGATCACCAGGATGGGAGCCAGATCTCGCAGGCGTGGCAGAGAAATGCCGAGGAACTTGTAGCCGGCCACCGTGAACAGCGAGCGCTTCTGGGTAAGCAGCATGGCGAAGAACAGGATCAGCAAGATCTTGGAGAACTCGCCCGGCTGGATAGAAAATGGCCCCAGCCACAGCCAGATGCGAGCGTCCACGCCCGGCGGTTGCGGCCACACGAGGGGCAAGGCGAGAAGGATCAGGCCGAGCGCGCCCAAGATATAGGAGTACCTGGTCAGTGAGCGGTGATCGCGTAGGAGAATGAGCACCAGCGCGAAGAGGATGAGGCCGACGATGGTCCACATCACCTGTCGCACCGCCAGCCCGCCGCCATTCGCCAGGTCGAGGCGCTTCAACAGAATGAGCCCGGTGCCGTTGAGCACCGCGACGATGGGAAGCATGAGCTGATCCGCGTAGGGCGCGAGGAAGCAGAGCACCAAGTGAGCGACGGCGAAGACGCCGATGAATCCACCGATGAGGTAGAGGACATCGAGGGTCAGCACGTTGCCCTGCGACAACTCGAGGCTGACCAGGGTGATGGCGAAGACCACGGTGGCGAGCACGAGCAGGCCGAACTCGGTGCCGCGGGAAAAGAACTTACTCATCTACTTCACCTCCCGGCAGTTTCCTTTGGATTCGCTCTTGGCATCTTTGTTTTTCTCGTCCTTCGACGCCTTCGGGCAGGGCTTGAGCGCCTTGTCCGAGAGCTGCGAAAGCTGTGTTTGCACCTCGTCATAGGAGCCGGAGGGCAGGTTGCCCACGGCAGCGCGTTCGGATTCGGGCAAATCCTTCAGCGCGAACGGTGCGAAATCACCGTCGCAGGCGCCGTGCCCCAGCTTGAGCGCATTGTCCTTGTTTAGGCACGCATTCTGATACGTGTGGTGTAGCGGGCGGCCGAAGATCTCATAGTCCGCGCCTTCTTGGATGGTGAGGACGCCTTCTTCATCGGCGGTCACGTAGTAGTTGCTGCCCAGGTAACTTTTCATCCAGAGGCCGCCGCTGATGACCAGCACGATGATGATGGCAAGGCACGCAATGACCTTCCACCCAATCCGGCTTCGCTGTGGCCGCCGCTGTGGTTCGTCCTGGGGCTTCTCCTCAGCGGCCTGCGCTTTTGGGGGCGAGATTAGCTTCGCGGCGCGGCTCGCGGAAGAATCGGGGTGCGTTGGTTCCGGGACGACGCCTTGGACGGCACCGACGGTGATTGGGGCTACGTCATCGCCCTCACCGTCCACGACCTCCGCCACCACGATGGTGACGTTGTCCGGGCCGCCGGAGCGCAGCGCTAGATCCCGCAGGGTGGTGGCGGCCTCTTCGACCGTGCCCTGCTTCAGAGCTTGCTCGATGGTAGAGGCCGTCACCGGATCCGACAGGCCGTCCGAACACAGCAGGAGGCGGTCGCCCGGTTCAGCATCGAGCGTAAAGAGCGTCGGCTCCACGGGCCGGCCGGTATAGGCCTTGAGGATCAGTGACTTCTGCGGGTGGGAGGAGACATCTGCCGGATCGAGCTTGCCCTCATCGACGAGGGACTGCACGTAGGTGTCATCCTTGGTGATCTGGGTCAGCTTGCCCTCGCGTAGCCGGTAGCCGCGGGAATCACCCACGTGGCACACGCCGAATTCGGATCCGTTAAAGAGCAGGGCGGTTAGCGTGGTGCCCATGCCCTCGGTCTCCGGGTGCTCGTCCACGTGCTCGCGGATCGCCGCATTGGCGTCCTCTGCTGCGGCCCCAAGGAGCGCCAGCATGTCATTATCGCCTGGATCGCGCTCGAGGGAGGCCATGTGCTCCACCATGGTGGTGGAAGCAACCTCGCCGGCTGCGTGGCCTCCCATGCCGTCGGCCAACATCAGCAGGTGCGGGCCCGCGTGGGCGGAGTCCTCGTTGTTTTCGCGGACCAGTCCGCGGTCCGTCACTGCAGTAAAAGTCAGGCTTAAAGTCATGCCATCAACCTCACGGTCGTTCGGCCAAGTTTGATATCGGAGCCGACTCCGACTCGTTCTGGCTGGTCAATGCGAACGCCACCAACGAAGGTGCCGTTGCGGGATTCGAGGTCCTCCACGAACCACTCGCTGCCCCGGCGGAACAAACGGGCGTGGTGACCGGAGGAGAAATCATCACCAGTGACAAAGTCACAGTCCTGTGCGCGGCCCATCGTACAGTCCTCAAGAGTGCCTAGCTCCATGTGGGAACCGCGCAGCGGCCCGTCCACGATGGTGATCTCACGCGGCGCTTCGCGACGCCTCTGGGCCCCCTTCACCGGGGCCGATGCCTGGTAGACGCCGGCGGCCTTATTGGCATCGCGACGCATGGCGTTGAGTGCGGCCAAGATGAACAGCCACAGCAACACCAGCAGGCCGATGCGCAGCGAGAGCAGCACGATCGAATCCATGGAAAGTCCTTACGCTAAAAAATCTGGAAAAGTTGCTGAGGCGGCTTAGTAGCCTTGGTTCTCAAGGCCGGTGATGCGCACCTCGATGTGGGAGTGGCCGAGGGTGATCACGTCGCCGTCGGCAAGCAGCCAGTTCTCAATCGGGGTGTCGTTCACGGTGGTGCCGTTCGTGGATTGCAGGTCCACCAGCACGGCGTCCTGGCCGTTCCAGGTGATCTCCGCGTGCTGGCGGGATACACCGGTATCGGGCAGGCGCAGGTCCGCGTCATTGCTGCGGCCCAGGATGTTGGAGCCCTCCTGCACGTGGTAGACGCGGGAGGAGCCGTCCTGCAGCATGAGTGTTACCGCTGGGCCCTGCGGCGCCGGCTGGTTCGGGGTGGGCGCCATAAAGGCGGTGGTTGCGGCCTCATCGGCGTTGTGCGGCTGGGTCATAGAGTCCTCCTGACCATGGTCGTGGTGGAAAATCGCATCAAATCCGGTTTCTTCGGTGGGCTCGTGATCCAAAAAGGAGGACACGCGCAACTGCCCAGTCCGCAGTCCCGACTCCTCCGCGATGCGTACGATGACCGGCCCGGCGAGGGACCAGCCACTGTTACGGATGAAGCGGGTGAGCTGATCAGCTAGATCCTTGGGAACACCCCGGTCTTGGGAGAGGTTCTCGATATCTTTGGAGGATACGCCGACGGTCATGACGTTGGGGCTATACAGCTTGCCATCATCACCGCGGGACAAATTGTCCTGCGCCTCCTGCTTGAGAAGCTCCTCAATCTCAGCGGGGACGACCTTGCCGCCGAAGACAAAGGCCATGCCGTTGTCCAGTCCGCGTTGCAGGGAAGAATCCAGCTTGGCGAGCTTATCTAGCAATGCCATTGGAAGGGCCGTCCTCCTTTCGGGATGTTTTCAGGGAGAGATATAGCAGCGATCAGTATAGGGTGCTTTCCTTGACTTAACGTAGACGCGCGCGGCAAAGTTCCCTGGAAAGTTCAGGTTTGCCAGCGGATTTGTAGATTCGCTGGGGCTGCGTGCTAAAGTTAGCTAGTCGCCAAGACATCAATACCCTGCCCGGGTGGCGGAATTGGCAGACGCGCTGGCTTCAGGTGCCAGTGTCCTTATAGGACGTGCGGGTTCAAGTCCCGCCCCGGGCACGCTGAGCAGTTGAACAAACTGCGACACCGGAGGTAACAAACTCGAAAGGGTTCGTGACCTCCGGTTTCTTTCTTTTTCTGAACTTTGGCGGTCGAGGATTGCAAGTGTGGGGATTTACATCCTAAATCCCGCCCGCGCCGGTCGACACGTCTTTCGAATTTTGTTTTCGATGGTGTCAACAAGTCATCTTGATCTGACACCCTTCTTTTGAGTTTCGGTTTATTGTGTAGGCAGTCAGTCCGAGGCTTGATGTTTGCTTAGGTTTGGTTGGCAGGGTCGAGAGGATAATAGTTTTATTGCATGATCTCGATCTCGTAGTTCGATTTGGGGCCGGGCCATTACTTTCGGTGGATCTCTGCTGCGCCCATAGGCCAAGCAGTTTTAGGGGTTCGTTGTACGGGAAAGCTGGTGTGCCTAAACCATCCTTGACTTGAGATCCTACTTAGGGGCACTTGGAATCCTCCAACTGAGGTGGTTCCCGGGGCGTTGGAGGATTTCCTAGTCGTTGAATCCTGATCTAGGAGTTAATCGACTGGGCTGACGCGGATAAGGTTTCCATCAGGGTCGGCAACAACGAAGGTGCGGCCGAAGACATCATCGTAGGGTGGCTGCACAATTTGGACTCCTTTTGATTTCCATAGACGGTATGTCTCATCGATGCGGCTTGCCGGTCCATCCAGCATCAAACCTATTTCGCTCGTTCGCGGTGTTTGTTTCTCCATGTGGGTGTTATGGCCGGTCCACACAGCAAACAGGACATCCTTTGAAATTTCGAATGCTACATATCGAGGACTGATGAACGATGGCTGCATATCGAATAAGTCGCTGTAGAAGGCAGTCGAGATCTCTGTATCGGAGACATAGGTTAGGAAAAGATTGGGGGTTGGCATTGCCATTCTCCTTTCGGTGAGTGGTGTTGTTTACGTGGACGCAGTGCATTCGAGCAAACAAACCTGACAAGGAGTGTCATATTCCGGAAAATATTGTGGTTCCAGCGATAATTACGGCATGAGATCGGCGCGCCTGTTGTCTATGCTCTTGCTATTGCAAACCCGAGGCCGTGCTACGGCTGCCGAGCTGGCTTCGCATTTTGAGGTTTCCCAGCGCACAATACTGCGTGACGTTGATGCACTCTCGGCCGCAGGAATACCTGTTTATACGGAGCAAGGTATGCATGGTGGGATTGTGCTCGATAGGCGCGCTCGATTGAACGCTTCTCGATTGGATCCGACTGAGATTCAGCTGATGAGGATTCTTGGCGTCGGGGCAGATTCACTCGCACACTTGGGGTTTGGCCAAGACATCGCCCTGCTGCAGAAGAAAATGAACGCAGTCTCATTCTCTAAAGCGTCCGATACTCATAATTTGGAAGAAAAGGTCCTACTTGATTCCAGTGGCTGGTTTAGCAATGAAACCCAAAACGACTTAGAAGAGTTGCTAGAGGCTGTACGGAAAGAAGCTCGAATTGAGGTGTCCTATCGCCGAAGCGGGGACAAGAAGCAACAACGTGCTGTGGCTGATCCTTATGGGCTTGTACACAAGGGTAGAAGTTGGTACTTGGTCGTTGATATCGATGGGGAACCAAGGATGTTGGCAGTCTCGCGTTTAGAAACCTTTCGCGTTTTAGGTCAAGCTGCTCAGCTTCGTCCAGGGCAAAGTTTGGCAAGGGTGTGGGCGCAGCTCGTTGAGCAATTAGAAGAAGACATGCCAGTTCGAATCACCGCACTTCTTCGAGCGACTCGGCTTGATATGGCATCTCGTATTTTGGGATCACGGCTTATCCATTATGAACCCGTGGACGAAAACTTTGTCCGTATCGTGGTGGGATATGCGGATATTCAGGGGGTAAGGCAATTGCTTCAGTTTGGGGACCACATCTGGGTCACCGATCCCCCGGAAGCAGTAAAAATCACTGCTGATCTAGCTAATGAACTTGCGAAACGACATAGTGGGACCACAAATCCTGAATCGTAGAAACCGAAGATGGGTACTGGGATGCCGTCGTAACAGGCCTGCTGAAAACGGTAAGAGGTGCGCTAACAATCTAGGAGCTCTCGTGGATCTTATGATTGGAGAAAAGTAAGTAACGATGGCTTTCGCTTCACTCGCAGGGTGGTGGAGTAAGGGCTTTGGAGGTTCAGAGCGCCTTCAAGGCGGGCGAGGGCCTCTTACCACTGGTGAAGCCGCAGCGTAGTGCGGGCATCTTAGCCGGTCTACAATCTTCCCACTTCACATTGAGGGTCTTTACCATGACGATTCTGTGTGATCTACCAAGGGTGTGAGAGCAGGTTTACATGTCACTCATGAGAATTCAGGTGAGCACGACTTAGAGGTTGAGGTACGCAAAATATTTCGGCCATAGTGTTGCGGATTATGCGCCCTTATCAGATTGTGGCCACTGAGCGCATTGTCACCAAGGTGCTAGCCGGTATCCACAACCACAAGTTGCTCGGCACGGTTAACGCTGGTGGCTATATTTGGCACACGACGGGATCAGGAAAACACAGACCTCGTTTAAGACGGCGCAGTTAGTAGCGCAGTATCACTTCACTTCCCCGAGGATTAATGCTGGCATGAGCAAAACGACCACAGCGACAAGGTGCGTCGTGGCTGCTGTTTCCCAGCGCTCGTGCGCGATAAAATGCTAAGAAGACCGAAATGGTAGCGGCGTGGTGAGTATCTGGTAGCGCCTGAGTGAG
>NZ_KV797518.1:0-388 GCF_001809405.1 Corynebacterium sp. HMSC055A01 | reverse complement strand
AAGATGGATAACGAGTTTTTGTCAAAAGCGACAGCCTTCTTCGCCGCGAAGCAACGCGAGCAGAAAAGTTCGAACTAATGCAGCAGGAGAAGGCAAACTACAGCATCAAACGCATGGCACGGCTATTAAAAGTGTCTCGGTCTGGATACTACAAATGGGCTCATGTGCAGCAGAAACGACTATCCGGAAAGGATGATCGGGCAGCATTTTACGATGATGTTGACCGAAAGATTCATCAGATTTGGAAAGACTCCGATGAGGTTTATGGTGCTCCTCGGATCACCGCAGAGCTCGCCGAGCGCTACCACATTTCGCTTAACCGTAAGACTGTGGCGAAGCGGATGCGCATGATGGGCATTGAAGGGATTTCACCGCGTGCCTTTGTCCC
>NZ_KV797517.1:0-66951 GCF_001809405.1 Corynebacterium sp. HMSC055A01 | reverse complement strand
TTTATCCACACGAAATGTCCCTTAAGCCCCTTAACCCCTAGGGCTAGATTTGGCCTTTTGGATGCCGATTAAATCGAGTGTAGTTGGTGTCGATGGCGTTGCCGTAGAGGGCTGGTCGTCCTGTTTCGTGGTCGGCTTGGTTCTCGTTGTGGGTCAGGGTTTGTACTTTGGCGAGTTGGTCCTGTCCCCAGTTGGATTGCCTGGCGATTTCTACGGGATCGTCGGGCAGTTCAGTTTTTAGGTAGAGCCACCACTCCAGCATTCGGCGTTGGTGTTCTCCGCGTCGTCCGCGGTGGGTTCGTGCTAGTAGTTTCAGCTGGGAGTTGATTCCGCCTTCCAGGCTGTTGGTGGTGGCTTTGATCCGGTCAGTATCAAGGACTTCTTCAGGCGGGTTGAGGTAGACAAATAGCAGTTTGCTGCGCCAGAGGTGGTTGAGGCTGTTGTAGGCCTTGCGCACGTTGGCATGGGTCCAGGTTCGTGTCCAGCGACCTGTTTGGGGGGTCTTTGACGAGAGTCTTCTCGTTTAACTAGGTGGGGTAGACCGTGGCGAATTCATGGGGTGAGCTTGAGCGCTAGCCGGTAGATAGTGCGCCCAGCATCCGTGCGTGGGCGCGAGGTCAGATAACCCACTCGGCCTCCTCAATTCCTTTCGTAGACGATACGTACGAGCCCCGCCGTGATCCGAGTGCACACATGCGTTAAAAAGAATAACGACCTGAGCCCAATAGCCTGGCGAAAACACGGGCCGGCGGTGACGTCTTCAGGCCTCGAGCCCTTACTTACCCAACTTCTTTTCGAGCCGAACTATCCGTTTGTCCCAGTCTCCGTCCCAGCCTGCGTCTCGGGCCTCAACACAGAGGTCTAGGGCTGCTTGGAACTCTTTCTGCTTCTCATAAATAATCGCCAGCTGCTTAAATCCCGGATGTCCAGGGAGAACCTGTGGACCGAGCTCTGTGTACACTACCCGGCCTTCGAACAAGTGAGCATTCTCAGGCAAGAATCGTCCTAGCCCGGCGTCAAACATTGCCCCTGCCACAGTCTTTTCCAGCGAAATCATGACCTTGCATGTAGCAATTGTTTTGGCCAGGAATTCTGGTTCGTCACGCCTACGGTAGTACGCTTTCATTGTGTCACTGAGAGCAAAATGCCTATCGACGGGTGTCATGTAGGGGTCAGCAAAATGATGCCAGGATTCTGAAAGTTTTATCCAAATACCCTTGTCACTGTTCCGATGGAACCACTGAGTAAGTAGCTGAAGAATTCTCGTAACATCGACGTCTTCGGGTTCCAGTTGGCTGTCTCCAATTGTGAGCACAAGAGGGTCCTTGTCGATCACGTCACCATCCGTATGCTCCGCATAAACCTCCCTGATGCGCTGTTTCTCCGGCTCCGTAAACATCGTGTTCCACCAGGATTCGAGACCGTACGCCTCCAGTAGAGTTTTCTGCATCATGCATACGAGAATAACTGGTCACCGACGAAGACAGGCGTTGATAAAAAGCGCCTATACATGACGGCCCCTGTGAAACATAGGGTTACAAGACTTCTGCCAGCCGTTTTCCCAAGCGCAAGGTTTTGTTTCCAACTGTCGCACATCGACGCCTTTCCATCTCCCGCGATCACGGTGGACAACGACGACAATCTCTCCACCGAACGACCTGGCTGCTCATCAGAGGCGTAGAGACTCCGCCAGTGGTAGACCACTGTTTTTGATCGGGAAGCATACCGAAGGCGTAATTCCATAGTGCGGAAATCAACCGGTTAAAGCAACATCATGAGTGCGCCACCCATCTAGGCAAGTTAGCGGTGCGCTTGATGCAACGGCCAGCCAGCAACCGTTCGGTACTGACTGAAATGAATTTTGTAACACGTCCTATAGTGCTTTGTCAGAGGCCTCTCGGCCAGTGGCAGTACGGGGAGTGCCCCTCACCAAGCTGATGACGGCGGCCTGGGCCCCTGCGAGCACGGTGTAGGGACACAGCCCGCCGACCGGGTTTTGGATGATCCACTGACCGTTTCATCCCGACGAACAGATGCGCCACAATCACCAAAGTGACATGGTGGTACTGGCCCTCGAAATGATCCAGCCCCAAACCATGCTTGAGTTCGCGGTAATCGGGTTCGATGCACCACCGGCCGAGAGACAACTAACAAAGCACTATCAGGGACTGCAGTCTTGTGGGTCAGATCCAATGTATTAATAACGTATAATTATACAAAGGACTAAGTTTAATCCGCAGGAGTGCAAGTGGCAGGTAAAAAGCGTGAGAGCCAGGAAATCGTAAAGGTTGTCTATTTCGACCAGGAGACCGCGTCCGACTATCTGGACATCGTTGCAGGAGGTAATCTCTCTACAACTAAAGAAGATATTCATAACCGAACCACAGAAGCTCACGCAGACGTCGATGCAAAACTTAGCGCGAGGCTGAGTTGGCTGCCTTTTCTGCGAGGCTCTGCTGATCTGGGGGCTAGCGCGGAAGCCTCTATTGCGGGCGAGAGTATCCTAAGCAAAACGCTGGCTAACACCATTCTCACTGACTATCTAAAATCTGCAGGCGAGGACGCGAAGATTAGGAAGCTCGAAGGTTATAGTGTTTTCGCTGCTCAAAACTCGATGGCATTTATGAAGATTTACACCCCATTCATGATTGCTGCTCGTACCGAGGATGCAGACTTCGATATCGCACGTATGGATGAGGCTTTAGAAAAAGCGAAGGGGTACTACGAGTTGCTTGGCGAGAACGTCAATGACAGGAAGGTTGTACTCCGATTTAACATTCGTGCCTTTCGAAACAACTATGGTTTATCAGATTTAACCCGGATGAACTTGGTTTTCCACGGTATTGAAGTCGGACGAACGACAGAGGCAAGCCTGAACATTGAGTCCGAAATGGCCCAAGGCGCAACGGGCACTCCGAAACTAGTAGATCTGGTTCAAGATTCCATGCAAGCAGTTCTGGACTCTAGGGAGGACGTAGCTCTGCCGGTTTTTGATGTAGTTCTTGCGGCAGTTGAAGGCAAGGCGGCGGAGTGACTCGCAGCATGAAGGCGGAAATCTATTATGGTCCCCCCTCGTGGTTTGAAGAGCGAACCGACACAATCGGATCAGAGTCATTCTTAGACATTGTCTATGAACGAGACAGTAGGGCGCGGGAGCTCGTAATAGTGCAACGTGATGCGCCTCCTACCGAGGACCAGGACCCTGTGGAAGGGCCAGAGCATGTCGTCGTCAACTCTGGTGATTATGCGAGCTTGGTCGAGGCAACGATTTCCAATTTCGGCGGTCTAATTCAGTCTATCGACCCCAAGAATATTTACTTAAACAATCCTCCACAAGTGGTCCGCTCTCATGTTCAGCGCATTGCGGAAGTGACGGAGATCCACTACAACTACGGTGGATTTAATCCCCGACTTCTTCGAGAATTTTACGACGGTTTTAATGACCACTTGGTCGGGCAAGGTTCTGTAAAGAATGAGCTTTTAGCCGCTATGTATCCGTTAGCTAGCCAAAAAGGGAACGGGCCGGTAGTCGTGATGTTTTATGGCCCGTCGGGTGTTGGCAAAACTGAGACCGCCAAGTTCATCAGCAAACTCACTGGCGGAGACCTTTTCCGTAAGCAATTCTCCATGCTTCATAGCGAAAAGTTTGCCTCCTACGTGTTCGGAGGCAGTCACCAAGAACCCTCACTCGCACATGACTTGATGGAACGAGAGTCCAACGTGATCCTGTTCGATGAGTTCGATAAGGCGAGTCCAGTCTTCCATAGCGCCTTTTACGAATTGTTTGACGAGGGCGTTCTAGAAGACAAGAACTATCGTACGAAGGTGGGAAGCCCGCTCATCATCTGCACGTCGAATTATGGCTCCGAGGAAGCGGTGAAGAAGGCATTGGGAGAAGCACTTTACTCCCGCTTCAATGCGTTTATTGAGTTTCATCCCTTGAGCGTCGAAGAAGTGAGTTTAATTGCAGATCAACTCATTGACTCAAAGGTGGGCAAACTAGATTCAACCGAGCAGGCGCAACTAAACGTCGACAGCATTAGGACTAAGATGAAGCAATACGCTGGGCAACTTGGAAATGTCCGCAAGTTGAGCAGCAGTATTGACCAAGTGATTGGGTTCGAGTTAGCGACGAGCCTTCTCAAGAAGGCTCAGAGCGAGAGGCCCTAGTAGTGCTTTGTTAGCTCTTGTGGAGAGATGTCTGCAGGAGCAGATCAGCGCGTATCAGGACAAATGAGATTGAGCGGGTGCGCGGGGCACCCGCGATCCGGACGGGTCGCTGCCGAGGTGCTGGTTACGGGCCGAGTGGTCCGACGGCGCAGCTGAGCCCAGTGACTACTGGTTATTGACGCTGGATGAGGGCACCCCGATCGAGGAGTTGGTCCGGTGGTCGAAGGTCCACAGGCCGCATCGAACATGACTACCGGGCTGGGCTGCCATCATCACGTCACACTGGTAACCGCGGCGCACCTGTCTGCCACCGGGCAACGCTTGGCCGACGACCTGGCCCCACAAGCCCCGGAGGCGGGCTGAGTTTCTACGCCGTCCCGGCAGACCTCCAGGCCGCTGTCATCCATCTGCTGGGCCAGTGCCCTTACGGCCACCGCGCGGACCCCACCTAACGAAGTACTACTAAGGGTTCTTAATACCACGTGATGGCTACCTCAAAGTGAAAGTCAATTGAAGTGCGTTCGATACTTTGTCCCTGCGCATGGGTTGACTGGCTCATCTCGGCGCTATAGCGGCGAAGCGTACATCGGACGGAATCCGCTTTCATCAGGCACGATTAAGTCCCACCCTAAAGATTGCCAAAATCCGTCCGATCCTTCAGCCAGCGCCAGCATTTGCCGCTGTGGGTACTGCTCTACCACCCAGTGAACGATTGCTTTTCCTATGCCACGACCCCGATGAGCGAGCCTGACGTCGATGAACTGAATCTCGATCACGTCGGGGCCATCCATTGGCAGGGGGTAGGCGGAGTCACTCCAGTAACTCCGGTGAGGCTTCAAGCCCAACTCCAGTAGCGCAACTTGTTCACCGCCATCGCGCACCTCGTACCATTCATAGTCCTCGGATAGTCGGTATGTGCCCAACCAATGCTGGTTGAACTCATAATCACCAGCGATGCCCTGCGAGAATGCCATAGGGTCGGTGATGGGATGAAACGAGAGGTCCATGCCATTATCATACTGCCTGTTCCACACGGAAATTAACGTGTGTAAATCATCTGTCACGGCCGCGTATCGCCAGATCAACGGTAGCCACAATTCGTGGTCACACAGGCCGAGTGAACATCGAATCCGTCATGCGCTTAATTACGCTTTAAACTACGCGTAGCCAGTCGTAGATCGTCGTACCTCAGTGTAGTAGGACCACTCCGAAAACACTCCTCTCGCTGCAAGGATCCTTTTCGAGGCCATCTACGCTCACTAACGAAAATTACGAAACTGCGACCCTGCGTGTCGCGGGTTCGAGCCCGTCAGCCACCCTGAATAGACCCCGCTTTCCGCTTGAGTAGGATGCGGGGTCAACTTTTTGCATTGAGCCACCGCACCCGCGCACCACCAAGCCCCACAACCAGCCGGACTTGAGTATGTTAGCCTTACCTAAACTTAGAGTATGTAGGCTTCTGCCCTCACAGAAGATCTAAGCTCTTGAAGAGATAGCAAGGATAGTGATGACAATGGCTGACCAGGTTAAAGAGGCAGCGCCGAAGCGCAAACCCCGCAAGGCACATGAAGCGACCGTGACTGGCCGCCGCCAAGTATCTCCAGACCTGGTTCGGTTACACATGAGCTCCCCAGCATTCATAGGCAAGGAGCTGGAGTTTACAGATCACTACATCAAGTTGTTGTTCGTGCCAGAAGGTGCCGACTACTCCTGGCCGTTTAATATCGAGCAGATTCGCGCAGAGCAACCGCGCGACAAGCAGCCAATTCTCCGCACCTACACCCTGATCAACGTGAACTCAGAAACCGGGGATTTCGACATCGACTTTGTGTCCCACGGTGATTCCGGCCTGGCTGGCCCTTGGGCACGCAGAGCCGAGGTTGGAGAGAAGCTCGGTTTCCTCGGCCCTGGTGGCGCGTGGGGACCAACCAAAGACTATGAGCACTTTGTGTTCGCCGGCGACGAGTCTGCAGCACCGGCCATCAGCGCTGGCTTGAAGCGGCTTCCCGACGGCGCGACTGCGACTGCATATATCGAGATCGAAGCCGAAGACCGCACGTTTGAACTGCCCACCCGCGATGGCGTGGAAATCACCTGGGTAGTCCGCAATGGCGCTACCCACGGTACTGAGCTATCCCGTGTGGTCCGCGCGGCTGGTATCCCCCAGGAGAAGAAAACCGGATGGTTCATCCACGGAGTCGCCGAAATGATCAAAGAGCTTCGTCGCTTCCTTTTCGTTGAATCCGGGATTCCCAAGGAAGACGTTTCTATCTCTGGCTACTGGCGTATCGGAATGACTGAGGACCAGTGGCAGGCCTCCAAGCGTAATTTCAACGCAGAGATTGAGGCCGAGGAAGAACGAGCTAAGGCCTAACGTTTGTTTTCGCGTTAGACTGCGGCAATGATCGATTTCACCGACACCGCCGACGTCGTTGCTCCCCAGCTTCTGGGCACGGTGCTCACGCACAACGGCGTTTCGGTGCGCATCACGGAGGTCGAGGCTTACCTCGGCGCAGACGATGAGGCCTCTCACACCTTCAACGGCCGCACCCCGCGCAACGCCGCCATGTTCGGCCCGCCCGGCCGCCTCTACGTCTACATGTCCTACGGCATCCACCGGAACGGCAACATCGTCTGCGCGCCCGAAGGAACCGGTCAGGGTTGCTTGCTCCGCGGCGGGGAAGTCATCGACGGAGTAGACCTTGCCTACCAACGCCGGGGCGACACGGAATTTCATAACCTCGCCCGCGGACCGGGAAATTTAGGCAGGGCCCTTGGCTTCAGTATCGCGGACAACGGCACGCCCATTCGCCTTAAACAACGCGATAAGGAACCTGAGTGGGTCCGCGGGCCGCGCATTGGCATCTCCAAGAACCAGGACGCCGCCCTGCGGTTTTGGATTCCCTTTGACAAGACAGTGTCTCGACGCCGCGGTCTGCCGCGCTAGTGCTGCCCGGCCGCTACTGATTAGCGGTAGCGTTGCCCGCAGACCAAGAAGCCCAGTCCATGTTCCAATCACCCAGACCATCGAGCGGGCTCAGCACGCCGCCGCCGGTGTTGGAGACCCTCACAATATCGCCGCGCTTGACCGTGTTTTGGAACCACTGAGCAGCCTCAGTAGTCACGTTGATGCAGCCGTGAGACTGGTTGTAGCTACCCATCGCACCGACAGCCCAAGGCGCTGCGTGGACATAGATTCCGGAGTAGGACATCTGGGTTGCCCACTGAACGTCAGTCCTGTAGCCGCCGGCGTCGAGAGCCAGGCCGAAGGTAGTGGAGTCCATAACGAGGGACGGGTACTCGTCACCGATGACATAGGTTCCGTTCGGGGTATCCCACTGGCCATCCCTACCCATCGAGACAGGCAAACGGCGCAGCACTTCACCGTTTTTGAACACCGACATCATCTTCGTGTTGTTGTCGATCAGCGCGATGACGCGGTCACCAATGGTGAAGTTAGTGGAAGCATCCTCGCCGCCGTAGATGCCGCCGCCGAGGTTGCGGCCGTACAGGTCGACATCGACGGTCACTTTCGTGCCGGGTTCCCAGTAGTTTTCCGGGCGCCACCGCACTTCCTGGTTGTTGACCCAGTAGAAAGCACCTTCAACGGCAGGCTCGGTCTTGACTGTGATTGCCTCTTCGGCCGCCTTGCGGTCGGTGACGTAGTTTCCGAATCGCACGCCGATGACCTGGCCAACCCCCACCTCAGAATCCGGTATCGGACTCAAGGCCACTTCGGACACGCCTGCTGCCTGCGGGGTGGTGAAGGTGATGGTTTTATGGGTGCCGTCCTTGTCCGTGGCGTCGATGGTGTAGGTGCGGTTATACCCCAGCACTTCGGCGCTCTTCCACGTCTTCGAATCAGATGACAGCTCATCGTCCACTTCGATGCCGGCTTCGTTGGTCATTGTCACCGACTTAAGCCCGGCCGGGGACGTAACCTCAACCGGCTTGGAGGGATCTACGTCGCTCGCACCATCCTTGACGGAAAACTTCAGCTGCTTCGCCTTGGCGGCTGCCGACGCCGATGCTTCCGCCGAAGCGCTCGCTTTGACGTCAGCCTCCGATTGGGCAGTGGCCGGACCGGAATCCGCGGCACCACCAATGGTGCAGGCGGTTAAGAGTGAAGCGGTCGCAACGATACTCGAGAGAAGCATTGCGGGACGTGCGGAAGGGAATAGAGAATGCACACAAACCCCTAGCTCATAGAAAGACACAGACAATAATAAGAGTGCACATAGACTAACCGCACACGCACCCTACGAACCAGTTAGCGCCACCGCTCTTAACCGTTTCGTTACCCACCCGTCAGACTTCCACACCCGCGACTCTTTGAGAGAAGCATTTAGCCATGGCATTAATCGC
The DNA here is from genome assembly GCF_001809405.1 of Corynebacterium sp. HMSC055A01. NCBI lineage: Bacteria > Bacillati > Actinomycetota > Actinomycetes > Mycobacteriales > Corynebacteriaceae > Corynebacterium > Corynebacterium sp. HMSC055A01. The sequence continues at coordinate 58,416 of NZ_KV797517.1, read as the reverse complement.
GGAAAACACCCATTTACCTGGCGATTTTACCTTTTTACGAAGAGGGTGTTAAAGTTACATCTCGTTGCACGGCAGGCACTGAGGAAATCAGAGCCGGTCAGAGACACCAAGCGCCATTAGCTCAATTGGCAGAGCAACTGACTCTTAATCAGTGGGTTCGGGGTTCAAGTCCCTGATGGCGCACAGTTTAAGCCCCTCACCCCCGTGGTGAGGGGCTTTTCCGATCCTAGCCCAAGACCTCGAGCTGCTGCGTTTTGGGGCGCCACCACGCGGCCTGCGCCGCCGTGAATTCCTTGTGCTCAAAGGTCGAGATTTCATCGAGCGCCCGCATATACTCCGGCACCATCGCTCGCGGCAGCCGCAGCCCCATCGTCAGGTGAGGGGTCCACCGCGGGCCCCTCCCCTCCGGGTTCGAGGCACTGAGGCGGCGCGCGGCGGATTCCAGCTCATCCGTGGTTTCTAAAAGCCACGCCACGGTCTGTTTACTCTTCGTCCCAAAGACCACCGTGCCCACGCGGCGAAAGGCCGCGGGCAGAAGCGGCGGGAGCAGGTTGCGGGCCTCGTCGACGACTGCGGTCTCGAGCGCCGGCGCGAACGTCACCGTAATGTGCGGGCGCTGGTGCTGCACCGGAAAGCCACGCTGAGCCAGGGCAGCATAGACGTCCCGGATGGTGTTTTCATCCTCCGGGGTGAGGTATAACAGGAGGTTCTCGGGCGAATTTCGGCTCACACGGCCCGAGTCTAACTAACCTCCCGCAGCGCCACGACGGGTTGCCCGCGGTGGTCCAGCACATCCGTCTCTACGCCGTAGACCTCGCGCAAGAGTTCCTCCGTGAGCACCTCCCCCGGCGCGCCATGGGCGCGGGCCTTGCCACCGTGGAGCACGACGAGCTGGTCGCACATCCGAGCCGCCAGGTTGATGTCATGAATCGCCACCAACGCGAGGCTGCCTTCCTCCCGAGCTTTTGCCCGCACGCGACCCAAGACGAAGAGCTGGCGGTTGAGATCGAGGGCGGAGGTGGGTTCGTCGAGAAGCATGAGCCCAGGGGTCCCCACCAGCATCTGCGCCACGGCGACGAGCTGGCGTTGGCCGCCGGAGAGCTCGTTGAGGTAGCGCTGCGCAATGTCGTCGAGCCCCATGGAGTGCAGGACCTCGGCGGTGCGGGTGATTGGGTCCTCGCACGCTTCGCGTCGCGCCGCAATCAGCACCGCCTCAAACGCGCGCAGCGCCGCGGTGTGCGGCAGGCCCTGCGGCACATAGCCGATGAGCTGGCGGCGCCGCTGTCCGCGCGGGCTCTGGCCGTCGACGCGAAAGTCCACCGTGCCGCCCCGCGCGCGGTGCACGCCGGCGAGCGACTTAATGGTGGTGGTCTTGCCGGACGCGTTCGGCCCCAGCAGCCCCACGACCTGCCCGCCGCGCAGGGTGGGAAGGCTCAGCCCGTCTACCACCGTGCGCGAACCATAACCGGCGGTCAGATCGGTGATGGTGAGTTCTACGTCCACAATGCCCTCCTCCGGGTCATGACGATGGCAATGAAGAATGGCACGCCCAGAAGCGAGGTGACGATGCCGATGGGGATAGCCAGCCCGGGCTTAATCAGGAGGCTTAGCGCGTGGGCGGCGCACATCACCGCCGCGCCCGCGGCCATGGAGGCCGGCACGAAGTAACGCTGGTCCTCACCCACCAACATGCGCGCAATGTGTGGTCCCACCAGCCCGATAAATCCGATGATGCCGGCGAAAGCCACGGTGGTGGCCGCGACGAGCGAGACCACGACGAGAACAATCACGCGTAGGCGGGAGGTGTTGATACCGAGGGCGGTGGCGCGGGCGTCACCAAGCCGCAGCGCCGTTAGCCGCCACGACAGCGCTCCCAGGATGGGCAACGCCACCGCAAGCACGCCGGCCAGCACGGCGTTGGCCTGCCAGCTAGCGCGGGTGAGCGAACCCATGGACCAAAAGACGATCTGCTGGAGAGCCTCGCTGGAGGAACGGTATTGAATGAGCGCCAGCATGGCCTGGAAAAAGAAGACGAGGCCGATGCCGAGCAGCACCATCGTCTCGGACTTCGCACCGCGAATAACGGCGGCAACGACGATGATGGCCGTGGCCAGCGCCGCCGACAGCCACGCGATGAGCGCGAGGTTGAACTGCGGCTGGGCCAGAAGCTGCCAACGCAACACGATGGCGCTGGCTCCGCCGAAGGCAGCCGCCGCGGAGATGCCGAGGGTAAAGGGCTCCGCCAGCGGATTATCCAGGATGGTCTGCATCTGCGCGCCAGCCAGTGACAGGCTGGCGCCGATAAGCAGCGCCATGACGGCCATAGGCAGGCGCAGGCTCCACAGGACTGTACGCGTTTGCTTGTCGACGCCTCCCGGATCCACCATCCCCCGCAGCACCTGCCCCGGGGTGAGGTCGATGGCGCCAACGATCACGCTAAGAACGAATGCGGCGAGCGCTACGACGATAAGCCCAGCGACGATGGCGATGCGGCGGCGGGTCACGCGGGAGTGCTCGCGTGCGAGGGCCTCCACGGGAAGCACCGCGGTTTCTGCGTGCGTGGTCCGTTCAGGGCTTGCCGAGCGCGCGGTTGAGGTGAGAATGCTCATGACTAGTTGGTGCTGAAGAAGGTTCCGTCGCCGGGGACGGGCGAGTATTTCTCTTGGGCTTCGGCCCATTCTTTCTGAACGTTGACGTCTGCGTAGTCCTCTGGGTGGAGCCACGCGGCGATCTGAAGGAGTGCCAGGTAGTTGAAGGGCGAGTTGTAGAACTGGTGCCACAGGCCGTGGAGGTTGTGCTCCTTGACGGCAGAAAGATCCTCAAAACCAGGTTGGACGCCGGCCAGCGAAGCGGCGCTCTCGTGGGCATCCTTTTCGCTGATGCCATAGCCGGCGGCAGCGAAGCCGGTGTGGCCCTTTGCGTTATCCACTTTGGCGGACCAGTCGCCGCCGGTGGCAATGATCATGTCGGGATTGGCGTCGATGACCTTCTCCGGGGTCAGCGCGCCGGACTCACCCTCGATGATGCCGTCTGCCACGTTCTTTCCACCGGCGACGTTGACCAGCTCAGAAATGTTGGAGTCATTCCACGAGCCGCAGCAATCGGAGACACCCGCTGCGCGCCACACGAAGGTGGAGGGCTTGTCCTGCGCTTTCGTGGCGCGCTCGGTTACCAGATCCACGTTCTTTTGCCAGTCCGCGATGAACTCCTCCGCGCGGTCCTCGTGGCCGAAGATATCGGCGAAGATTTCCATGGTGGGAATGGTGTTCTCCAAGGGCTTGGCGCGGAAGTCCGTGACGGCATAGGTCAGGCCGGCCTGATCCAGCTTGTCGGTGAGCCCAGCGGTCTGGGAGGCCTCGTACTGATCCTTGGAGAGCACGATGAGGTCCGGGTCGAGGCTGATGAGCTCCTCCACAGTGACATCGCCCTTGGTGAAGCCGCCGATTTCCGGCAGCTCGTTGACTTTGGGCGTGGTCTTTTCCAACTCGCGGTAGTAGTCGGGCACATTCTGCTTCAGGTCCGATCCGATGGCCACGACCTTGTCCAGCGGGTCTTCCTTGTTGAGGATGCCGGTGGCAAAGACGCTGCGGCCTTCTCCCAGGATGACGCGTTCCGGCGCGTGGTCCAGCTCCACCTGGCGGCCGGCAAGGTCTGTGAAACTCACAGCGGCAGTCCCCTGCGCTCCCGTGGCCTGCTCGCTGCCGGCATCGGCATTGTCGGAGGCACAGCCCGCCAGCGCGCTGGCCAGCGCCGCCACCATGGCGCACGCCCCTACTACTCGCCCGGCGCGCGGACGGGATGCCTGGCCTGCATGCGTCGATACGTGAAGCACGATTTCTCCTTCAAACTTTGGTCTTATGGTCTGTTCGGAGGTTCATACTACACAGACAGGTAAGGCTACCCAAAGCCGGCATAGGGTAGGCAATGCTTCCAGTAACGCATACGGAGCACAAAAATGCCCCACCCCGGGGTATTTCCCAAGGCAGGGCCTCTAGGTATGCAGTCGCGCCCAACGGCGCTAACCGGCTCTAGCGACGCTCAGCGAGCAGGCGCTGCAGTTCCTTGATATCGGACTTGCGGCGCTTGGAGCGGAAAACGGAGAAAGCGATAAGGCCTACGACGGCTGCACCAACGCCGGCGAGCGCCATCTGCACATTGCGCTCCTGCAGCTTCTGGGTTGCCGCGCCCTTAGCGTCCTCGACGAAGTTCTGCGGCTTGCTGCGATCAGCCAGCTCATCCAAGGTGCTAGCCAGCTGACGGCGGGTGCGCTCGATGTCGCGCTGGATATCATCAATGTTGCGTGCCACGTGAATCTCCTGAATTTGGCTTCGTTCGGTGTTGTTGCGGTTAGTGTATTTCTAACCGTTGTGGTTCTAACGTCGACATTCTACATTGACCGCCAGCTCCCCTGCAGAGTTGGCCAACGTTTGTTTCACCCTCGGTGGCGTAGATTCGCCAGATAGCCTCCCCGTAGGGCACGGTAAGGTAGACAGCATGACTGAAGCACAACGACTGTCCGTAGGAGACAAGGCTCCCGCTTTTTCCTTGAGCGATGATGCCGGCAACACCGTAAGTCTGAGTGACTATGCTGGCCAGCGCGTCGTGGTTTACTTCTACCCGCGCGCCAACACCCCTGGCTGCACGAAGGAAGCCTGCGACTTCCGCGACAGCCTGGAGCAGCTCAATGACATGAACATCGCCGTGGTGGGAATCTCCCCTGACAAGCCCGAGGCACTGGCAAAGTTCCGCGAGGACCATGAGCTCAACTTCCCGTTGCTGTCTGACCCCGACAAGGAAGTCATGACGGCTTATGCCGCTTTCGGCGAGAAGAAGAACTACGGCAAGATCGTCCAAGGCGTTATCCGCTCTACCTTCCTTGTAGAAGAGGACGGCACGATCGGCCAAGCCATGTACAACGTCAAGGCCACCGGCCACGTCGCCCGCGTGCTTAAGGGGCTCAACTAAACCGTGGAATCCAGCTCGAAGTCACCGGAGATTCTGGTCCCGAGGCGTCGCCCAGCGCAGGCGCGCAGCCGGGCCAAGTATGACCGGATCTTGTCCTGCGCGCGGGAGACGCTCGTGGACTATGGCTTCGAGTCCTTTACTTTCGACGAAGTCTCGCGCCGCGCGGAAGTGCCGATTGGCACGCTCTACCAGTACTTCGCCAACAAGTACGTGCTGATCTGCGAGCTCGACCGCCAAGACACCGCGGAGATGTTGGCTGAGGTTGAGCGCTTTTCCCAGCGCGTTCCGGCCCTGCAATGGCCGGACTTCCTCGAAGAATTCATCGACCGCATGGCTCGTGTTTGGCGCAACGACCCCTCGCGCCGAGCGGTGTGGCATGCCGTGCAGTCCACACCCGCGACCCGCGCCACGGCCGCCGACACGGAGCTCAGCCTGCTCAAGCCCATCGCGGAAATCATCGAGCCTCTTGCCCAGGGCATGGACGCCGATGCCCGTGTGGAGATCGCCGCCTTCCTCGTCCACACCGTGGTTTCCCTGCTCAACTACAGCACCATGCGCTCCGAGGAAAGCTTTGATGGCGTGGTGGAAGAGATTAAGCGCATGCTCATCGCCTATCTCTTCGCCATCGCCACGAGCGCCTAGCCACACCCAGCGAAGCCAGGTGCGACCAGGCGTGTTTAGCGCGAAAGGTACACAATGGCGGTGGCGTAATCACCATCGTGGCTAATCGACAGCGCAGTTGAAAAATCCCCCAAGGACTCCCGCGCGAGGCGGGCAATCTCACCACGCAACTCGAGTGCTACTCGCCCCCACGCATCCGGGCGGACCTCAATCTCCGCCCAGTCCACGGCTTCCTCTGCGATGACCGGCGGGTGCGCGTAGAGCGCTTGCGACCACGCCTTGATGAAGGCCTCCTTCGCCGCCCAGCGCCCCGCCAGGTGCTGCGCGCGGGCAGCACCGCTCAGCCCCCGGGCCTGCGTCACGCGCAGTTCGGAGGCGCTGAAAACCTGCGCGAAGCGCGTGCCGGGAAGCTCCAGCTGCTGGGCAAAGGAGGGGATGTGCACCAGGTCGGTGCCCACGCTCACGCCACTTTTTGTCATGCGGGCAAGCTTAGCGTGCCAGCTCCTGCTTGAGCTCCTCCAGCTCGTCGCCGCCCGCCATCCACTGGGTCAGCTCCGGCAACGTGACCTCCTCCTTGGAGGCGTCCAGCGACATCTGCCCCACCGTGAGCACGATGAAGTGATCGCCCACGAGGTAGGCGTGCTGCGGGTTGTGCGTAATGAAGACCACGCCCATGCCGCGTTCGCGGGCGGCGTCGATAAAGCGCAGCACCATGCCCGACTGCTTCACTCCGAGTGCTGCGGTGGGCTCGTCCAGGATGATGTAGCGCGCGCCGAAGTAGATGGCGCGGGCAATCGCCACCACCTGGCGCTGGCCGCCGGAGAGCGCGGAGAGTTCCACGGAGACGTCGCCAAGCTCAATGCCCATTTCGGACAGCTGCTCGTGCGTAATGCGCTTCATCTCTTCCTCACGCAAGCTCCCCAGCGCCCCGGTAAGTTCCTGGCCCAGGAAGAAGTTGCGCCACACCGACAGCGAGGGAACCAGCGCCAAATCCTGGTACACGGTGGCGATACCGGCGTCGAGGGAATCGCGAGGGCTGGTGAAGTTCACCTCTTCCCCATCGACGGTGATGGTGCCACCGGTGGGCTGGTTAAGTCCGGCCAGAATCTTGATCAGTGTGGACTTGCCCGCGCCGTTATCACCCAGCACGCAGGTCACCGCGCCCTCTTTCACAGAAAGGTTGATGCCGCGCAGGGCGTGGAAGTTGCCGAAGGTTTGGGAAATATCGTGCAGCTCAATCATGGTTATCGCTTCCTCGTAAAGTTGGCCACCGAGGTGTTCGTCAGCACGGCAAAGAGCAGCATGGCACCGAGGAAGAACTTGAACCAGTCGGGGTTCCAGCCGGCGTACACGATGCCCTGGTTGGTCATGCCGAAGATGAGCGCGCCGATGGCGGTGCCCACCGCGGTGCCGCGCCCGCCGGTCATGGAGCAGCCGCCAATGACCGCGGCGATGATGTAGAGGAACTCGTTACCGATGCCCTGTCCGGCCTGGATGGAGTCGAAGGCAAAGAGGGTGTGCATGCCCACGAACCACGCCGCGAAGCCGACGAGCATGAACAGCGCCACCTTGACGCGGCGCACGGGAACGCCGACGGCGCGGGCGGCTTCATCATCGCCGCCCACGGCGAAGATCCAGTTTCCCCAGCGCGTCTTGTACAGCACCCACGAGGCAATGGCGACGAAGAGGATCCACCAGATGACGGTGGCGCGGATGCTCAAGCCACCGATGTGGATGGTGCCGGCAAAAATGACGCGGGCCGAGCTGAATCCTTCCATGTCAGCGATGGTCGGGGTGGCCACCTGGCCGGTCACCAGCTTGGTAATCGCCAGGTTGAGGCCCTGCAGCATGAGGAAAGCCGCCAGCGTAATAAGGAAGGAGTCGATCTTTGTGCGCACCACAAGGAAGCCGTTGAGCGCGCCGATGGCTAGCGCGGTCAGCAGGGATAGGCCCACGCCCACCCACGAGTTGAGGTGGAAATTGTAGTTGAGCATGGTGGCCACAAGCGCCGCGGACGTCACCGCCACACCGGAGGACAGATCAAACTCATTACCAATCATGAGCAGGCCCACCGCCAACGCCACGATGCCCAGCGTGGAGCTGGCATAAAGCACCGTAGAGAAGGCCTCCACCGAGCGGAAGGCGGGCGCCACGATCATGAAGAGGACGAAGATGACCACCGCGCCGAGCAGACTGGCCAGCTCCGGGCGGCGGATGAGGCGCGCGAAACCGCTGCGGCGAGTCAGGCGGGTATCGGAAGGGCTGGATAGTGCCTCGTCGGATGCAGTCGTGGTTTCGCTCATCGCAGGCCTTCCTTAGCAGATTCGGAGATGATGTCCACGTTGGTGGAATCCACGAAGGAGGGGCCGGTGTAGACGGGGCGGCCGCCGCCCATGGTGGATCCGTTGCGGTGCGCCAACCACAGCGAGTCGACGGCGAGGTAGCCCTGCATATAGGGCTGCTGGTCGACGGCCCACTGGATACGCTGATCCGCGATGGCGCCGACAAGCTCGGCGTTGGTGTCGAAAGTGGAGACCTTGGCCTTGGAGGAGGCGTCGGCAACCGCGTCGGCGGAGCGCATAGCCACGGAGGCCTGCAGCGCCATGACCCAGTCGATGGAGGGATCCTGGCTCAGCTTCGCGTTAATGGTGGACTGCGCGGCAGTCAGATCCTTGCCGTTGACGTACAGAAGCTCAACCTTGCCGTTGTCCAGCCCTTTCTTCACGCCGGCGCAGCGCGACTCCTGCGAGGAGTTGCCTTGCTCGTGGATAACGCACAAGACGTGCTTGGCGCCCTCATCCTTGAGGCGCTCGCCGGCCTTGGTGCCGGCCACTTTTTCCTCTTGGCCGAAGAAGGCGCTCATTCCATACTTCTGGTAATCATCCATGCCGGCGTTAAGCCCCACGGTCGGGATGCCGGCATCGGAAGCCTTCTTGGCCACAGGCCCGATCGCACCAGAGTTGGGCATGGTCACGGCGATGCCATCCACGCCGGAGTCGATGGCGGACTGCACCAGGTTTGCCTGGTTGGGCGCTTCCGGGTCCGAGGAGTAGCGCAGCTCGATATTGTCCTTGCGGGCGGCATCCTCCGCGCCCTTGCGCACGAGGTCCCAGTAGGTATCCCCCGGCGCGCCGTGGGAGATCATGGCGACGACAAGGCGCTCGGTGTCGACGCCACCGGCTAGCTCGCCGTCAGCGTCGGGGCGGGGCGCGCCACCGGTGGCCGAACATGCAGTAAGCACGGCGGCGGCAGCGACCGAGATGAGACCTAGCAGTGGTTTCTTAGCATTTTTCACCCTTGCATGGTGCCCCAGGTGGAGGGACTTCTCCAACCCGTCTGACCTGCTTCTTTATCGTTCCAGAGGGTACAAGCTGGGGATACTCCACGGTTTGCTACCCCCGTTGAGCCGTGCTTCCTCCCTCCGGATCCAAGGTGCCTCCGCGCAGGCGCGCGGACTCGCTCAGCAGCACTGCGGCCTCGCGTTCAGCTACCTCGGCGGCTGTGCCCGTCCCCAGGTTGCGGTTCACCGGCCGCTCGTACAGGGCGGGCCCGCCGCGCATGGCTTTTTCCAGGCGCCGCAAGCCACACCACTCGCGCTCGGCGGCGGCTGAGCGCCATGCTTCGGCCTCGGCCTCACCCCACTCACGAACCAGCGCGGCATAAAACGCACCCGGGTGCACGAGCGCGATGAGGGCGGATACGTGACCGAAGCCCAGCGAGGTCACCAAGCCGGCTTTCGGCGGGGTGCGGCGCAGGTCCAACGGTTGGCGCAGCCACACCAGGTGCGGGTGGCGGCGCAGCACGGGGTCAACGCAATCAAGCGAACGGTTCGGCGGGAGGACTCCACTACGCAACGCCTGAGTCAGACCGATGAGCTGGAAGGCGGCGGCACCGCCCTTGGCGTGCCCGGTCAGGCTCTTCTGCGAAACCACATACAGCGGGTTGCCGGGGCTGCGGCCGAGTGCGGCGGCGATGCGCTCGTGCAGATCCGATTCGTTGGGGTCGTTGGCGTTGGTGGACGTATCGTGCTTCGACACCACCGCAATATCGTCCGCGCCCACGCCGAGGGACTTCAGCGAGCGGGCCAGGCGGGAGTCCTGCCCACCCCGCGCCGCCGAGAGCGCGCCCATGCCCGGCGCGGGGATGGAGGTGTGCGCGCCGTCGGCGAAGGACTCGGCAAAGCCCACCACGCCAAGCACCGGCAACCCCATCTCCGCTGCAAAGGTTCCCCGCGCTAGCAGGATGGTCCCGCCGCCTTCGGATTCCACGAAGCCGCCGCGGCGGCGGTCGTTAGCGCGGGAGAAAAAGCGATGCTCAATCCCCTTCGCCGCCATCTCCGCGCTATCGGCCGTGGCCGCCATGTCCCCGAACCCGGTGATTCCCTCAATCGACAGGGCGTCGATGCCGCCGGCCACGACGAAGTCGGCTTTGTGCAGGCGCAGCTTGTCGACGCCCTCCTCCACCGACACCGCCGCCGTGGCACAGGCGGCCACGGGGTGCACCATCTGGCCATAGCCGCCGACATAGGACTGCATCACGTGCGCAGCAATGACGTTGGGCAGCGCTTCCTGGAGGACGTCATTGGGCCGCGGCTGGGCCAAGAGCTTATCGACGTACAGCGAGCGCAGCGCCTCCTGGCCTGCCATGCCGGTTCCCTGGGTGGAGCTCACGCGCGCCGGGTGGATGTGGGCTAAGAGCTCGGCGGGGCTAAAGCCCGCTGACAGGAAGGCCTCCACAGCGCACACGAGGTTCCACAGGGCGAGGCGGTCGAGGTTATCCACCATGTCCGCGGGGATGCCGTAGACCTGCGGGTCGAAGCCCTCCGGAATCTGGCCACCCACAAAGCGGGTCATGGCCACGCGCCGCGGAACCCGCACCGCGGAGCCCGCGGGTCGGGCGACCTGCCATTCATCCTCACCGGTCGCATCAGTGACGCGGCGCAGCGTAGCGCCTTCGCAGCTGTCGACGAAGCTGCGTGCTGTCTCTTCGTCCTGCACGGTGAAGCTCAGCGGCTTCTCCAAGTAGATGGTGGTCAGCTCGGGCGCGAGGTTATCCACCATGGGCAGGTGCGGGCCGAAGTCATCGTGGAAGCGGCGCACACCAATCCCGGCGAGAACCTCGTCGTGGAAGCGCGCGTAGACGTCTTCCTCGGCTACCTCCTCTCCTTCGGCCGTCAGCCATCCGGCTGTGCGCTCATCCCAGCTGATGAGCCCGCGGCTCCACGCCAGCTCCAGCACTCCAGCAGCAGACAGGTCCCCGCCGACCTCCGCCTCAAAGCGAGTACGCGATGAACCCAGCGGGCCGAGCTCGCCGGCCCCGACGATGACCACCATGTCCTCGAGGGACTGCGTCACGCCATTGAAGTCTGGGCTGGTGCACTCGGCAGGCCTGAGCACGTTCGGCAGGGCTTTTACCGTTCGCGGCGCCTTCCCTTCGCACAAACTACCGGCTACGCGCGATGCGTCGCTGTTCTCGGACTGCGCCGCGCTGGCAAGTGCAGCAAGGTCCAGCTCAGCCTCGGCCAGCCCGCCGGTGAGGTCCACGCTCAGCGGCGCCTGTGCTGCTTCGGCGCGGATGCGAGGGGAGGCGGTGGCGTCGATAAGCTGCACCGCCATTTCCTTCGCCGAGAAGGTTCGCACGCCGCGGGCCTCCACCTGTGTAACCAGCGGATCGTTGCCGCCCATCAGGCCGGTGCCGCGCACCCACCCGATCTGGGCGTGCACCAACGAGGTGCGCGCACCCCAACTGGATTGCTCGGAAGACCAGCGGTTAACCAGGGCGTCGAGGGCCGCCTTGGCCTCGCCGTAGGCGCCATCGCCGCCAAAGCGCCCGCGGTTGGGTGAGCCCGGAAGCACCACGTGTAGCCGGTGGCCAACATGTGTATCCGCACCCACGGCGGACAGCGACGCGATGAGCTTCTCCACCGACCACAGCAGCAGACGCATCTGGGACTCCGCCCCTGCCCCGGCATCCGCAAGAGTGCCGGCGACACGCGGCGCGGCGAAGGGGAAGAGCAGATCCGGCACGTAAGCAGGCTTGAGCTGCACAGACTTTCCACCGACGGTGGCGGTGCGCTCCGCCGCAATCCATTCCGCAAGCGCGTCCACGTCCGCGAAGGAATTAAGGTTCGCCGGAACAACCCATAGTGCTGCCGCGCCGACGGCACGGCTGCGATAGAGCTCCTTATAGAACTCGAGGCGCTCGTGGCTTAGTTGGGAAGTCGTCGCAATCACGGTCGCGCCTTCCGCGAGCAGCTCACCGATGAGCTCTGCGGCAATCGAACCCGGCGAGCCACCCGTCACCACGGCCACCTGCCCGGCGAAGAGCAATCCATTCGCCGGGGTGCGGGCATCGCGGGCTAGGTCCTCATAGCCGAAGTGCTCAGCCAGGAGCGCCACCTCCTCGCCGGCGCCCAGCACGTCCAGCTCGGGCTCTGCTTCCCCGGCGGCGGCCGCGCGGGCGATGTCCTCGCGGGCGGTGGCCCAGAGGTCGTCGAGAAGCACTGCCTTGCGCGCATCGAAAGCGGGGGCGACCTGGCGCTGCCAGTCCGGGCCGAGCTCCGCTGCAACGAGCTGCTCCAGCTCCGTGTGCGAAGCGCTGTCCCCCTGCTCAGTCGCGGTCTCCTCGCGCCCCAAGGCGGCGAGTGCGGCGCGGGCGGAGTCCTCCAGCGCCGCTTCAAGGCGCTCGGTATAAGTGCGCACCGCCTCCGGGTCCACGGTCTCGTGTGGCGTTAGAGCAACGGCCTTCTGCAGCGAGACTCCTTCGCGCTCGCCGGCGGCGCGCACGGAGGCGTCGATCAGCGCATCGAGCTCAGCAACCGATGCCGCACCGGTCATGGGCAAGCTGGCCAGCTCCCCGCCGCGCAGTGACGAGCCCTCGCGCGTGCCCAGGACCAGCTGTGCAATAGCGCGATCGGCCCAGCCCGGGCCCAATCCCCAGGTAGTGCTCACGCGCTCGGCCACGTAGCTCGGCTTCTTGCCCGCGGGCCCGGTCAGCCGGGTGAGCGCCTGCGCGACGTGCTCCGCGAGGACCTCCCCAAACGTTGCATAGCCCGGCGCGCGCTGCGCCACGCTCTCCGCCAGCTGCGGGATGGGTGCGTCCGCGGCATTCTCGATGGCGCTGATACCGAACTCCACGCCGAGGTCAACGAGCAACTGGTTGCGGCGGGAGGACACGCCTTCCACGAGGGTTTCTATGGAATCGGTCGCGGCCATCTGATCAGGCCGGACCTTGGTCCACAGCGCGATGAGCATCTCAAGAGCCTGGTGCACGCTGAGCGGGCGATCCTCGACGGCGGCTGGGGCCTCCTCGCGCGGGGCGTGCACGGAGTCTTCCCGGTGTGCGCTCTCAATTGGCTGCCTCGACTCAGGCTCATCTGCCTGTGCTTCGACGGCGTCCGCAGAATCCTTCGCTGCTGACTCGGGTGCCGTCTCGGCGTCTTCGGCAAAGACCCGCTCACGGTCGCGCTCGTAGTTGAGCACCTCGATGCCTGCGCTGCCCGCGTACTGGGGCAGCCGCAGGGTTTGGCCCAGCATGTTGGTCAGCGTGGGCGCGGTGCCAACGCCAACCTCGATGAAACGCTCCACGCCGAGCTGACCAAGGAGCAGGTCCTGGGTCTCAATCCAGCGCACCGGGGAAGCAAACTGCCAGGCCAATAGCTCGATGAGCAGGGTGCGGCCCAGGCGCGCCGGGCATGCCATAGCGCCATCGAAATCCGCGAGGATCTCCTCGATGGGCTGCGAATCCACCACCGCGGCGATGGACTCCACGAACTCGCGGCTCAGCGCAAAGGGCCGCGCCACGAGGTTAGGGATATAGCGCCCCACCAGCGCGTCGAGGTTGATTTCTTCAGGGATGAGTGCGTCGAGGTGCGCGCGGAAATCAACCACACCGCCCACTAAGCGGGAGGAGTGGAAGGGCACGTCAATCCCCGGGATGGGGATGACGGCACGTTGCCCGGGGGCGCGGCGCTCGGCGTCGTTCGCCAGCGCATCCAGGCCCGCCTTCGTTCCGGCGACCGCGTATTGGCGCCCGGCGATATTGTGGTTGACCACTTCGAGGAACTCACCCGTCTCCGCGGCCACACGGACGACATGGGCGAAGGCCTCGCCCGCGCTCATCTTCATCTTGTGCGGGCGCAGCGCCGCCAAACCATAGAGGGACTGGCCAGCGGAATCGCGCTCGACCAGTCGGTGCATGGTCAGCCCGCGGACATAGACGATGTCTAGGACCGCCTCCAGCGACAGGACTTCGGCATAGGCGGCCAGGGCGTTATACTCGCCCACCGAGTGGCCAGCGAAGAAGGCACTGTCTTCGAGGACCCCAGCTTCCTTGAGTGCCGCGATCTGTGCGCAGCCCAGGGTGGCCATGGCCACCTGTGTGAACTGCGTCAGATAAAGCACCCCGTCCGGGTGCGTGAAGGTCTCACCACCCACCACCACGGTGTCGGGGTTGTGGCGGACAATCTCCAGGATGGAGAAGCTCAAGCTCTGCCGCGTGTGCTTGTCCGCGCACTCCCACACCGCGCGCGCTGCTGCGGATTCCGCATAGTCCTTCATCCCCATCCCCGGGGACTGGATGCCCTGGCCGGGGAAGGCATAGAAGGTAATCGGGCTGTTCATCGTCGCTCGCGCCTGCAGCACCGGCACGCCCTGGCTGGTGGCGGTCACGCTGCGGACCTCACCGTAGCCGCGCCGCTTGTCGACGCCCACCCGTTCCACCACAAACTCCACCTCACTCCCCGGCAGCACTGGTGCAAGCCAGGTAGCGGACCAGTCGAGGACGCGGGCGCCGTCAAAAGCCGCGGCCGCCTGCGCGAGCGCCGAGGTCCACATGCCGTGGACGATGGGGCCTTCACGATGCCCCGCCAGTGCCGCTGCGTTCGCGGACAGGTGGATAGGGTTCCTATCCCCCGTGACCACGGCGAAGGGCAGCAAGGATTCCGGTGCCACAGCGCTGGTGCGGTGGCGGAAGGAGCGCGGTGTCTCACGGAAGGACAGCTCTGCGCTGTTTTCTTGCGAGCCTTGAACTGTGGCGCCCACGGTCTCGAGCGCGGCGTCACCGCGGCGCCCGGTGATGAGGAAGCGCTCGTGCAACTGCGCGAAGTCATGCTCGTCGCCGTGTACGGCGACAGTGACAGTGACAGAAACGTCGACAACGCGCCCCGACGGCGTATCGCGTACCTCCTCCAACTCGGCGGTGTAGCGCAGGTCCAAAGGCTCGGAGCCCGGCGCGGCGCTGGCGCGAAGCAGCTCCCAGGTATCTGGTTTGAGGCTCAGCGAGTGCTCGAGGTGGACCAGGTCAAGAAAGCCCTCCACTACCGACTCCCCTGTCGCCGTATGGGCGCTGGCCAGCACGGCGAAGGTGGCCGGCCAGGCGGGGCCGACGAGAACATCGGGCGAAACAGCAGCGCTCATCTCCCCGCTCGTCACCGCCACGTAGTGAGCGATGTCGGTGGCACTGAGGTGGGCGCTGACCGTCGCCGCAGTCCCAGAGCCTGCGTTTGGTAGGTCACCGCCGAGGGCCTGGCACAGCAGCTCCCACATGGCGGTCTCGGCATCCTCGACCTTTACGAGTGGTGAGGCACCCGGTATGCGCGGCGGGGTGATGCGAACGCGCAGCTCAGCTCCGGAGTGGAAAGGCACGGTCAACCACATGGCCTCCTCGCCCGCAGTTTCCAGCTCGGCCCCATCAAGGCCAAGGCGCAGGGGGTTGGGCTGCTCGCGCCCAGCCCAGTTGAGCCCCGGGGCGCGGCGGATGAGCTCTTCAGCGCTAAAGGCGGGCTCGCCAGAGTCATCGTCAGTCCCGTCGAGAAGCGCAAGCGCCGCCTGCTCGAAGCGGCCAAGTATCTGCGCCACCGGTTCGTTGGCCTGCCCGATTCCCCCAACAGCCGCCGTGCCGGGGATGATGCAGACCTTGTCGGCCTCGTAGTGCTCATCGTGGGCCTGCCACAAGGTGTCGCGGCGCCAGCGGCGGCGTACGTCAGCATCGATGATCGGCACAAAGTTTGCGGGTTTGCCGGGACCATCCACGAGCTGAATGAACCACGCGGCGTCGGTCGGGTGCAGCGCGGCGTCACCGTAGAGTTCGGTTAGCTGATTAATTGCCTCAGCCGGGTTCTCGCGGTCAACCTCAACGCGCAGCTCGATCTCGCCGTGATCTGCCGGATGGAGGCGAGCTTCGGCCCGCGCCACCATGCGGGTAAATCGCCTCAACCAGGATTCATCAACCCAGCCGTCCAGGTAGGACAGCTCAAGGTAGCGCTGTAGCCACTCGGAATAGGACATCTCATCAACGTCCCCGAAATAGGGCTTGCATGTGCGCCCGATGGCTTCAATGATTTCCGCGCGGCGCGCCTCCACGGCCTCGGCGTCACCGGCCACCTCATCAAGAAGGCGCCCGGCGCGGGCGAAAGAGTTATCCAGCTCATGGATGTCCGCCCCTAGGTCCGAGCGGCCCGACACAACGTCCCCGCTATGCGCGGCGACGAGAGTCTGCTTCACAAACTCGGATGCAGTGGATTCCTTCGCTGCCATGACAGCGGTGCCCACCATGATGGCGTCGACTGGCGCTGCGGGCAGGCCGAAGCGTTGCGCCCACGTGCCCAGGAGGTACTCCGCGCCACGCGCCGGGGTGCCGATTCCCCCGCCAACGGCGAGGAGGACATTGTCGCGCTCACGAATCCGCGCGTAGGTGGCAACAAGGACCTCATCAAGGCCCTCTAGGGAATGGTGGCCACCGGCCGCGCTACCTTCCAGCTGCACAATGACGGTGGTCTCGGGGAGAGCATCGGCGATACGGAGCACCTCCTCCACCTGCGCCGAAGTTCCCGGCTTGAAGGCGACCCAAGGGATGTTTGCCCCGTGGAGCTTCTCCACCAGCTCCACGGCCTCCTCCACAGGAGGAATGCCCGCGGAAATCACCACGCCGTTGATAGGCGTTCCTGCGGCGCGCGCTCGCAGAATCGAGTTTGGCCCCTCAATTTGGCGGCGCCACTGGGAAGCCGCGAGATACAGCGCGTTGAACTGGGCATTAACCCCTGGCTTTAAGAGCCGGCTCAAGGTGCTCAGGTTCTCCTGCAGGATGTCATCGGTGTGCTGACCCCCGCCGGCCAGCTCCGCCCAGTGCCCAGCGTTGGCGGCCGCGGCGACGATGGCCGGATCCACCGTGGTGGGGGTCATCCCGGGGAGCATGACCGGTGAGTAACCAGTGGCCTGCGTAAAGGCAGTCACCAGACGCCCGTCCGCCACGCGCGGCGCCCACTCGGACCACGCGCGAGGCAAAATGGGTGCGCGGCCCGGCTCCACGAGCTGGGCCAACCCTTCCGATGCAGCGACGGCCAGCGTGCCTACACCGCGCCCGGCGACGATTTCCCGAGTCAGCAGCTCCACCCCGCGGGCGGGCCCGATTTCCAGAATCCAACGCGCCCCGGCCTGAAGCGCTATGTCAACGCGCTCGGGCCAATCCACGTAATCGGTCAATACTGCCCGCGCGAGCTGCGCGGCGGATTCGGGTTCCAGTCCGATCCGAGCTGCCCAGCTTTCCACCTGGTCCACCGCACACTGCATGGTGGGATGATGGAAAGCAGCTGACACGTCAAGGTCGGAAACGGTAACTGCGGCGGTCTTCCCTTCCGCCCCTTCCGCCTGAGTCGCGTCCTCTTGCAGCGCGGCCTTCACTCGGGCAAGTTCAGCCGGTGTTCCGACGATGACGAAGCGCCCCCGCCCATTGTCGAGCCCGATGTGGGCGCCGGCGTCGAGTAGTTGCTGCTTCGTCGCGCCGGTCACCGCCGCCATGGGCGCGCCCTGCGGGGTGCGGACCAGCCCAGCACTGCGTGCGGTTGTCTCCAGAGCCGCGCCGATGAGGCGTGCCCGCGCCAGAGCCTCGGCTGGGCTCATGCGTCCCTCAACGACCGCCGCGGCAAGCACGCCCTGGGAATGTCCGATGCTGGTGACGGCATCCTCGAGTTCTATTCCTTGCGCACGCAAAGATTCGAGGACCGCTAGCTGCGCGGTGAGGATGCCGGGGGTGGAAAGCGAGGCGTCGGCAAGCGCGTGCGCCCACGCCGGCTCCTCGTCTGCCCAGTCCAGAGGCGCAAACCCGTGCGGAGTGGCAGCCAGGAGTTCCTCCTCCAGCGGGGCAAGGAGTTCCTCGGCCGCGCCGAGGTACTCCGCGATGTGTGGCCGCGCACCGGCAGCAAGGGCATCGCGCAACGTCGGCAGCCAGGCATAACCCTGACCGGAAAAAGACAGCGCAAAGGGCTCGGAGCCCAAGCGCGCGGACAAAGGCGACAAAGGCGCAGAGACGTGAAAATCAGACACCTGCACTACTCCCCCAAGGTGTGGGCGACGAGTTGAACCGCCTCTTCGAGGGAAGACTGGGTCTTCGGCTCAGGCGCATCACAAAAGACCTGGCAGGCGTGGTCCGGGACAACCTCGGCCGAGCGCGTCAGACCGCGTTCAGCGAGGTACTCGTCAAAGAACATATCGATACTCATACCGTGTGCCGATTCTACCCACTAGGATCAATGCGTCATGGCCACTCGTACCCCGTTCTTCATCGCCGCGCTACTCAACGCCGCGGTAGCAGTACTAGTGGCCATCGGCCTTATCCTCCCCGCCCCAACCGAACCTACGCCCGAGCGGCCCAAGGCCACTGAGACAGCGGCACCCACGCAGGAAGGCCCAGCAGAAGAACAAGCCGAAGAGGCCACACCCGCGCCAAGCATTGCGCCGGACATCGCCGAAGCGCTCGCCGCTTTAGATTCCTTGGAGGTCAAAGGCCGCGCGCCCAGGACCGGCTATGAGCGCGAAGAGTTTGGCCAGGCGTGGTCCGATGACGTCACCGTGGAGTTCGGCCACAACGGCTGCGATACCCGCAATGACATCCTTCGCAGGGACTTGGATCCGGAGAGCCTCGTTCTCAAGGAAGGCACCCACGACTGCGTGGCACTTTCCGGCACCTTGCACGATCCCTATTCGGGCCAGGACATTGAGTTCCAGCGCGGGGCGCAGACATCACGTGCGGTACAGATCGATCATGTTGTGCCGCTTGCCGACGCCTGGCAGAAAGGCGCCCAGCAATGGTCACCAGAAAAACGCCGCGACTTTGCTAATGATCCCCGCAACCTCCTCGCCGTCGATGGTCCTCTCAACCAGCAAAAAGGCGCTGGCGATGCCGCTACGTGGCTGCCGCCCAACAAAGGATTTCGCTGTGAGTATGCGCGCCGCATCGTAGAGGTGAAGGCGGCCTATGAAATCTGGGTCACGGCAGCGGAGAAGGATGCGCTCCGTCGGCTACTGAATGCTTGCTGAGTATTTTTACCCCTTTTAGATGCCCTGATACCCCTCCCACTACCCCCGAAATTATGCGCATAATATTCACTCACCCCTAAACGGTTATGCAGGGTTTTCGGCGGCGGGAACCTTGGTGCGCACTGCACCTACATTCCTCACGCCCGATAATTTCTATAGGCCTATTGATATGTAATAAATGCAACCTACGGACGTGCAGGTGATACCCCCCATGAAACAAAAACAATAAATCTTCCCCTCCTGTCTCACATTTCTTTTAATATGTGACACAGCACCTAGCCGGAGGTCTAGGTCACATAGATGCCGTGAGTTTTCACGGCTCTATACTTCCCAAACCCGTTGAGACCACACCCTGCGAAGGAATAGTGATGTTCAAGTACATCATCAAGAAGACCGCCAGCTGGCTGGTAGTCATCTTCCTCGCGACTAATATCGCGTACCTCCTGGCCGCAACCTTCCTTGATCCCCGATCAAATTATGTCGGCCGCAACCCACCGCTCGGGCCGGAAGAAATCGGCCGAATTCTCACGCCACTCGGCCTCAACCCGGAGACCCCGCTCCTTGAGCGTTGGTGGGGATGGCTGTCCAACATCATCTTCCACTGGGACTGGGGTACCTCCCCTCTCGGTGACCCGGTCAGCGCACAAATCGGGCACCGCGCGCTCGTCTCGGCACAGCTGCTGCTCGTGGCCACGATTCTCTCCGTCGTCATCGGCGTCGCCCTCGGCGTCTACACCGCCTCCCGCCAGTACAAGGCGGCCGACCGCTTTTGGCAGGGCGTCTCCATCATCACCATGAACACGCACGTCGTCGTGGCTTCCATCTTGGTCGTCGCCGGCGGCCTGTGGATCAACCGCGTCACCGGCCACCGCGTGGTCTACGTAACGGGTGCCTCCAGCCTCGGCGTCGAAGGCTTCTTCCCCAAGCTGCTGGATATGGCGCAACACCTCATCTTGCCGTCCATCTCGCTCATCATCATCAGCTACGCCGGCTACCACATGATGCAGCGCACCCTCCTGCTGGATAACTTGAACGCCGACTACGTGCGCACCGCCCGGGCCAAAGGCCTGACGCGCTCCCAGGCCATCCGCAAGCACGCCCTGCGCACCTCCATCATTCCGGTCGCAACCTCCGTGGCCTTCTCCGTTCCCGGTATCTTCACCGGCGCCATCATGACGGAAACCATCTTCGCGTGGAAGGGCATGGGCCAGTACTTCATCGAAACCATCAGCCGCAACGACGTCAACGGCACCACCGCCGTCGCCGCTTTCGGTGCCGTCATGATTGCCTTCTCCGCAATCCTGGCTGACCTCGTCGTCGTCGCCCTCGATCCGCGAGTAAGGGTGAGCTAAATGTCTCCAGAAAAGAAATCCACGTCGCCACGCTCCGAAGCGCGCCACACCGAGCGCCACCGCCGCAACGACCTCGCTATCGATACGGCAGCTGATAACCTCGGCGTGCGCCCGCATGCCGCCACTGCGGACTTTTCACCGCAGACCGAACCCAGCGCACAATCCGCGCTCGGCTCCGGCGTCGACGTCGATGACGCGCAGCGCAAGCAATTCTCCAGCAGTGATTTCCGCGGCACCTCCAAGCTCAAGCTGTACGTTCGCCGCTTCTTCCGCAACAAGGCAGCTGCCGTCGGACTCGTCATCTTCGTGCTACTCGCGCTGCTCTCCATCTTCGGCAGCTACCTCACCCCGTGGTCCTTCGACGAGCCTGACTTCTTCAACCTCTCCACCGGGCCTTCCCCGGAGCACTGGTTCGGAACCACGGACTCCGGAAACGATCTCTTTGCGCAGACCGTCCACGGCTTGGGCCGCTCGCTGATCATTGCGCTCATCGTCTCGCTGGCTTCTACCCTGATCTCCGCCTTCATCGGCGCGGCCGCGGCCATGTACGGCGGTGCGGTGGAAAAGGTCATCCTGGCAGTCATTCACTTCCTGCTGGCTATCCCGACCTTCCTGCTCATCGCCTTGGTGGTCTCCGATTCCGGCGGCGACTGGAAGCTGCTCATCGTGGTGCTCATCGCCTGCGGCTGGATGTACCCGGCACGCGTCATCTGGGCCATGGCGCTCAGCGTGCGCGAGAACGACTATGTCCGTGCTGCCGACTACATGGGAGTCTCGCGTCTGCGCACCATCTTCCGTCACGTGGTTCCCAATATCGGCTCGCTGCTCATCATCCAGGCGGCCCTGGGCGTGGTGTCCACCATCATGTCGGAGACCGCGCTGTCCTTCCTGGGCTTGGGCGTGAAGCTTCCCGACGTCTCCCTGGGCACCCTCCTGGCCGGCGGCGCCAACGCCGTCGAGGCCTCGCCCTGGCTCTTCTACTTCCCCGCAGGCATCCTCACGCTGCTGACCGTCTCCATGGCGTTCATCGCCGACGGCCTGCGCGATGCCATTGACCCCAACTCGAACTCCGGAGGCCGAGCATGACCCCGCAGAATACTGCACGCACCGCCAACGCCATCCCGGCCAGCCGCGCCACCGATCCCACTTCATCCACCGAGCCGGTGCTGTCCGTGCGCAACCTCACCGTCACCTTCCCCTCGGAGGCCGGCTCCGTCCACGCGGTGCGCGGCGTCGACTTCGACCTCATGCCGGGCCGCACCCTGGCGATTGTGGGCGAGTCAGGCTCCGGTAAGTCCGTGACCTCTTTGGCCGTCATGGGCCTGTTGCCCGACTACGCCAAGGTGGAAGGCTCCGTGGTCTATGCCGGCACCGATCTCATTGGCAAGTCCGACAAGGAAATGTCGAAGATCCGCGGCAAGGATATCGCCATGATCTTCCAGGATCCTCTCTCCTCCCTGACCCCGGTGTTCTCCATCGGTGACCAGCTCATCGAAGCCATCCAAACCCACCGCGATGTCTCCACGAAGGAAGCGGAGAAAGAGGCCATTCGCCTGCTCGAGCTCGTCGGCATCCCGGAGGCGGAAAAGCGCGTGAAGTCCTTCCCACACGAATTCTCCGGCGGCATGCGCCAGCGCGTCGTCATCGCTATTGCCATGGCCAACAACCCGCGCGTCATCATCGCCGACGAGCCCACCACTGCGCTCGACGTCACCATCCAGGCCCAGATCCTGGAGGTCCTCAAGGTGGCCCAGCGCGAAACGGGCGCCGCGGTCATCATGATTACCCACGACATGGGTGTAGTCGCCGGCACGGCTGACGATGTCCTCGTCATGTACGCCGGGCGCCCGGTGGAGCTCGGTGATGTCGACACTATCTTCAACAACCCCAAGATGCCCTATACCGTGGGCCTTCTCGGGTCGACGCCGCGCGTGGACAAGGCCACCGACGAACCACTGACCCCCATCGTGGGTACCCCGCCGCAGCTTATCGACGTCGCCGCCGAATGCCCCTTCGCGGACCGCTGCCCAGTGGTGAAGGATGAGTGCCGAACCTTGGAACCGGAGCTGCGCGCGCTTGACGACGTCCCCGGACACTTTGCCTCCTGCCTGCGCTCCGACGAGATCAAGGACGGCACCATCGGCGGCGAGCGCATGTACCCGTTGCCGAAGATTTCCGCAGATACCCTGGGCGATACTCCCTACGAGCAGCGGCCGGTCACCTTGGAGGTCAAGAACCTGGTCAAGGACTTCCCTCTTATCAAGGGAGCGATTCTCAAGCGCCGCGTCGGCACAGTACACGCGGTCAAAAACGTCAGCTTCGATGTGCACCAGGGGGAGTGCTTTGCCATCGTGGGCGAGTCCGGCTCCGGCAAGACCACCACCCTGCTGGAAATCATGGACCTCAACCCGCCAGCGGGTTCCACCATCGTGGTCAACGGCACCAACACCTCCGGCTTGAGCGCGTCGGCGCGCCGCAAGCTGCGCAAGGACATCCAGATCGTCTTCCAGGACCCGATGAGTTCGCTCAACCCGCGTATGACCATCCGCGAGATCATCGCTGAGCCGCTGGAGTCGCTGGGGTATGAGGGGGACGTCGGCCAGCGCGTCGCTGAGCTGATGAAGCTCGTCGGCCTGGAATCCCACCAGGTGGACCGCTTCCCCGGACACTTCTCCGGCGGACAGCGCCAGCGCATCGGCCTGGCCCGTGCTCTGGCCACCAACCCCTCCATCGTGGTGCTCGACGAGCCTGTCTCCGCACTCGATGTGTCCATCCAGGCCGGCATCATCAACCTGCTGCACGACCTGAAGAACCGCCTGGGTATCTCCCTGGTCTTCGTGGCCCACGACCTCTCCGTGGTGCGCCACCTTTCCGACAAGGTCGCCGTGATGTACAAGGGCGACTTCGTGGAATACGGCCCCACGGACAAGGTCTTCGACAACCCGCAACACGCCTATACCCGCGCGCTGCTCTCCGCCATCCCGGTGCCGGATCCAGCCGTGGAGCGTGACCGGGTGCGCGAGATTTACCAGCCCGCCGAAACCCCGGCTTAGCAAGACTTATAACTAAATACTCACCTTTGTCTCCATGTTTCCTCTCGAAAGGACACACATATGAATATGAAGCTCCGCAGGACCGCCCTCGCAGTGGTCACCGCCTCTGCCCTCATCCTGACCGGCTGCGCCTCCGATGGCGGCTCCGGCTCCGATGGATCAGGCAATTCCGCCTCCGGCGAGAAGCTCGACGTCAAGCTGGACGGCTCCTACAACCCCAAGGACCGCTCCGAGCTCAAGGAGGGTGGCGAGCTGCGCTTGGCTATCGACGAGATCTCCCAGCAGCAGAACACCTTCCAGGCCGACGCCACCTCATACACCCTGAGCCTGTGGAAGTACTACAACCCGCAAATTGGCCTCTTCGATGGCGCGGGTGAGTTCCACGTCAACAATGACTACATCACCGACGTCAAAGACGAAGAAAAGGACGGAAAGACTGTCGTCACCTTCACCATCCACGAGAAGGCGCAGTACAACGACGGCACCCCGATTGACTGGAAATCCTTTGAGAACACGTGGAAGTTCAACAACGGTGAGAACAAGGACGTCAACGTTAGCGCCACCGACGGCTACGAGCTCATCGAGTCCGTCAAGCCGGGTGAGAACGACAAGCAAGCCGTCATCACCTTTAAACAGGCCTATCCGTGGTGGCAGGGTCTGTTCAACGTCCTGCTCCCGCCACAGGTTGACTCCGCGGAGAAGTTCAACGAGGCCTACCTGGGCAAGGTCCACCCGGAGTGGGGTGCGGGCCCGTACAAGGTCGAGAGCGTCGACTTCAAGAACGGCAGCGCTACCTTCGTTCCAAACGAGAAGTGGTGGGGTGATAAGCCATTCCTAGACAAGGTGACCTACCGCCAGATGGAGGACCAGGCCTCCATCAACGCGTTCAAGGCCGGCGAAATTGACGCCACCGGCGTGGCCAACAAGGAACGCCTGGCGGCCGTCAAGGACATGCCAGACGTTGAAATTCGCACCGCCATGACCCCAGGCAAGAACCTGTACACGCTCAACTCCAAGAACGAGATTCTCTCCGACATTAAGGTGCGCGAGGCCATTATGGCCGGCATCGACCGCTCCACGCTCTCCGGCATCCGCTTCAACGGACTCAACGGCTACACCGAGGACCTGCCAGGTTCCTTCAACCTCTACCAAACCCAGAAGGGCTACGAGGACAACGTCGGCGCGGTCATTACGTTCGACCCGGAGAAAGCCAAGTCGCTCCTCGATGAGGCCGGCTGGAAGGAAGGCGGCGACGGCATCCGCGAGAAGGACGGCAAGAAGCTGTCCATGCGCTACACGCTGCTGGGAGATTCATCCATCAGCAAGGCCATGGCCACCGCCACCCAAAAGATGATGAAAGATATCGGCGTGGACCTGAAGGTGGAGGAACGCCCAGTCTCTGACTTCTCCGAGATCACCTCCAAGTACGACTTCGATATTCTGCCTATGGGTTTCTCCTCCGGCGATCCCTTCGGTGTCGCTTACTTCGGCCAGACCTATCGCACCGGCTCCCAGCTCAACCGCTCCGGCACGGGCACACCAGAACTGGACAAGAAGATCGACGAGCTATCCCAGATCGCTGACCCAGACGAGCAGATCAAAAAATCCAATGAGCTGGAGAAAGAAGCCCTTGCCCAGTACGGCATCATTCCTATCTTCAACGGCCCGACCATGGTTGCGACCCACCCCGATATCGCTAACTTCGGCGCCAACTCCTTCGCAGTCATCGAGGTGGAGAACATCGGCTACACCAAGTAAGTAACGGCCGCCTAGCACCACCCAAGGCAGCGAAAGAGGGCCTTCCCCAAGCGGGAAGGCCCTCCTTTTATGTGCTGAGCTTAGTCTGAAGCGCTGTGCTTAGTTATTGCCCTTATTGAGCTGGTTGCGCAGCTGGTCAAAGTAGTCGCGCGCGCTCTGCGGCTGGTTATTGCCCTGCGGCGGGGAAGGGAAGCTCGGAATCTGGCTAAAGCCCTGGCCCTGCTGCGGTGCGTTCTGCACCTGCTGCTGTGCTTGTTGCTGTGCGCGCTGCGCCTGCTCCATCATCTCAGCATCGCGGCGGGCGCGCTCATCGCGCTCACGGCGGTCCTGCTCCTCGCGGCGGCGACGTGCAGCACCGGAATCCTCGCGGCTGTGCTTGTTATCGGACAGGGAAACCGACGGCTTCGGCGCTTCATTAATAGCGTTGGTGGACAGCAGTGCGTCGCGCATACCACCGAAGAGATCCTGCATGCCGCCCGGATTAGACGGCATGTAGAGCACATTGGTGTGGGCGCGGTCGGCCACGTCTACCATGGCGTCGAGGTACTGGGAGACCAGCATGAGGGTCTCGGGGTTCTCCTGCACGCCGGCAGCACGCAGCAGCTCATACTGCTGGGCAATACCTTCGACGATTTCCTTACGCTGGTCAGCCACACCGCGACCCTGCAGCTTCTTGGCCTCGGCCGCACCTTCGGCTTCCTTGACCACGCGGATCTTCTCGGCCTCTGCCTGGGCAACGGCTGCCTCGCGCTCACGCTGTGCGGCGTTAATGGAGTTCATGGACTCGCGCACGCGGGCATCCGGGCGGATATCGGTGACCAGGGTATTGACAAAGTTCCAGCCGTAGGCGGCCATGTTATCGCGCAGGGACATCGCCACGTTGCGGGCGATGGTGTCCTTGGAGGAGAAGGAATCATCCAAGTCCATGTTGGCAACCGAAGAGCGGACATTGTCCTGAACATAAGCCACGATCTGCTGCTCGTGGTTAGACAGGGTGTAGAAGGCCTGACGCTCGCTGCCCTGAACTACCTCGTACTGCACGGCAACGGGGATCTGGACGAAGACGTTGTCCTTGGTCTTGGTTTCCACCATGACGTCGAGCTGACGGATCTGCAGGCTGATCTTGGCGCGCACGCGGTCGACATAAGGCACCTTGAAGTGCAAGCCCGCGTGAGCAACGTTCACGAACTTACCCATCCGCTCAATGATGGCGGCCTCCTTCGTCCGGACGATGTAGAAACCGTCGAAGGCGGTGGCAATAATAATTAGAAGAATCACGCCGATGACGATGAGTCCGCCCATAGGCTTATCCTTTCTGCTTCGGTTGGATTTTCCTAACTAGTGTGCCACACGGTGACCACCACTACATCTTGGGGGAGATTGCTCCCCGAACGCACTCGACACCCGTTAACGCTCGTCAGCCGCCCGGAAGAGCTCGCCCAAAATCCCCGCGCCGTCTTCGCTAATACCGTTGTGCTGGAAGCGGTTGGTCACCACCGGGCGCAAGTCGCGGTAGGTCTCCCCCGTGGCCAGGGAGTCTTCGAAGGGCACGAAGATATCGTCAAGGTAGATGGCGGCGGAGGCGGTAACGGGGGCGTCGGCAAGCTTGGCGGCATCGTACGGCGAGCTTGCCCACTCGTGGGCGGCGAGCTCCTCGGCGGCCTGCTTGAAGAGGCGCAGCGCCGGGTCCTCGTCGAACTGCCAAGGGAAAATGTGCTCGCCGGTCAGATAGGTGCCTTCCTCGGCGAACTCGGGGAATTCCTCGCGCACGCGGTGCGCCGCCCAGCCGGTCACAGCCTGGCCGCCCACGCCACCGTAAATGGACTCATGGATGGCCGCGTAGAGAGGCCCAGCCTGGAAGCTCACGCGGCTACCGACGTTGTTGAGGAAGTCCGAACGCAAGCGCTTCTCGCCGTTCACGGTGCGGAAAGGCTCCTCCAGCAGGTAGCCCAGAGAATCGAATCCGGTACCGCGGCCCAGTTCGATGCCGATGGTGCGGAAGCGGCGCGCAGACAGGCGCTCCCCTGTCGGCAGCAGCTCTTCCGAGTTGTCTAGGTGGTGGAGGATTTCCTCGATGCGAGCTTGCGCCCACGGGAACTGGGCATAGAAGCGCTCATGGCGCACCTTGAGCTTGGCAAAGGTCGTGCGGTAGAGATCATCCGCGCCCTTGGTCAGGGTGGGTAGGCCGCCGGTAAGGAAGGCGCGCCCAATGGAATCCGGGAACATCGAAACATAGGCGGTAATGATGAAGCCGCCAAAGGATTGGCCGTAGAGATCCCAGGAATCCTCGCCGAGGTGCTCGCGGAGGTGCTCAGCATCGCGCACGATATTCTCCTGCCGCAACTGCGCCAAGCGCTGCGCCGTGCGATCCTCAGCCGGGCTGAGCTCATCGATGCGGTGGCTGCGCCCAGTGCCGCGCTGGTCCATGAGGATCCAGCGGTAGCGCTCTAGGCCCTTGCCGATGAGCCCGGTGGCACCAGTCGGCCGCGGTGCCGGAAAACCCGGCCCGCCCTGGTTATAGAGCAGCGCCGGGTATTTCTCACCGCCCGGCGGGATGATCTCCCGAGCGTAGAGCTCGAACTCCCCCGCGGCTGGATTATCATAGTCCCAGGGGACGGTGATGGTGTGTTCCTTGATGGTGTGGCCGAAGCGTTTCATGCTTCTAGTAGACCACGAAACCTTCCTTACGGAACACCTCGCGGATATCCTCCACGTCTTCCGGCTTCGGCGGCTTTGTATCCTCCAGGGTGTACGGGTAGCCCAGCTCGTGCCACTTGTCCGCGCCCATGTTGTGGAAGGGCAGCACCTCGACGCGCTCGACGTTGCTCTTCCAGCGGGAGACGATCTTGGCTACGTTGGCGACGTTCTCGGGGCTGTCGGTAAGCCCCGGCACCACCACGAAGCGGATCCAGACCGGCTTGCCTATGGCATTGAGGCGATCCCCAAAATCGATCGTCGGCTGCAGCTCGCGGCGGGTGACCTTCTTATAGGTCTCCTCGTCACCGGACTTGACGTCCAAGAGCACCAGGTCGATATTGTCCAAGTCCTCATCGCGCAGGCGCGCGCCAAGGTAACCCGAGGTGTCGATCGTCGTGTGGATGCCCGCGTCGTGAACTTCCTTGAGCAAGCGCCGAGCGAAGGCGATCTGGAAGAGCGGCTCACCGCCCGAGATGGTCAGGCCGCCCCCGGAGGCGTTGAAGATGGGCTTGTAGCGCTTGATGCGCTTGACCACATCCTCGATGCGCTCCAAGGTTCCGACCTTCATTTCCATGGTGTCGGGATTGTGGCAATACTGGCAGCGCAACGGGCAACCCGACATGAACATGGTCATGCGGGTTCCAGGCCCATCCACGGCCGTCACCAGCTCCCAGGAGTGCACGAGCGCGACATCACCAGAGCGGCGGGCCTGCATCAACTCCGGGCGGGTGTAGCCCTCGAGGTCGTTATCCGTTCCTAAACCGGCGGCGGCGCCGCGCACCTTCTCCCCTTCTTCAGGGTTGAGGTGCACGACGCCGGTAATGCCATCTGCCATTTAGGAGCCCTGGTGGAAGGTACGGGAGATGACGTCGAGCTGCTGCTCGCGGGTGAGCTTCACGAAGTTCACCGCGTAGCCGGAAACACGGACCGTGAGGTTCGGGTACTTCTCCGGGTGCTCAACGGCGTCCTCCAGGGTGGACTTGTCCAGGACGTTGATGTTGGCGTGGTAGAGGCCCGAGTTCATGTTGTTGGCGGTGCGGCTGGCCTTCATGGAAGCGAGGCGCTCGTCGAAAGTTTTGGTTGCCATGTTGTGTTCTCCTTAGGAAGTGGTGTGGATGTGGTCTATTCGGAATCCATGATGAAGCCGGCGTCGAGGACGCCCACCAGGTTGGTGATGCGCTCCTCCGGGGTGCGGCCCAATCCGGACGGGGTGATGGTGTTGGTCAGCGAGATGCCGTCGAGTGCATCCTTGTAGTCCAGCTTGCCTACCGACAGCATGGAGGCAACCATGCCGTGGCTATCCGCGCCGTTCTCCGGGTTTGCGCCCGGCGCGAACGGGGTGCCCGCCTCGTGGCCGGACGGGAAGGCACCGGTGGCCTTGCCGTAGACAACGTTGGAGGTAATGGTCAGCACCGACTGGGTGGGGATGGCGTTGCGGTACATCGGGATGGCCTTAATCTTCTCCATCACGGTGTGAACGATGGTGGCGGCGATGTCATCGGCGCGGTCGTCATCGTTTCCATAGAAGGGGAAGTCACCTTCCGTCTTGTAGTCCACGATCAGCCCGGAATCATCGCGCACCGGGTAGACCTTGGCGTACTTGATGGCGGAAAGCGAGTCAGCCACGATGGACAGGCCGGCGATACCGCAGCCCATGGAGCGCACGATATCGGAATCATGCAGCGCCATCTCGATGGCCTCGTAGGCGTACTTGTCGTGGCAGTAGTGGATGATGTTGAGGGCCTCAACGTAGGTGCCCACAACCCAGTCCAGCATCTCCTCGTACTTCTGCCAGACCTCGTCGAAGTCGAGCGGTCCATCGCCCTTGATGGGCTCGTAACCGTCGACGACCTGCTTGCCACTGACCTCGTCGCGGCCGCCGTTGATGGCGTAGAGCAGGGCCTTCGCAGCGTTGACGCGGGCGCCGAAGAACTGCATTTGCTTGCCGACGGCCATCGGGGACACGCAGCACGCAATTGCGGCGTCGTCGCCCCACTGCTCACGAATCTGCTTATCGGACTCGTACTGGATCGAGGAGGTCTCAATCGAGATGTGGGCGCAGAATTCCTTGTAGCCCGCCGGCAGCTGCGGATCCCAGAAGATGGTGATGTTCGGCTCCGGGGAGGGACCCAGGTTGATCAGTGTCTGCAGCAGACGGAAGGAAGTCTTGGTCACCATGTGGCGGCCATCGTCGCCAAAGCCGGCATCGGACCAGGTTGCCCAGTACGGGTCACCGGAGAAGATCTGGTCATAGTCCTCGGTGCGCAGGAAGCGCACGATGCGCAGCTTGAGCACCAGCTGGTCGATGATTTCTTGGGCGTCTTCCTCGGTGATGATGCCTGCGGCAAGGTCACGCTCGAAGTAGCAGTCGAAGAATGCGGAGAGGCGGCCGATGGACATGGCGGCGCCGTCCTGAGACTTAATGGAGGCCAGGTAGCCAAAGTAGGTCCACTGGACTGCCTCGTGGGCGGTCTTCGCGGGCTTCGAGATATCGAAGCCATAGGACTCAGCCATGACCTTGAGCTTCTTCAGAGCCTTGATCTGCTCGGCGTGCTCCTCGCGGTAGCGTGCCCAGTGCTCGGAGAATCCGATATCACCGACTGCGTGCTTGGATGCCTCCTTCTCAGCGATGAGGTAATCCACGCCGTAGAGGGCCACGCGGCGGTAGTCACCAATGATGCGGCCGCGGCCATAGGCATCCGGCAGGCCGGTGATGATGTGAGAGGAACGCGCTGCGCGGATGCGCGGGGTGTAGATATCGAAGACCGCGTCATTGTGGGTCTTGCGGTAGCGGGTGAAGATCTTCTCTACGTCTGGGTCAACTTCCTTGCCGGCCTCAAAGATAGCCTGCTTGACCATGCGCCAGCCGCCGTTGGGCATCATGGCGCGCTTCAGCGGAGAATCCGTCTGCAGGCCCACGATGACGTTGTCGTCCTCACAGATGTAGCCGGCCGGGAAAGCATCGATATCGCTCGGGGTGTGGGTGTCCACGTCGAAGATGCGCTTCTGGCGCTCGATGGACAGGTAGTTCTCCTCCAGGTGATTCCACACATTCTTGGTCTTCTCGGTGGGTCCAGCAAGGAAGGAGGAATCCCCGTCATAAGGGGTGTAGTTGCGCTGGATAAAATCACGAACGTCAATGTTCTCAGTCCACGGGCCGGGCTCGAAGCCCTTCCATGCCTCGAACTGCACGGACTGTTCAGTTGCGGTGGTCACTATATTGACTCCCTTCGTAGTTCACACGACGCGTAATGCTTAGTCGCAGAAGGGCTTTAGGTGACTTCAATTCACGGGCAATTCGGTCAACCCGTCCGTCACCGAACCCCTCTCTGTAGCCCATAGTAGGGGTAAAGACGCACAAGCTCATATCGGCAAATGCGGGCCGCGCACCACCAAGGGTGCCAGTGTGAGCACTGCACAGGTCAGCTCCGTCATAGGTAACGGCCGTACGGTTGGATGCGGGGGTAAAGTACCCCCTGACGTGGCCTTTCCCACACTTTTTGGGGCGAGCTCTTGGTGCGTGTCCTTGCCGCGCTCTATTGTTATGCGCAGTATCCTCGTCTCGCTTTTTAGCAAGGAGCCTCCCCGCGTGTCCGACATCGCAACCGCCCCTCAGCCCACACACCCGGTCGACGCCGTCCCACCAGCCCCGAAGTTGGCAGCGCTCGGACTCCAGCACGTCCTCGCATTTTATGCTGGCGCGGTCATCGTCCCGCTGCTTATCGCGGGCTCGCTGGGGCTGGATGAGGCCACAACGATCCACCTCATCAACGCCGACCTGTTGACCTGTGGTCTGGCGACGTTGATCCAGGCGGTGGGCGTCGGCAAGCACATCGGCGTTCGCCTGCCCATCATCCAGGGTGTGACCACCACGGCGGTCAGCCCCATCATTGCTATCGGACTCAGCGCGGGTGACCAGCCGCTGCCTACGATTTATGGCGCAATTATTGCCGCCGGTATTTTTACGTTTTTCGCCGCGCCGGTCTTTGGACGCGTGCTCAAATACTTCCCGCCGATTGTCACCGGCACCGTGCTCTTGGTCATGGGTACATCGCTGCTGGCGGTATCTGCAAATGACTTTGTCAATTACGCCGACGGGGTTCCGGCCGCGCGCGATCTGCTGTATGGCTTCGGCACGCTGGCCATCATCATCGTGGTTCAGCGCTTCTTCCGCGGTTTCCTTGGAACGCTGTCGGTACTGCTTGGTTTGATCATCGGCACCGCTTTGGCACTCGTATTGGGTGATACGTCCTTCGACGGCGTGCGTGAGGCCGACGCCATCGGCATGACTACCCCCTTCTACTTCGGTATGCCGAAGTTCGACATCATGGCGATTCTCTCCCTCATCATCGTCATGATCATCACCATGGTGGAGACCACCGGCGATGTTTTCGCCACCGGTGAGATTGTAAAGAAGCGCATCAAGCGCGATGACGTTGTGCGCGCCATCCGCGCCGATGGCCTCTCCACCACCCTGGGCGGCGTGATGAACTCCTTCCCGTATACCTGCTTCGCGCAAAACGTCGGCTTGGTTCGCTTGACCGGTGTGAAGTCGCGCTGGGTGGCGGCATCGGCTGCCGGTTTCATGATCATCCTGGGCCTGCTGCCCAAGGCCGCAGCGATCGTGGCGGCTATCCCCTCCCCGGTGCTCGGCGGTGCATCCCTCGCACTCTTCGCCAACGTTGCCTGGGCGGGTCTGCAGACAATCGCCAAGGAAGACATCGCTGACGGTCGCAACGCCGCCATCGTTACCACCGCGCTGGGGCTGGCCATGCTGGTCACCTTCAAGCCGGACGTCGCCACCGCCTTCCCGGAATGGGCGCAGATCTTTGTCTCCTCCGGAATGTCCATCGGTGCAATTACCGCGATTCTGCTCAACCTGCTGTTCTTCCACGTCGGCTCGCAGTCCGGCGATGATGTCAGCCGCCTCGACGGCGCCGGCGTTTCGCTCAAGGAACTCAACGAAATGGAGCGCGATAGCTTCGTCAGCGCCCTGCGCCCGCTCTTTAACAACGAGACCTGGCCGCTTGAAGCCGCCTGGGAGCTGCGTCCCTTCCAGGACGTCAGCCAACTGCGGGAAGCAATCCAAGTTGCGGTGCTCACCGCCCCGAGTGAGAAGCACCGTGCACTGATCCACGACTACCCGGCGATGGATGAGCTGCTGCTTGTCGACGCTGACTCGGCCGCCACCATCTCCGCCGACCGCGGTTCCCTGGCCCTGGATGACCTCGATGACGTACAGACACAGCAGCTTATCGACGTTTCAACGGCCTACCGCAAGCACTTCGACATGCCGTTTGTGGCATACCTGGACACCAACGACTCGGCCGACCGCGTCATCGATGCGGGCGTGCGCCGCCTGTCCAACTCGGATGAGCTGGAACAGCGCGTGGTCTTGAGCGAAATCATCGAGATTGCCAACGACCGCTTCGACATCCTCCTCGCGGACGCCAACCCGGTACGCGCTTATTGGGACCGCAAGTTCACGGAGATCGAGTGACCAGAAGTCACTCGACGTTACTAGGTTCATTCCTCGTAAAGAGGGTACTCGACGCAGAAGAAGGAACATTCCACGTAAAAGGCCACTCGACGTGGGGTGATGAACTCACCCCACACTAGACAAGGGTCAGCTGAACTCCATGCTGACGTGGGCGTCAGGGTCCACTCCACGAATGATGCCTTCATAGAAATTGCGGGCCTGGTCTTGGAGGAGCTCGCGATTGTCGTTGATGTCCTTGCGCTTCTTATCGGCGCTGAGAACGTCCGACACCGTGGAGGCAGCGTCGAGCGGCTGCGTGGTCCAGCTCAACACGCCGTTGTTCTCCACGGCGGTCTTGAACTCCTCGTCGGTGTGCCCGATGAAGATAAAATCCGGGATGTGGACCGTATAAGCATGCTCGCCAGTTTCGGTGACACGGACTTCCTTGCCCTCAATACCGAGCTTGGCTTTGTAGGAATACTGCACAAACTGGGTGCGGCCGGTCCACGGAACCCTCACGCCAAATACCTGCCCGGCGGAGGACTTCTCCGTGAGT
The DNA here is from genome assembly GCF_001809405.1 of Corynebacterium sp. HMSC055A01. Classification (NCBI taxonomy): domain Bacteria; kingdom Bacillati; phylum Actinomycetota; class Actinomycetes; order Mycobacteriales; family Corynebacteriaceae; genus Corynebacterium; species Corynebacterium sp. HMSC055A01. Next base: position 24,622 of record NZ_KV797517.1, on the reverse strand, counting down.
CCTTGGATACCGAGGCTAAGCAAGACGACTTGCTCCTCGCGCTCGACTGCGTTGATTACCTGCGAAGTGGTTGACTCTACCGGCGCGGTGTACACCTCATGTGGTTGGCGCACGGCATACACACCTAAACCGGCACAGGCGAGTGAAAGAAGCACCACCAACGCGATGAGCGTGGTGCTGAGTTTGCGAGGAGACATGAGGCTTAGCCTTTCGTGCGTAGTAGAGATAGCTACGCTCCAAATTAGTCTCCGCAGTTTTACTACACGTCACCTGCAACCACCGAGACGAGAGCCTGCTGCTCAGCGAAAGCAGCAAAAGCCATTAACAGGGTGTCGATATGCGTGCGCAGGTGACGATCCATGACCACCGAGCCCGACTTCCGAAGGCGCTCTTCGGCGACCCCGTTGACGTCGCCAAGCACCAGCACAACCTGATCGGGAAGAATACCAGCGAATTCTGTGGCGTCGACAATCACGCCGTCGCACGCACGCGCTTCCACTTCGCTACCGATCCACCGGGCAGAAGCTCCTTGCGGCACATAAGCGGCGATGTCATCAGCGAGCCGTTTGCTCATCATAAGCCCAAGGGTTATGGTCTTGCGCATTTCAATCATCTTCCTTAATCGTGCATGACATGGCTTTTTGCCTTGACAAGCTACAGATTAAAGATTGAAGCGTTCACCAACCATGGTCATTTCATGCCGATACAATCAAGCCCATGGACAAGGAAGAACGCCAGCGCAGAATCATTTGGGCCGTTGACTCAGGAAGCAAAACGGTCAGCCAATTACAAGAACTCACCGGAGCTTCCGCTATTACCATCCGCCGCGACCTCGCGGCGCTGGAAGAAGTAGGGGCCCTCGAACGATTTCACGGAGGAGCGCGCCCCGCGGTTCGAAGGGGCGCCCGCTATCCCCTGGAGGTACGCCGAAAAGAGGATCCCGCCGGCAAACGGGCGATTGCTACGGAGGCTGCCCGCCTCGTTGAACCAGGCTCCTGCGTGCTCGTTGACTCAGGGACAACACCAACTGCCGTTGCCCGCAATCTCGCCGGCATGGACATCACAGCACTAGCGATGTCCCTGTACGCGGGCGCAGCATTAGCCAAGACGCCGGGCAGTGACGTCATCATTCCCGGCGGAACCGTCAACAGCGACGATCTTGCGGTGTACGGGGCGGAAGCGGTTGAAACAGTCCTGTCTATGCGCTTCGACCTCGCGATTGTCGGAATCTGCGCGTGTACTCCGTCGGTAGGCCTTATGTCCCCGAACCTCACCGAGGCGACCATTAAGCGGGCCTATTTCCAAGCCGCCCGACGAGTCATCGTTGTCACCACACCAGAGAAATTCACGCGCATGTCAGCCCACCGCGTGGCCACATTTGATCAAGTAGACACGGTCATCACAACGACTGACCTATCCCAGGATCTAGCCCAGGATGTGGTCGATGCCGGCGCCAACCTCACGATGGTGCCGGTGGAAGGCGCCTAAAGCTGGAACTTTTCGACGATTTCAGTGCGACGCTTGTGCTCCATCCAGAAGGACAGGAACGGGACAACACCGGCAAGCGCCGTGGTGAACAACTTGCTCACCGGCCACATGACACGCGGCCCAAGAACCAGGATGGAAACGAGGTAGACCATATAGGCCACGCCGTGGGCTTGGGCAATGAGCGTGGCCCACGACGGCATTTCCATGCCTACGCCGTACTGCAGGATCATGCGCACAACCAAAATAAGAAGGAAGATACCGGTAACCGTGGCGGCGATGGAAAAGAACTTCAGCGGACCACGGATGCGGGCCTGGCGGTCTGGGTGGACGGCGTTGCTCACTGAGTTGCTCATTAATTCTCCTCTTCGGTGCCGCGACGGCGGCGCTGTTTGTTCATGGCGTTGAAGGTTTCCACATCAACCTGCGGCCGAGGTGGCAGGAAATCCTCGTCGATCTTGGTCACGGCTTGTTCCTTGGTTGACCTCACGCTCTTTGCTTCATACTGAGCTGGTTCTTCTCCCCGCTCGAGGGCTTCGTTCTCTGCGTCGATACGCTCATTCTCGTAGCGCATAGCGGTGCGATATGCGTAGACCACGAACACCGCGAAGAGCGGCCACTGGAAGGCGTATCCCAGATTTTGGAAGGTTCCCGAGCCAGAGCGGAACCGAGTCCACTGCCAATAGGCAAGGAACAAAAAGAGCACGACAAAGAACACGATGAGGACGATGTGCCACCATCGAACCTTCATCCGCTTTTTCGGTGCTGGGTTGGTGCTCACCCACAACAGCCTACCCACCACGCCGTGAAAAGTGGATTTCCTTCCGCGGCCTGCTGCCCTGTAGGCTAGTGGACGTTGCGCAGAGAAGGTAGTACTTCGCAGCAACGAAACCAGCGCCCGTGGCGGAATTGGCAGACGCGCTAGATTTAGGTTCTAGTGTCTTATGACGTGTGAGTTCAAGTCTCACCGGGCGCACAATTTCAAACCCCGCTCGGCAAATTTCGAGCGGGGCTTTTGTTATTCCCAGTTCCGCGCAGGGCCGCGCTTAGGCTTGCCCGGCGAGGGCCGCCAAAGGTTCGCGCAGCTGCGCCAGTGCGCGGCCACGGTGCGACACCGCGTTCTTTTCCTCCGGGGACATCTCCGCGGCGGAACGGGATTCGCCCTCGGGCTGGAAGAGGGGATCGTAGCCGAAGCCATTCTCGCCCTGCGGCGCAGTGAGCAAGGAGCCTGGCCACCGGCCCTCCACCACGTGCTCCTGGCCATCCGGGGTCACCAGGGCACAGACCGACACGAATGCTGCTGCGCGACGCTCCGCGGGCACGTGGGACATCTGCCCCAACAGCAAACGATTATTCGCTTCATCGTCGCCGTGTCCGCCCGACCACCGGGCCGAGAGCACACCAGGCATGCCGTTGAGTTCTTCCACCGCGAGGCCGGAATCATCCGCAATCGTTGCCAAGCCGGTGTGCTGCACCCCGGCGCGCGCCTTAATCAACGCGTTGTCGGCAAAGGTGCGGCCATCCTCCACGGGCTCCGGGTAAGCTTCCACCGCGGACAGCGGGAGCAGCTCGATGCCCGCGATGCCGGCATCGGCGAGGATCTTCTCTAGTTCCTTGAGCTTCTTGGCATTATTCGAAGCGACGAGGAGCTTTACCATCCGAGGGCCGCCTTTTGAGCGTCGATAAGCTGGGCGCAACCGGCCTGCGCCACGTCCAACATGTCGTTGAGCTCCGCGCGGCCGAACAGACCGTGCTCGCCGGTGCCCTGAATCTCAACGAAGTCTCCGCCTTCCTGCATCACCACGTTGAGATCGACCTCCGCGCGGGAGTCCTCTTCATAGGGCAGGTCGAGGCACACGTGGCCGTCGATGATGCCGACGGAAACCGCAGCGATGGGATCCAGAAGTGGCTCGCCCGGGACGACGCCTTCCTCCTTGAGGTAGGCAATCGCATCAGCCAGCGCCACATACGCGCCGGTGATCGACGCCGTGCGGGTACCGCCGTCTGCCTGCAGCACGTCGCAATCCAGCTGGATGGTGTTCTCCCCCAGCTCAGACAGGTCCACGGCGGCGCGCAGGCTGCGGCCCACCAGGCGGGAAATCTCGTGGGTGCGGCCCTTGACCTTGCCCTTCATCGACTCGCGCGGCATGCGCTCGTGGGTTGCAGAAGGCAGCATGGCGTACTCAGCAGTCAGCCAGCCCTCGCCGGAATCCTTCTTAAAACGCGGCACCCCGAATTCCACGGAAGCCGTACACATAACTCGGGTGTTGCCGAACTCCACCAGCACCGACCCAGCCGGGTTGGTGGTGAAATTACGGGTAATGCGAACGCTACGGAGTTGGTCGAGCGCGCGACCATCAGCACGAGTGAAATCAGTCATGCCCACTACCCTACCGCGCGTGTTAGAACTCGAGCTCCATCCCAGCGGCGCCGACGACGATCTCTCCGTCGAACTCGCGGGCAGCGGCGGCATATGTTGCGGCGACATCGCCCCACGGCTGTAGGTGAACAAGCACGAGCTTCTTTACCCCAGCCTCACGCGCTAGGCGCCCAGCTTCTGCTCCCGACATGTGCATGTCTGGAGCCTTATCCTCCGAAGTCTCGCCCCATGCAGCCTCACAGAGGAAAGCATCCACGCCTTGGGCAGCCTCAACGAGCGCGGGCGTATAAGCGGAATCCGCCGAATAACACACAGTTGCGCCGGTCTTCGTGTGCTCGACCCGCAGGGCATATGTTTCTACCGGGTGCACGGTACGGAAAGGCGTGATGTAGACATCGTCGACAAGCTGGCGCTCACGATCCACCCACGGACTAAACGCAAAGGAATCGCTCATATCATCCACCCCATCCGGAGCATCCGATGACAACCGGCCCAAGTGTGTTTCAGTCGCCGCCGGGCCGAGGCAAAAATTGCGGGAAGCTGCCGGGGCCGTGGGGTGGAAGCGGCGCCAGACCATCAGCGACGGGAAGTCTAGGCAGTGGTCAGCGTGGAGATGCGTTAATGCCACGTGAGCATCGCAAGGATCCTGGAGTTCCTGCAGGCGAGCAAGCGTACCCGGGCCGAGGTCCATGATGATGGACGGAGCCGAGGGGAATGACAGGAGGTAGCCAGAGGCCGGATTACCCACAGTGGGCACCGACCCGGAACAGCCTAGGATGGTCAGCTTCATGCGTTCAATAGTTCCACGAAACAATGGGGGATGCGAGATTTGGCTCGATTGTACATCTTTGCCGGTGCTAAATCTTGGGTCCCAGGAATCGCGTAGCCAAACGCTCGAACGCCGTGTGGTCACCAGTGCACTCAAAACTGCGGGATGGCACTTGCCCCGCCGGGGCAAGCATGTCCGTGTTGGTGAGGATGCGCAAAACGTCCTTTGTGGTCTCCTCGGCGGAAGACACCAAGGTGACGTTGTCACCGATAGCGAGCTGGATGACGCCTGTGAGCAGCGGGTAGTGCGTGCAGCCGAGGACGAGTGTGTCGACCCCCGCCGATTGCAGCGGCGCGAGGTAGCCTTCCGCCACACCGAGGATCTGACGCCCAGCGGTAATGCCGCGCTCGACAAAGTTCACAAAGTCCGGGCAAGCAACTGCTTCGCACTCAACGTTCGGGTTGACCGCAAAAAGATCTTGGTAAGCACCTGAATTAATGGTGCCCTCCGTACCGATCACGCCGATCTTGCCGTTGCGGGTGGTGGCAATGGCACGGCGCACGGCCGGGCGAATCACCTCGACGACCGGAATGTCGTAGCGCTCGCGGGCATCGTGGAGGAAGGCTGCGGTGGCGGTGTTGCACGCAATCACCAGCATCTTGCAGCCACGCTCCACGAGTTCATCAGCAATCGCCGTGGACAGCTCCCGCACTTGGGCAATGGGCCGCGGACCATAAGGGGCATGGGCGGTATCGCCGATGTAGACGATGGATTCGTTGGGAAGCTGCTCAATGATTGTGCGCGCAACGGTGAGTCCGCCTACGCCTGAATCAAAAATCCCAATGGGAGAGGTTGCATCAGGCATTAGTTCATCACTCCTCGAGGCGCAGGCTTAACCTTTCTCATCGGGTCATCAGAGGTGATCACCATGCCCGCGACGATGCCGCCAATGGCACCGAAAAGGTGGCCCTGCCAGCTCACTCCCTCATAGATGGGCAGCACGCCCCAGATGAGGCCGGAGTAGGCAAAACCAAGGCCTAAGCCAACGAGGAACTGGCTCAACGAGCGGTTAAAGATACCCCGCACAATGAGGTAGGCCAACCAGCCATACACCACGCCCGAGGCTCCAATATGCGAGGTTCCCGGCCCGCCCAGCAGCCACGTGCCAACACCAGCGATGAGTACCACGATGATGGTGACCTCCCACCACGCCTTACGCCCGGATAGGCCAATCAGGAAGCAAAACACCGCACCTGGCAGCGAGTTACCGATGAGGTGCTCAAAGTTTGCGTGGAGCAGCGGCGCGGTGAAGATCCCCCAGATACCGTTGAAATCCAACGGGTGAATGCCGTACTGTCCCAGCTCGCTTCCAAAGAACAGGAAGTTGATGATGTGGATGATCCACTCGACGGCCAGGAAGCCCACCGTTAAAGACGCAGCCGTTTTTAAACGTCCGGTCCGGGTGTAGTTCTTCGAGTCCCCCTTGTTGAGTACGGGTTGGTGCCCCGTTCCCGGTCCTGCCGGGCGGGGTTGGAAAGGGTTGGGCTCATGCGATTGCTGCTGGCCAAAGGGTCCACTCGTGGTCATAATGCCTCCAACTTTAGCAAGCGTGAGGCAAGGACTACGTCTCCAATCCCGGCCTGCGCTTCTGCTAGTCCATGATGACGTTGAGCAACGAATCCTGGCAGAAGGCCAGCCATTCCACGAGCGCATCGCGGTCTGCCCCGGGGGTATCCTGCGGCACGTCTCCCGCAGCAATGTAGAGGCGCAGGTCATTGAGGCCGGCGAGGAAAGCATGCGCCTCTTCCTCACTGATAGCCACCTCTACCCCGCCGGTGGGGCCAAGGGCGGTGTTAATCACCTGGAGATTCTCCAGCTTGGCGCGCGCGATGTCATTCTCGTGCAGCGAGCGCAGCAGCGAATTATCACCATCGAACTCCTCATCCCCTGGCTTCTGGAAGTCTGGAAAGAGACGGGCCAGTGACGGATCCTCCGGTGCTTCGGTGTGGCCAGTGGGCATGTCGAGCATGTCCGCTAATTCATCCTTCGGCGCTGACTGCGCGCGGGCGATGATGGCCTCGGAGACCGTCGCGGTGAGATCACCGAGGACTTCACGCTCCATGGGCTCGAATACCGTGGTGTACTTCGCACCACGCATGAAGGACTTTTTCTTCTTCCACGTCTGCATACTCTTATCCTGCCTGCTGCATCGTGGCCCACAGGCCGGCGACCTGTAGTTTCTTCACGTCAGCTTCAACCTTGTCGCGTTCGCCCGAGGACACTGCCGCCTTACCTTCGGTATGGACTTGCATCATCAGCTCGTTAGCTCGCTTCTTGTCATAACCCAAAACGGTCTGGAACACGTAGGAAACGTAGCTCATTAGGTTGACTGGGTCATCCCAGACAATGCACATCCACGGCAGGTTTTCGCTCGTGGCGACGTCGACGTCAATCGCCTCATCCAGCTCCGGGGTGGCCATGGGCGAACTCATCACCACGACTGCGGACGTTTCGTTGTGCGCTTTCATGTCCTCTACACTAGCCAAATTTTTTTATCGCGCGAACAGTTATACTGTCTTCGACCTTTAACCTGATTGTCGTTTGCAGGTGGCATCGATGAATTCTTTCTCCCTTCCCCCAGCCGTTACTGACATTCTCGCGGGACGCCAACCCTCAAGAGAAGACCTTGTGCCTCTCGTGCAGCGCATCATCACCGTATTGGTCCTCGGTGGCACGCTCGTGACCGCCGTGCTCAGCTTGACCAACCCCTCCGATAACGGCAGCTCACAGGATTCTGAGCCTCCCGCGCCGGCGACGTGCGATTACGAGCTTCCCGACGTCCCCGTCCAACGCCAGCTCGCCACCATCCAGGATGAGCTCATAGAGGCGCTCAACACGTGGCGTAAGGAGGATGGCCTAACCCCGCTGGTGCCCGGGATCGACCGCCAAACCGCTGCCCGCGAAAAGGCAGAATGCAACGCGGTAACACACGAAGAAGGGCCATCTGAAGAAAACGTGCAGATGGTCCAGCACCACCTTCCTTTGGACACGGCGAGTGGATATGAGTTTGTCGAAGCCTTCCGAGCTTCCCCCTCCCACGTGGCCGCCTTGCGCGATGCCCGCATGACCACCGCTGCGGTGGGCACGGCTTACAGCGACGGCGAAGTCTACGTTGTCATTCAGCTCGAAGCATAGAACTGCTGATTTTTCGGTACGCGCTGAGTAGCATCTTCGATGTGACTACTACCTCAGACAACGTCCAGGATTCTGGGATCGCGCCCAGCGATCGTTCTACGGCCCTGCTTACCGATAAGTATGAGCTGACCATGCTGCAGGCTGCGCTGCGCGATGGCTCCGCGCACCGCCAGGTGGCCTGCGAAGTGTTTGCCCGCCGCCTCCCCAACGAGCGGCGCTACGGTGTTGTCGCCGGCACCGAGCGTGTCCTTCGCGCAGTCCGAGACTTCCGCTTCACCGCTCAGCAGCTGGCGGAGATGGACTTCCTCGATGCAGAGACCAAGGAGTACCTGGCTAATTACCGTTTCTCCGGGCACATCGACGGCTATCGCGAAGGCGAGCTGTACTTCCCCAACTCGCCGCTGCTGACCGTGCGCGGAACCTTTGGCGAATGCCTGATCCTGGAAACCGTGATCCTGTCCATCATGAATTCCGATTCCGCAGTGGCCTCTGCGGCCTCACGCATGGTGGTGGCTGCGGATGGCCGCCCCATCATCGAGATGGGCTCGCGCCGCACGCACGAGTACGCCGCCGTCACCGCCGCCCGCGCCGCCTACTTAGCCGGTTTCCAGGCCACTTCCAACCTGGAAGCTGGCTACCGCTACGACATCCCGGTCTCCGGTACTGCGGCGCATGCATGGACGCTCGCGCACGTCAACGAAGACGGAACCCCGAACGAGGAGGCGGCCTTCCGCGGACAGATCGAAACCCTCGGCGTGGGCACCACCCTGTTGGTGGATACCTACGACATCACCAAGGGCGTGGAAACCGCCGTGCGGGTAGCCGGCCCCGAGCTGGGCGGCGTTCGCATCGACTCCGGCGATTTGGCCGCTGTCACCCGCCGCGTGCGCAAACAGCTCGATGACTTGGGCAACCACAACACGAAGATCGTTGTCTCCTCCGACCTAGACGAGTTCGCCATCGCTGGCCTGCGCGGAGATCCCGTCGACGTCTACGGCGTGGGCACCTCGGTGGTCACCGGCTCTGGCGCCCCAACCGCCAGCATGGTGTACAAGGTCGTCGAGGTCGATGGCCACCCCGTGGCCAAGCGTTCCTCCTCGAAGAAGTCGCAGGGCGGGGCAAAGCGCTCCCTGCGCACCTACCGCTCCTCCGGGGTGGCCGTCGAGGAGCTCGTGCTCCCCTTCTCCGCCGAAGATCCAGACACCGGAACGCTGAGCACCCGCGACATGACGGTGCCGCTCATGCGCGACGGGGAGATCATGGACAATCTGCCCACCCTCCACGAAGCCCGCGAGTACCTAGCCCACGCCATCACCACTCTGCCGTGGGAAGGTTTGGCTCTGACCCGCGACGAACCTGCGGTGCCGACCCGCTTCATCGGGTTCGGCTCATAGGATGCGTGCGGGAGGCAACCGACTAGACTGACTCAAATGCAGGACTCAACGGTTGACCTCCTCGACGCTGCCGTCTCCGCCCTCGGAGGTGCGCGGCGTGCCGGCCAGGTGCGCATGGCGGAAGCCGTGACCACCGCGCTGGAAAAAGAGCGCCACCTCGCCGTGCAAGCTGGAACGGGTACGGGTAAATCACTGGCTTACCTCGTCCCTGCCTTTCGCCACGCGCAAGAGACCGGGCACACCGTGATTGTTTCCACGGCCACGCTGGCACTGCAACGCCAGCTGGTGGAACGAGACCTGCCGCGCCTCGCCGAGGCCCTCGAACCGCACCTGGAAAAGAAGCCGACCTTCGCCATCATGAAGGGTCGCTCCAACTATGTCTGCCTCAACAAGGTTTCCCGCGCCGCTGAGCTTGACGACGAAGACGCCCTGCTCGATCAGGACGCCATCTCCAGCCTCGGCCGCCATGTCCAGCGCGTCTACGAGTGGGCGGAGGACACCGAGACGGGCGACCGCGAGGACCTCGAACCGGGAGTGCCTGATCTAGCCTGGCGGCAGGTCTCCGTCACCTCCAATGAGTGCCTTGGTGCTACCCGCTGCCCGCACGGCGAGGACTGCTTCGCGGAGCTCGCGCGGCGCCGCGCGGCAGACGTCGACATCGTCGTCACCAACCACGCGCTGCTCGCCATCGATGCGGTGGCAGACATCAACATCCTGCCAGAGCACGATGTCGTCATCATCGATGAGGCACACGAGCTAGATGGCCGCATCACCTCGGTCTCTACCGCCGAGATCACCGGGCGCGCCCTCAAAATGGCGGCCAACCGCGCCAAGTCCCTCGGCGCCAATGGCAAAGACCAGCGGCTGAGCGAACAAGCCAATGAACTGAGCCAACTACTCGGTGAATTCACGCCGGGCCGCTGGACCGATCTTCCGGAGGAAGCCAAGCAACAACTCATGAGCCTCGCGGACACGTTAAGCGACTGCCGCGAGACCATCGCCCGCGCCCCCGAAGGCGAACAGGCCCAAGACCCAGAAAAATCTGCCGAGCGCCAAAACCTGGCCAATCACCTCGGCAGCCTCGTCGAAGCCATCGCCCGCATCCTCGACGTCTTCGCCACCGGTGACCCCGCAGCACACGCCGACGTGGTGTGGCTGGAACGCGATGAGCGCACGCTAAACGACACCCTGGCCGTGGCCCCGCTCTCCATCGCCGGCATGTTGCACGAAAAGCTCTTCGGCGAACAGACTGTCGTGCTGACCTCCGCCACGCTTGCCTTGGGCGGGCGCTTCGACGCCATGGCCGCACAATGGGGCCTGCCCAAAGGTACATGGGATAGTCTCGACGTGGGCTATCCTTTCGACCCCGCGCGCAGCGGCATCCTTTATACCGCAGCGCACCTGCCGCAGCCGGGCCGCGACGGACTCAGCCCGCAGACGCTTAAGGAAATCCGCGAGCTCATCATGGCCGCGGGCGGGCGCACCCTCGGTCTCTTCTCCTCACGCCGGGCCGCACAACAAGCGGCCGAGGAACTCAAGCCCACGCTCCCTTTCGATATTTATCTCCAAGGCGAGGACTCCATCGGCGCGCTCGTTGATAAGTTCACGAAGAACGAGAACTCCTGTCTGTTCGGCACGCTCACTCTCTGGCAGGGTGTCGACGTCCCGGGCCCCGCGTGTTCCCTGGTGCTCATCGACCGTATCCCCTTCCCCCGCCCGGATAATCCCCTCATGCAAGCGCGCACCGAAGCAGCTAAGGCGGCTGGGCGCAACGGTTTTATGGAGGTTTCCGCTACGCACGCGGCGCTGCTTATGGCCCAAGGCGCGGGCCGCCTCCTGCGCTCCACTGCGGACCGCGGGGTCGTCGCGGTCCTCGATAGCCGCTTGGAAACCAAGCGCTATGGCTCCTACCTACGCGCCTCGATGCCGCAGATGTGGCCCACGAGCGACCCGCAGGTCGTGCGCGGCGCGCTCAAGCGCCTAGTTGAGGCCCGCTAGGGGCGGCGCAGCGCGCACACCGTGGCTGAGTCCGGGGCGACCTCGGTGAAGCCGGCGTCGCGCACCACCACCGCTCCCTGACGCGTACAAGCCACGGCAAACTCCTCATGGGGGATTTCGCGCACGGACAGCACAAAGTCCTGTGCTGCCCAGTCCTCCACTTCCTCGGCGCTCATCGCCGCGGCCAGTAGCATTGAGCCGTGCCCTACTTGTGCTGCGGCCTTTCCCGCGCTCATGGCGAGGGAGGCGTCGACGTAGATCACGGGGGCGTCGCCAAGCGCGGGCCCTGGCTCATCCTGGGGCAGATCGGTGTGGCCGATCTGCAGCTTCGCCACGAGTGGGTGCACGTCCTGCACCGCCGAGGGGAGGAAGACGCGGGCGCGATCATCCACGGTGACTCCGGGCAGGGTCTGCACATCGCGCCAGGCCTTGTTGCGTGCGCGGCGCGCCACCTTGCGGATGCGGTGCCCGTACCACTGCCCTAGGGCCTCGGCGATGGCCCCATCCTGGCCAGCCCTATCATCGAGGCAGAGCTTGACGACGCCTTTAGCTGCCGCCTCGAGCACCTCGGTGCGCGCGGGCGGATCCTGCTTGGGCAGGTTGAGCGCGATCTGCATCGCCTGAATGGTCTCGGGTTTGTTCGGGTCCTCAGGGTCATCGCGCCAACTGCGCTCGCTACACGCAGCCGCAAGACGGCGATGGGCCTCGCGGAGATTACTCACTGGCAACTTCTTCCATCGGGATACCGAGGATCTGCAGGATCTCATCCATGTACGGGTGGTTGACGGAGGTATCCGCAACCTGGCGCAGCGCTGGCTTGGCGTTGAAGGCGATGCCCAAGCCGGCGGCGGAAATCATGTCGATATCGTTAGCGCCGTCGCCGACGGCAACGGTCTGCAGCATGCTCAGACCCGAATCCGCAGCGAATTCGCGCAGGAACTTCTCCTTGGCCTTGCGGTCCACCACGTCACCGATGACGCGGCCGGTGAGCTTACCGTCCACGATTTCGAGGGTGTTGGCGCGCACGTAGTCGAGGTCGAGTTCCCGTGCCAGAGCCTCGAGGACTTGGATAAAGCCACCAGAGACTACCGCAACGCGGTAGCCCATGCGCTTGAGCGTGCGGATGGTGGTCCGCACGCCCGGGGTCAGGCAAATATCGGCGGCGGTTTCTGCGATGACGGACTCCGGCAAACCTTCCAGGGTGGCGACACGCTCGCGTAGGGATTGCTCGAAGTCCAGCTCGCCGCGCATCGCGCGCTCGGTCACTGCGGCAACCTCGGCTTCCTTGCCGGCGTGGGCGGCCAGCATTTCTATGACCTCGCCGGTGATAAGGGTGGAATCGCAGTCAAAGCAGATAAGCCGCTTCGAACGGCGCTGCAGGCCAGAGCGCTCGATGGCGATGTCGACGCCTTGCTCGGTAGCTAGGCGGGCCAGCATGGCGCGAACAGGATCGGCAGCACCATCGATCGTGATATACAGCTCCAAGCCATTGAGCGGATAAGTGGAGAGCCCGCGGATCCGGTCGATGTTGACGTTGAGGTTAGCCAGTTCCTTAGCAATGGCGGACATCTGGCTGGCGTTGAGCTGGCGTCCCAGAACCACGACGACGTGCGTCGAGCGCGGGCGTGAGGTTGACTCTTCTTCTCGCAGGTCCACGTTGATGGACTGCGCGTAGATGCTCAACGTATTGCGCAATCCTTGCTCCAATGCCTCAAGGCGAGAGGCACGAACCCGAATGTAGGCGGACAGCGAAATCCGACCGGAGAAGATGGCTTGCTCGGCGTCGACGAGCTCCACATCATGAGAGCCCAGTACGCGGAAGAAGGCCGCCGACACGCCTGGCTTATCGGGGCCGGAGGCGGTAACAACGGCGAAGACTTGTTCACTTTGACTATCCACGGGGCCTATTATCTCACACCACGTTCGTAATCTTTTCACCTACGGCAAACGCCGCCTCCCCATCGCGGTGATGGGGAGGCGGCGTTTTCAGGAGTACTCAGCTAGTGAGTGCTTAGTGGCCGACGTGTGCTTCCTCGCGCATGCGCTTAACCATGTGCGGGTAGTGCAGCTCGAAGGCCGGGCGCTCGGAACGGATGCGCGGCAGCGACACGAAGTTGTGGCGCGGCGGCGGGCAGGAGGTGGCCCACTCGAGGGAGTTGCCGTAGCCCCACGGATCGTCCACAGTGACGATCTCACCGTAACGCCAGGACTTGAAGACGTTCCAAATCAGCGGGATAACCGAGGCGCCGAGAACGAAGGAGAAGATGGTGGAAATCTGGTTGAAGACCGTGAAGCCATCAGACTCCAGGTAATCGGCGTAACGACGCGGCATACCCATGTTGCCCACCCAGTGCTGAATCAGGAAGGTGCCGTGGAAGCCGATGAAGGTCAGCCAGAAGTGAATCTTGCCCAGGCGCTCATCGAGCATACGGCCGGTCATCTTCGGGAACCAGAAGTACAGGCCAGCGAAGGCGGAGAACACCACGGTACCGAACAGGGTGTAGTGGAAGTGAGCAATCAGGAAGTAGGACTCAGCAAGGTGGAAGTCCAGTGCCGGGGAGGCCAGCATAATACCGGTCATACCACCGAAGAGGAAGGTTGCCAGGAAGCCCATGGCGAAGATCATCGGGGTATCCCAGGTGATGTGGCCCTTCCACATGGTGCCGACCCAGTTGAAGAACTTCACGCCGGTCGGAACCGCAATGAGGAAGGTCATGAAGGAGAAGAACGGCAGCAGAATCGCACCGGTGACGAACATGTGGTGAGCCCACACGGCCATGGACAGTGCACCAATTGCCAGCAGGGCGAAGACCAGGCCGATGTAACCGAAGACCGGCTTGCGGGCGAAGACCGGGACAACCTCAGAGATAATGCCGAAGAACGGGAGTGCCAAGACGTAGACCTCTGGGTGGCCGAAGAACCAGAAGAGGTGCTGCCACAGGATGCCGCCACCGTTGGCGGAGTCGAAGATGTGGGCGCCCAGCTTGCGGTCATAGAGAACACCCAGAGCTGCAGCGGTCAGCAGCGGGAAGATCATCAAGACGATGACAGATGCGGTAAACACCGCCCAGGTGAAGACCGGCAGACGGAACATGGTCATGCCCGGTGCACGCAGGGTGAGGACCGTGGTGATCATGTTGATGGCGGAAGCAATGGTACCGACACCGGTAGCACCCACGCCGACGATCCACATGTCAGCGCCGATACCCGGGGTGTGAACCGCGTCAGACAGCGGGACGTACATGGTCCAGCCGAAGTCAGCAGCGCCGCCCGGAGTCAAGAAGCCCGCGAGCATCACGATGCCGCCGGTCAAGGTAATCCAGAAACCGAAAGCGTTCAGACGCGGGAAGGCCACATCCGGTGCGCCAATCTGCAGAGGCAGAACATAGTTACCGAATGCCCACACCACTGGTGTTGCAAACAGCAGCAGCATGACGGTGCCGTGCATGGTGAAGAGCTGGTTGAACTGCTCGTTGGACAGGAACTGCAATCCTGGGGTGAAAAGCTCAGCGCGAAGCAGCAGAGCCATGAAGCCACCGAGGAAGAAGAAGCTGAAGGCCATGATCATGTACATGATGCCCAGCTGCTTGTGGTCGGTGGTGGTTAGCAACATCCACGCCTTGGAACCGGTCTTTGCGTTACCAGTCGGCTCCGGACGTGTAGGCGCGACGTAATCGTCGAGCCGTGGCGCCACAGCGGTCATAAAATCCTCCTGAAGAACAAGCGTCTAACCACATCGGTATCACGCGTTTTATCGCGCCACACGCCCAGTGATTAAACACCTAGGTTTACTCGCCTTATATTAGGGCACCTCAGGGCCAAATTTCCAGCGCTCTGATATTCCCCGTAGCCCTTGCTAGCCCCGTTTTATCCGGATAACCCCTTGTACGTGGCAGACCCGCTACACCATGCCTCACCAGGCGGTGATCTAGAACACAGATGGCCGAGTGTGCGGGCCCCTAAAACCCGAAAACGCACCCCCTGAAAGAATCAAACTTTCGGTTGATCGTTCTAGGAGGTGCGGCGTGGCAGTGGATGGTACTTAGAAGTCCCAGTCCTCGTCGGTGGTTTCCTCCGCCTTGCCAATCACATAGGAGGAACCGGAGCCAGAGAAGAAGTCATGGTTCTCATCCGCGTTCGGAGACAAGGAGGACAGGATGGCCGGGGACACGCGGGTTTCATCAGCCGGGAAAAGCCCCTCGAAGCCTAGGTTATTGAGCGCCTTGTTGGCGTTGTAGCGAAGGAAGCGCTTTACATCCTCGGTCCAGCCCAACTCATCGTAGAGATCCTCGGTGTAGTCGATCTCGTTCTCGTAGAGTTCATAGAGCAGGTCGAAGGCGTAGCCCTTCATCTCTTCCTGCTCCGACTCCGAGAGCTTCTTGTAGCCCTGCTGGAACTTGTAACCAATGTAATAGCCATGAACAGCCTCATCGCGGATGATCAGGCGGATGATATCGGCCGTGTTCGTCAGCTTTGCGCGTGACGAGAAGTACATCGGCAGGAAGAAGCCTGAGTAGAAGAGGAAGGATTCCAGCAAAGTAGACGCAACCTTCTTCTTCAGCGGGTCATCGCCCTGATAGTAGGACATGACGATTTTTGCCTTGCGCTGGAGGTTTTCATTCTCTTCGGACCAGCGGAAGGCATCGTTAATCATGGGAGTCGACGCCAACGTCATAAAGATATTGGAGTAGGACTTCGCGTGAACAGACTCCATGAAGGCGATGTTGGTATAGACCGCCTCTTCGTGGAGAGTGGTGGCGTCGGGAAGCAGCGATACCGCACCGACGGTGCCCTGGATGGTATCGAGCAGAGTGAGACCAGCGAAGACACGCATGGTGGTCTCCTGCTCCTTCTCAGTCAGAGTTTTCCAGCTCTGGATATCGTTAGACACCGGCACCTTTTCCGGGAGCCAGAAGTTACCGGTGAGGCGATCCCACACCTCGAGATCCTTCTCATCTGGAATCGTGTTCCAGTTAATTGCCTTCACCGGAGCCTCGTGGCTAGCGATGTAATCGTCGTACTCGTGAGACACGCACGTCACCTCGTCTTACTAGTTATTGTGAGTCTGGTGCCATGGTACCCGGTAAAACTAGGGGCCAAAATTCCTGCGTGTTTTATACTTAAGCCCTATTCACACGCCCCCGAATGTCGATGGAGGTACCGGCTCCCCGTGACTGAGCCCTCCGCTCCCCTACTCAGCACCGTTCTAGACACCATGGGCGCCGACATCGTCAGCGGCACCCTTGCCGCCGGTGAGCGTTTTACGCTCACCGATCTCTGCGCGCGTTTCGGAGTTTCCCGAACCGTAGCCCGCGAGGCAATGCGCGCCCTAGAGCACTTAGGCATGGTCTCTTCTTCACGCCGCGTAGGTATCACGGTGCTCCCCATCAGCGAGTGGGCGGTCTATGATCCCGCCATCATTTCGTGGCGCCTAAGCTCAGAGAAATCCCGCGACAGGCAGCGCGCCTCACTCAATGAACTGCGCCTTGCCATCGAGCCCGTCGCCGCCGGCCTCGCTGCGCTGCATGCGTCCCAAGAAGATAAGGAGGAGATCTTAGAGCTGGCCCAACGCCTCCAAGACACGCCAACGCGGCGCGTCGGTGAACACCTCGCTACCGACCTGCGTTTTCATGCCATGGTTCTCCACGCCTCGGGCAATGAGATGTTTTCAGCTCTCAGCCCCTATCTGCTGTCCATGGTGCGCGGGCGTTCCCTCTTTGGCTCCCGCAAACGCAACCCCACGGCCGGCACCGAACAGCGCCACCTGGATCTAGCGGAGGCAATCCACCGCGGCGACTCCCCCGAGGCAGAAAAAATCGCACGCGCCATCCTGATTGAGGCGCGTGCGAACAAGGACTAACAGGGACTAGAGCATGCAGGAAACGCAGCCCTCAACCTCGGTTCCCTCCAGAGCCATCTGGCGCAGGCGGATGTAGTAGAGGGTCTTAATACCCTTGCGCCATGCGTAGATCTGGGCGCGGTTGATATCGCGGGTAGTGGCGGTGTCCTTGAAGAACAGCGTCAGCGACAGACCTTGGTCAACGTACTTCGTGGCCTCGGCGTAGGTGTCGATGATCTTCTCGTAGCCGATCTCATAGGAGTCCTTGAAGTACTCCAGGTTGTCATTGTCCATGTGCGGCGCCGGATAGTAGACGCGGCCGATTTTGCCTTCCTTGCGGATTTCAATCTTGGAGGCGATCGGGTGAATCGAGGACGTCGAGTTGTTGATGTACGAAATCGATCCGGTCGGCGGCACTGCCTGCAGGTTGCGGTTGTAGATGCCGTGCTTGGCGACGTCCGCCTTCAGCGCAGCCCACTCCTCCGCCGACGGGGTGTGAATCGAGGACTTAGCGAAGAGCTCCTTGACCTTTTCCGTGCGCGGAGCAAAGTCAGCCGGATCATAACGGTCGAAGAACTCACCGCTGGCATAGTCAGACTCGGGGAACTCGGTGAAGTACTCGCCACGCTCGCGGGCCAGCTTGTTGGACGCACGCAACGCGGCGTACATGATGGCGGCGAAGTAAGCGTTGGTGAAGTCCAAGCCTTCATCGGAGCCGTACTCAATGTGCTCGCGGCCAAGGTAACCGTGCAGGTTCATCTGCCCCAGGCCAATCGCGTGGGAATCATCGTTGCCCTTGCGCACGGAGGGAACGGAGTCGATGGAGGTCTTGTCCGCCACAGCCGTCAAGCCACGGATAGCGGTTTCCACCGTCAAGGCGAAGTCCGGGGAATCCATGGTAGCCGCGATATTGAGGGAGCCAAGGTTGCAGGAAATATCGCTGCCCAAGGTCTTGTAGGTGAGGTCGTCGTTAAGCTCTGACGGGGCGTTCACCTGCAGAATCTCGGAGCACAGGTTCGACATGTTGATGCGCCCAGTCTTGACCGGGTTGGCGCGGTTCACGGTGTCCTCGAACATGATGTAGGGGTAACCGGACTCGAACTGCAGCTCCGCGACGGTCTGGAAGAAGTGGCGAGCGTTGATCTTCTTCTTGCGGATACGCGGATCCTCGACCATCTCTTCGTAGTGCTCGGTGATGGAAATATCGCCGAAGGCCTTGCCGTAGACGCGCTCGACATCGTACGGGCTGAACAGATACATGTCATCGTTACGCTTTGCCAGCTCGAAGGTGATGTCGGGGATCACGATGCCAAGCGAAAGGGTCTTGATACGGATCTTCTCGTCCGCATTCTCACGCTTGGTGTCAAGGAAGCTCATGATGTCCGGGTGGTGCGCGTTGAGGTACACCGCACCAGCGCCCTGGCGAGCGCCCAGCTGGTTGGCATAGGAGAAGGAATCCTCCAGCAGCTTCATCACGGGGATGACGCCGGAAGACTGGTTCTCGATGTGCTTGATGGGCGCGCCGGATTCGCGGATGTTGGACAACAGCAGGGCAACGCCGCCGCCGCGCTTGGACAGCTGCAGGGCGGAGTTAATAGAGCGCCCAATCGACTCCATGTTGTCCTCGATGCGCAACAGGAAGCAGGACACCAGCTCGCCACGCTGGGCCTTGCCGGCATTAAGGAAGGTCGGGGTAGCCGGCTGGAAGCGGCCGGTCATGATTTCATCCACGAGGTGTTCAGCCACCTCCGTGTCACCATCAGCCAAGAAGAGTGCGGTCATGGACACACGGTCTTCGAAGCGCTCGAGGTAGCGGCGGCCGTCGAAGGTCTTCAGGGTGTACGACGTGTAGTACTTGTAGGCGCCAAGGAAGGTCTTAAACCGGAACTTAAAGGCATAGGCACGCTTGAACAGGGACTTGATGAAATCGAAGTCGTACTGCTCGATGAGCTCTGGCTCGTAGTACTTGTTTTCCACCAGGTAGCGCATCTTCTCTTCCAAGTCGTGGAAGTAGACAGTGTTCTGGTTGACGTGCTGGAGGAAGAATTGGTTCGCGGCCTCGCGGTCCTTGTCGAACTGAATCTTGCCGTTCTCGTCATACAAGTTCAGCAGCGCGTTAAGTGCATGATAATCCAGTTGCTCGGCCGGCTTCACAGGTTCGGCGACGGTCTTACCCAGTTGCGTGGTCACGACGTTCACGGGCCTTTCTTTGCTATGGCGAAATGGAGAGACGAAATAGTACGGATGAGGCTTTAGGCGGCTAAACCTAAAGCTGCCGCGTTGGCCAGGAGGCCTTCACGGCAAATTGTGACATCTTCCTCGGTTCCGAGAAGCTCGAAGCGATACACATAAGGAACCTTACACTTGGCGGCGATGACGTCACCCGCCTTGCCAAAGTCACTGCCGAAGTTACTGTTTCCTCCGGCTACAACGGCGCGAATGAAGCTGCGGTTGTGTTCATCATTCAGGAAACGAATGACTTGTTTGGGTACAGGCCGCGTGTTCTGCCCGCTTATCGACGCCCCTCCCCCGTATGTCGGGCAGACCAAAACATAAGGTTCATTCACGGTGAGGGGCTCGTCATTAAGACGCAGCGGGATGCGTGCGCTGGGAAGGCCGAGCTTCTCGACGAAGCGGTGGGTGTTTTCCGTAGCGGAAGAGAAATACACGACCAACATGGCGTTAACCTAGGCGCTCGCCACCATCGCAGTGAGGGCCTTGATGCGATCCGGGCGGAAGCCGGACCAGTGCTCGCCGTGCGCTTCCACGACCGGCGCTTGGACGTATCCGAGGGCCATGACATAGTCGCGGGCATCATCATCGAGGGAGATATCCACCAACTCGTACTCGAGACCAGCACGGTCGAGAGCCTTCTTGGTGGCGTTGCACTGGACGCAAGCGGGCTTAGTGTAGACAGTGATGCTCATGTGACGTTCCTTTGGCTTCCTTCGGCGCTACACGCGGAGTGACTGTTGAATTCGATACTGGCAGAGCGTTCAACGGCTCTGCCTACAGGCTCTGAACAGCGATATCGGACCGCCGCTCGAGCAACATCAACGACACTATACTTTGTGCCCGCACCCCGCAACTAGCACTACATGTAGTAGTTACATGCCTGGTATTCCCAGGATGTAACTTGGCCCGACCCCACATGTTGACACCCCATCACTCCGCCCGTCCCCACGGCGGTAACTACACCGTTGATATTCCCTGCACGTTTACCGAAGATTCACTTAGTTTGTGACAAAGTCCACAAAAGGGCGCGGCCCCAGGTCGCGCCCTCGATACCGGCCCCTTTTATTGCCAATGAAATCTAATCAAGCATTGGCTCGACACAGGTTCCAGAATCAGCCCCTTGCCCCGCCTCGCGGGTCAGACCAAAGAGCACCTGGCTCATCGTCATGGGATCCCGCGGCAGGTCCGGATGCAGCGGCTCCGCTCCGCACAGCTCCCCTAGATCGATGTTGACCACGTCGGCGCCGTCGACAGGTGTAAGCATGGAGGAAGAGTTCGGGGTCACCGTGACGTCGGCAGGCGAATAGATCGAGGTATAGAGCGGCCCCGGCGCCGTATCAGGCAGCGCATTGAGGTTCTCCATGAACTCAGAGCCGACAACTTGCTGGATACCTGCAGAGCTTGCCAAGAACCGAGCAAAGTGTGGCATCGCCGCAATCATCTTGGCCAGAACCCCGCCCATCCCGTTGAGGGTTGTGCCATGGAGGTTGCCACCAATGGCCACAGCGTGGGAAACGTGCTCAGCCGAACCGTACATCTGCGTGTAGGTCTTGATGTGCAGCCCGCCCTGCGAGTGGCCCACCAGATTAACCTTGTCGCTTCCGGTCACCTCGCGCACGTAATCAATCTGCCCTGCAATTTCGCGCGCAGACTCATCCAAGTCCGCAATCGCCTTGGCACGAGGATTCGCGTTCTGCAGCGTCACGTCGTCCGCGCCGTAGTCAAAGGCCCACACGCACATCCCCTCCTCCTGCAGGACCGGGATCAGTTCGTTCCACGTCGAAGAATTGTCCGACGTGCCGTGGAGAAGCACCACCGGCTCACGTACCTCGCCGCTCGGCTCGCACGAGGGCTCGTTGATTCCCAGCGAGGGATCCGCCAAGCTTTCAAACTCAAAGTCCGCAGCATGAGCTACCGGGACAGTGAACCCAACTGCAGCAGCACACACCGCCGCCGCGAGACGCTTCTTCATTATTCTTCTTTCTTTCAACTATCTTCCGGACCCCTGCTGAAGTCCGCCCGATAATTATATTCATTAAACTGCATCTGTCCAGGCAGGTGGGCATAAAAAATCCGCCCTCCCCACAAAACGGGGAAGGCGGAGACGAGGAAACTCGTTTCTTAGCCCTGGCGAGCCTTGAAGCGCGGATCCTTCTTGTTGATCACGAAGACCTTACCGTGGCGGCGAATAACCTGGGCGCCCGGCTTCTTCTTCAGCGACCGAAGCGACTTGCGAACCTTCATCGGGCGCTCCTTTCGTTATGCGCAATCTTGATGCGATTGATTAGTTCAAAGCATAGCTGGGAAGACACCCAGCAATGACACGAGGAAAAATGTTACCCCACACGCGCATCATTACCAAAACACTCAGCTTTCGGAGTAGCGGGAGCGCAGCTGCTCGGCAACATCCTCGAGGCGCTCCCCCGCCGTTTCCGGAACGAGTGCGCGGGTATATCCCACCGCAACGAGGCCTAAGACCGCGAAGATTCCAAAGGCCAGCGAACCTCCGAGCCACTCCACCACCGGCAAGAAGAACTGCGCCACCGCCCAGTTACTCACCCACAGCGCCAGCCCGGCGATTCCCATGCCCACCCCTCGAACCTCAGGCGGCACGATTTCTGACATGAGCAACCACGTGGCCGGGGAGACCGCCGCCTGTTGGAAGGCAATGAATGCCGCCATGCACGCCAACGACAGCATGGCCAGCGGAATGGAGTCATGGGCGAAGTGATAGGCCACCGCGAGGACCACGAGCGAGACCACGTTTCCGCCTAGGCCCGCCAACAGCAGCCGGCGGCGTCCCAGCCGGTCAATCACGCGCATGCCCACGAGGCACGCCACGACGGACACCGCACCGATCACCATCGACGTATATACCGAGTTAGTGGTGGAGATACCCACCTGGTTCATCATCGCGGGCGCAAAGTACACGATGGCGTTCACGCCCGTAATCTGCTGGGTCAAGCCCATGAGCATGGCGAGTGCGATGGCCCAGCGCATCCAGCGGTGGCGTCGCACAGCGTTCCATTCACCCGTACTCGGCCGCGCGCCAGTTTCCAGCTCCGCTCCCTGCGCACCGACCCGAGCGCTGACCGCGGCAGCTTCACGCGGTCGCCCTTGTGCCGCGAGCCATGCCGGGGTATCGGGCAGGAAGACCATGCCGAGCGCCAGCGCCGCGCCCGGGACCGCGGCCAGCCCCAGCATCCAATGCCAGCTGCCGCTTGCAGCCAACAGCGAGTTCACGCCATACGCCAGCAGCTGCCCCACGACGATCATGAGCGTATTGAGGGAGACCATCCGGCCCCGCACAGCCGCCGGGGTGATTTCGGAGATATACATCGGGGAGACGATCGACACCGCGCCCACTGCCACGCCGAGGAATGTGCGGGCGGCAGCGAGTTCAGCGGCCGAGCTTGAAAGCGCGCACCACACGGAACCAGCCACGAAGATGAGTCCACCGGCGATGAGGGTGCGACGCCGCCCGATCATGCTCGCCACTCGCCCAGCTGCCAGCGCGCCGACAGCCGCCCCAACCAACAGCATCGAGGTCACCAGCCCCTCCTCGTGGGCGGACATGCCGAATTCCGGCCCCACGAAGAGGAGGGCGCCGGACATCACTCCGGTGTCATACCCAAAGAGCAGGCCACCCAGGGCGGCGACACCTGCGACCATCATGACGTACGTATCTTTGTTCACGGGTTCCTATTGTCGCAGGCGGCTACCATTGGCGTCATGTCACATGAATCCATAGACCTCCAGCACGACATCATCAAGGCCCTCGGCGTAAAACCCAGTATCGATCCGGCAAAAGAGGTTGAGCGCCGCGTCGCATTTTTGGTGGACTACCTACGCACAACCGGCGCGAAGGGCTTTGTCCTAGGCATCTCTGGCGGCCAGGACTCCACCCTGGCTGGGCGCTTGGCACAGCTGGCGGTGGCCCGCGTCGACGGCGCGGACTTCTGGGCCGTGCGACTTCCCCACGGCGTACAGGCCGACGAGGATGACGCACAGATCGCCCTCGACTTTATCGAGCCCGACCACTGCCTCACCGTCAACATCGCCGAGGCCACCGCGGCTCTCGACGGCGCCGTGGCCAACGCCCTACACCAGGACTCCCTGGGGGACTTCAATCGAGGCAACCTCAAGGCCCGCCTGCGCATGGCCGCGCAGTACGCGCTGGCCGGCGAAGTCGGCGCGCTGGTCATCGGTACAGACCACGCCGCCGAAAACGTCACCGCCTTCTTTACCAAGTGGGGCGACGGCGCTGCCGACGTCCTGCCCCTCGCCGGGCTCAACAAGCGCCAGGGTGCTCAGCTTCTGAAGCATCTCGGCGCACCAGATTCCACGTGGAAGAAGGTTCCCACCGCAGACCTAGAGGATGACCGCCCCTTGCTCTCTGACGAAGAAGCGCTCGGCGTCACCTACTCCCACATCGACGACTACCTCGAGGGGAAGGACGTGCCTGCCGCCGCCCAATCGCGCATCGAGACCCTGTGGCGCCGCGGCGCCCACAAGCGCACCATGCCGCCTGGGCCGCAATAATCTTCTGCCTGTTGCAGTGCGCTCTTAAGCAATGGAATCGCGCTAACGCAACGCGTCGAGCGTGGCCTCCGCCGCCTGTTCGAGCGGGCCGTAATACGCGGGCCCATGCGTTAAGGAATGCACCGCCAGCGGGTGCAGCTGATGCATGGGCACCCAATTCTCGTATTCCTTGGGCGCCCCGTACCCGCGGAGGATTTCCTCGTAGAACGGCGTGCCAAACAGTTCGAGCATGGCGAGGTCCGTCCACGGGTGACCGCCGTGTGCAGCTGGGTCGATCATCACGGCCGAAACGTCAGTAAACAGTACGTTACCTGCCCACAGGTCACCGTGAATGCGAGCCGGTTTCACGTCCCAGTCCGCAGCTTTTATCGCCTCGCATGCTTGTCGGACAATCCCCTGCACCCCCTGAGGCAGTCCATCCACGAAAGGCAGCACTCGCTGCTCAGCGTAGAACTCGCCCCAGGATTCGCATGGTTCGCAGGGTTGCTCCACGCGCCCAATGAAGTTCGCGCCCTCCCAGCCCGCCGGCGGCGCGCCAAAGGCGGGCGCTCCCGCTTCATGGACCGTGCGCAGCGCAGCGCCAAAGGCGCGGGCAGCAGGAGCGCTCGGCCGCGCCTGCTCCACCCGCCGCGTGCTAAGAGAAGTAGAGGTGACTTCGGTGACGTCCACGACGACGGCGGCAAGCGCCTGCGCAAGCCATCTCAACCCAGCAGCCTCGGCGCCAGCTTGATCAGGACGGGACACGGTCTTGGTGAAGGCTTAAGGGACATTTCGTGTGGATAAAT